>JBKJOK010000216.1:0-18381 GCA_046595595.1 Candidatus Limnocylindrales bacterium
CCTCGCGGATGCCGCCGCGCCAGGCGTTGTAGCGCGACGCGTTCGAGTCCTGCTCCTTCATCGCCTGGTAGCGCGACCATGGCGCCTTCGCCCGCGTATAGCCGAGCGCGATCAGGACGATCCCGCCCATCCACAGGACGACATTGACGAGGGTCATGTACGCACCAGCTTGTCGAGTCGCGCTTCGACAGCCTCGCGGACCGTGGCCGCATGTGCCTGACCGCGGGTCGCTTTCATCACCTGGCCGACGAGGAAGCCGACGACCGGTTTGCCGGCCCGGAAGTCCTCGACCGCTTTCGGGTTGGCCTCGATCGCATCGTTGACGGCCTCGACGATCGCCCGATCGTCGCGGATTTGGCGGAACCCCGTCGCCTCGACGATCGCCGCGACGGACGCGCCGTCGGCGGCGTGGGCGGCGAAGACCTCCTTGGCGTTCGTGCCGGACAGCTCCCCTGCCCCGACACGCCGGACCAGGTCGGCGAGCTCGCCGGCGTCCACCCTGGCGGCCGCGTCCGGATCGGTCTTCAGGAGGCCGAGGAAGGCGCCGGTCACCCAGTTGGCGAGGGCCTTGGGATCGGCGTCCGGCGCCGCCGCCCGGGCCGCCTCGAACAGCCGCGTCGCGCGCGGCTCGGCGACGATCACGGCGGCGTCGTAGCCCGACAGGCCCAGGTCCGCCTCGTAGCGGGCGCGGCGAGCGGCCGGCAGCTCCGGGAGCGTGTCGCGGATCGACGCCAGCCAGGCCGCATCGACCCGGAGCGGCGGCAGGTCCGGTTCCGGGAAGTAGCGATAGTCATGGCTGTCCTCCTTGGACCGCATCACGTACGTCGTGCCGCGATCCTCGTTCCAGCCGCGGGTGTCCTGGGTCAACGTCTCGCCGGCGTCGAGGGCCGCGGCCTGGCGCTCGATCTCGAACGCGATCGCCCGCTCGACCGACCGAAACGAGTTCATGTTCTTCACCTCCACCCGGGTCCCGAACGGCTCCGTCCCGCGCGGCCGCAACGACACGTTTGCCTCGACTCGCATCTGGCCACGCTCCATGTCCGCGTCGCTCGCCCCGATCGCCCGGAGCAGGGCCTGGAGCTCCTCGGCGTAGCGCCGGGCCTGCTCCGCCGAGCGAACATCCGGATCGGTGACGATCTCCATCAGGGGCGCGCCGGAGCGGTTGAAGTCGATCAGGCTGACCCGCCGACCGGCCTCGTCGGTTGCATGGACGAGCTTGGCCGTGTCCTCCTCGAGATGGGCCCGGGTGATCCCGATCGTGACCTCGCCGTCGGACGTGTTGAACGTCAACCGACCGTGGCCGGCGAGGGGCAGGTCGTACTGGCTGATCTGGTAGCCCTTGGGCAGGTCCGGGTAGAAGTAGTTCTTGCGGTCCCAGCGGGTGGCCGGCGGCGTCTCGGCGCCGATCGCGACCCCGGTCGCGAGGACGTGCTGGACGGCCATCCGGTTAATGACCGGCAGGGCACCCGGCAGGCCGAGGCAGACCGGGCACGTGTGGGTGTTCGGCGCCGCGTCGGCGTACGCGTTCGAGCAACCACAGAACATCTTCGAGGCCGTCTTCAGCTGGCAGTGGACCTCGATTCCGATGACGGCCTCGTAGCGCTCAAGGGCGGCGGCGAGGGCGGACGGCGTCTGGCTCAGGGTCACGGCCGGCCGAGGTGCTGCATCCGCCAAGTTTCGCATAGCAACCCGGAGGTAGGGCGGGCGGCTTCGGCCGGTTGCGAACGCGGGCCGCGCAGGGTTCCGTTTCCCGACACGCTTCTCCCGACGTGCGTGAGAGCGCTCTCTTGACACGGGGTGATATTGTCCGAGATGAGCGTGAGAGCGCTCTCATGGAGGACCAGGTTGACCCTCTCCGATCCGCAATCTCGACCGCGCGGTGCGACCCTCGAGGAGGTCGCCAAACTGGCCGGTGTCTCGCGGGCGACTGTGTCCCGCGTCGTCAACGGCTCACCCCGCGTCAGCGGCGACATCCGTCGCTCGGTCGAGACCGCGGTGGCTCAGCTCGCCTACATCCCGAACCGGGCCGCCCGCAGCCTGGTGACCCGCCGCAGCGGCTCGATCGCGGTGGTCATCACCGAACCGACCGGGCGGCTGTTCAGCGATCCGTTCTTCCCGCGCCTGCTCCGCGGGATCAGCGGCCGGCTGAGCGCGCGAGACCAGCAGCTCATCCTGCTCATGCCTGAGAGCCCGGCCGACACGGAACGGACTGCGACGTACCTGGCAGCCGGCCACGTCGACGGGATCCTCCTCGTCAGCCTGCATGGCGACGATCCCCTGCCCGATCGGATCGCCCGGGCCGGGATCCCGTTCGTCGTCGGCGGCCGGCCGCTCCGCGGACCCGCCTCGAGCTTCGTCGACGTCGACAACCGGGGCGGCGCACGGAGCGCCGTCGAGCATCTGTTGGCGGCCGGCCGGACGACGATCGCGACGATCGGCGGACCGAGCGACATGGGGGCCGGCGTCGATCGCCTCGCCGGCTACCGCGACGCCCTCGCCGACGCGGGCCTTCCGGCCGACGGGAGCCTCGAGATGGCCGGCGACTTCACCCAGGCCAGCGGCGGCGCGGCGATGGAGCGGCTCCTCGCCGCTCGCCCCGACATCGATGCCGTCTTTGCCGCGTCAGATCTGATGGCTGCCGGCGCGATGGCCGTCCTCGAGGCCGCCGGGCGCCGGATCCCGCAGGACGTCGCAGTCGTCGGTTACGACGACTCGCCCGTCGCGTCGACAACACGCCCGCGCCTGACCAGCGTCCGCCAGCCGATCGAGGAGATGGGCCAGGAGATGGCCCGCCTGCTCCTCGCGGCGGTCGACGGCAGCGACCCCGTCCAGCGGCGAGTGATCCTCGCCACCGAGCTCGTTCGACGCGCTTCGAGCGCCGGGAGGCGCGTGCCCTGAGCCGGCCGGCGACCGGCAGGACGTCGCCGCGATCGGCGACGCCGAGTATCTGTCACGACAGGAGTGGACCAGACCCCAGGAGTCATTGCAGACAGCGACAGAAGGACACAAGAGGAGGAGACCCACGATGCACGGCACTCGATCCGGACCCCGCGTATTGCTCGCCTTGACGGCGACCATTGCGATCCTTGCCGGCGCCTGCAACAGCAGCGCCAGCCCGAGCCCCAGCTCGGCCGCGCCCTCGTCCCCGGCTGCCTCGCAGGCTGCCACCCCGGAGCCCACCCCCCTCGTCACAGCGGCCCCGATCGACACCAGCGAACCGGGTCCCAACGGCGGCGTAGTCGTCCGCTGGTTCGTCGGCCTCGGCGCGGGCGGACAGCCGCAGCAGATCGCCGCCCAGACCCAGTTCGTCACCGACTTCAACAACTCGCAGAAGGATGTCTACATCTCGCTCGAGATCTACGACAACAAGGTCGCGGGCAACATTCTCAAGACGCAGATCGCCGCCAGCAACGCGCCGGACATCATCGGGCCGGTGGGCGTCGAGGGGCTCAACCTGTTCATCGACCAGCTCGCCGACCTTCAGCCCCTGATCGACTCCACCGGGTACGACATGAGCAAGTACCCGGAGGCCATGCGCAACTTCTTCAAGATCGGCAAGGGCGGGGCCACGATCGGCGTGCCGTTCGGGACCTACCCGTCCTTCCTCTGGTACAGCAAGAAGCTGTTCGACGAGGCCAAGCTCCCGTACCCGCCGACCAAGATCGGTGACCAGTACCAGGGCAAGCCGTGGGACGTGGCCGCCGTTCGCGAGATCGGCATGAAGCTGACCGTCGACAAGAACGGGAACGACGCCACCAGCGCCGACTTCGACGCCTCCAACATCGTCCAGTGGGGCTTCGACTCGCAGTGGGCCGACAACAGCCCGACCGCCGAGACGGCCCTGTTCGGCGCCAGCTCGTTCCTCGCGGCCGACGGCAAGGCCGCCCAGATCCCCGACGCGCTGCGGGCAGGCATCAAGTGGCTCAACGACGGCGTCTGGAAGGACCATTTCATTCCCACCCAGAACCAGGTCAACAGCGACCTGCTGGCCAAGGGCAACCCGTTCTCGTCGGGCAACCTGGCCATGGTCGAGATCCACACCTGGTACTCGTGCTGCGTGAACCCGGCGGCCCCGGCCAAGCCGATCGTCGGCGACGCCTTCGGCTGGGCGGTCGCTCCTGCCTACAACGGCAAGACCACCGCCAAGCTGCACGCTGACACCTTCAGCATGCTCAAGACCACCAAGCACGCCGACGCGGCCTTCAAGGCCCTGTCGGCCCTGGCCGCTTCCGGCCCTCTCGCCACGATCTACGGCGCCATGCCGGCCGACGAGACCCAGCAGCAGCCCTTCATCGACTCGGTCAACGCCGCCTACCCGGGCGCCAAGCTCGACTGGTCGGTCCCGACCCAGATGCTCGCCAACCCGGACATCCCCAATCACCAGGCGTGGGTCCCCGACTACGCCAAGGCCAAGGCCGCGTGGCAGGCCTTCGGCGTTGGATATCGCACGAACCAGAGCGCCGACATCGACAAGGACCTGGACACGCTGAAGACGACCCTCCAGGGCATCTTCGACGCGGCCCCGGACAAGAACCCCTAGCTCTCCTCCTCCTCCACGGCACCTCCCGGGCGGCCGCTCCGACCGCCCGGGAGGGACTCCGATCCCTCACCATCGACCCTCCATCACCGCCCAGGGAGCCACGGCCCACCGATGACAGCGACGATCGAGGAGCTCGAGCCGACGAGGCGGGCGACGCCGCCTGGACCAACAATCACCCTTCGCCCGTCGGTCCGCGAGGCGCTCTGGGGCTTCGTGTTCATCGGACCGTGGGTGATCGGGATCCTGCTGTTCACCGCCGGCCCGATGGTCGCCTCGCTGGTGATGTCCCTGACCGACTTCAACCTCGTCAAGCCAGAGGCGACGACGTTCGTCGGCCTCGACAACTACGCCCGCCTGGCGAGCGACCCGACGATCTGGCAGTCGTTGATCGCGACGTTCAAGTTCGCGCTCCTGGCGATCCCCCTGACGATGGGCGCGAGCCTCGGCTTTGCGCTCCTCCTCAACCACCCGAAGCTCGCGTTCAAGGGCCCGCTTCGGGCACTCGTCTACATGCCGGTGATGATCCCGCTCGTCGCTTCGACGTTGGTGTGGCTCGGCTTCCTGAACACCGAAACCGGCTGGCTCAACGCAATCCTCGGTTCCCTCGGATTGCCCGAGCCCGACTGGATCAACAGCGAGACCTGGGTCTACCCGGCCCTGTCCATGATCGGTCTGTGGGGCATCGGGAACTTCATGCTCATCAACATCGCGGGGCTCCAGTCGGTCCCCACCGAGCTGTACGAGGCCGCGCGGATGGACGGTGCCGGGAGTTGGACCCAGTTCCGCCGGATCACGATCCCCCTGATGTCGCCGGTGCTCCTCTACAACCTCGTGATCATCCTCATCGGCACCTTCCAGTACTTCACCCAGGCCTTCGTGATCACGAATGGCCGCGGTGATCCCAACAACGCCACGCTGTTCATGAACCTCGTGCTGTATCGCGAGGGCTTCGTGTTCAACCACATGGGCTACGCGGCCGCGATCGCGTGGCTCTTGTTCGTGGTCGTGCTGATCCTCACCCTCCTGCTGTTCGGGTTCGCCCGACGGCGGGTCTACTACGCCGGCGGCGAGCGATGACCGCGACGGCCCACCCCACCGGTCGGTCGCTCACGGACCGCTCCCCGGTCGCGCGCTCGTACCGCAAGTTCCTTGGCCGCTCGTCGATCCTGATGTTCGCGCTGATCATCATCAGCGCCTACCTGCTGCCGCTCCTGTACATGGTGACGACGTCCCTCCAGCAGCCGGGTCAGTCCACGACGCCGGGGGCGCCGGTCTGGCCGGCGGCCGCGCAGACCGCCGAGTACCAGGGCGAGAAGTTTCCCGTCTTCGCCGTTCCGATGCCCGACGGCACCACGCGCCAGCTCATCCTCGTGGAGCCCGGTCGCGAGTCGAGCGTGTTCATCGACCCTCATGATTCGACGCAGACGCGGATCGAATGGGAGGGTCGGTGGCGGACGCTCGAGCAGGCGTGGAACTTCGCGCCGCTCATCGACAACTACACGACGGCCTGGAACCAGCTGAACTTTCCGCGGCTGCTGCGGAACACATTCCTGATCGCCCTGCTGTCCACGATCGGGGCGGTGGCGTCATCGATCCTTGTCGCCTATGGCTTCGCGCGGTTCCGGTTCCGGGGCAAGAACGCACTGTTCGTGATCCTCATCGCGACGATCATCCTGCCCTTCCAGGTCACGCTGCTCCCGCAATACGTGATGTTCACCTGGCTCGGATGGAACGGGACGTGGCTGCCGCTCATCGTCCCGCATTTCTTCGCGAACGCGTACAACGTCTTCCTGCTGCGCCAGTACTTCCTGTCGATCCCGCGCGAACTCGACGAGGCGGCGATGATCGACGGGGCCGGCCCGTTCCGGATCCTGCGCTCGGTCATCATCCCGCAGTCGATCGCCGCCATCACGGCGGTGTCGCTGTTCCACTTCTTCTTCGCGTGGAACGACTTCTTCGTTCCCCTGCTGTACCTCGCGTCCAAGCCGGAGCTCCAGCCGCTGGCCATCGCGATCCAGCAGTACAACGCGCTCTACGCGACTCAGCCCACCCTCATCCAGGCGTCCGCGCTGATGGCCATGGCCGTCCCGGTCATCGTGTTCCTCCTCGCCCAGCGAGCGTTCATGCGCGGGGTCGTCGTCACCGGCGTCGAGAAGTGACGGGAGTGGCGGCGCCGGCCGGGTCGGTGGACGGCGCCGGGTCGGTGGACGCCGACTGGCCGGTCATCCCCCACCAGGCGTGGCGACGCGGGATCGGCGTCCCGTGCGAGAACGTCGGCCACCCGCGGGTTTCGACCGCGATGGTCGATGACGGCGAGTGGGCGGGCGTCCCGATCGGTGGGCTCGGAACGGGGAGCATCGGGCGGACGTTCCGGGGCGACGCCGCGCGCTGGCACCTCGAGGTTGGGCAGCACCGGTTCGAGCCGGTCGCGGCCGACGGGTTCGCCGTGTTCGTCGGCGGCCCGGCCGGGTCCACGACGACGGTGTTGTCCGCGCTCCGCCCGGCTGCGCTAGCCGACTGGGGGTGGACGCTGCCCGCCGGGGCCGGGACGTACCACGCGCTGTTCCCCCGCGCGTGGCAGACCTTCGAGCCGGAGGCGACCGGCGGCGTTCGACTCGTCGGCGAGCAGCTCTCCCCGGTGATCGGCGGCGACCTCGAGGCGAGCGCGCTGCCCGTCGGGGTGTTCGAGTGGTGGCTGGAGAACCCCGGGCCCGATCCGTTGACGGTCGGGCTCCTCTTCACCTGGGCCGATCCCCTGCCCGCCGCGGGACCGGCCCCGGCCCGGCCGCATCGCGTCGTTCGCGGTGAAGGCACGCTCGCCGTCGAGCTCGGCGACCCGGCGGCGGGACCGACGGGGCTGCGCGGGACGTTCGCGATCGCCGCGCTCGAAGTCGACGGCGTCGACCTCACGGTCCGAACGTCGTTCGATCCGGATGCGGACCGCGACCTGTGGGCCGATTTTGCCGCCGACGGCCGGCTCGAGCCACGTCCGGCGTCCAGGGCAGTCGATCGGCCGACCGGGGCCGCGATTGCCGCGACCGCCGAACTGGGTGCGGGCGAGCGCCGGTCCGTCCGGTTCGCGATCGCCTGGGATCTGCCGGTGGTCGAGTTCGGGGGCGGCCGGCGGTGGTGGAAGCGCTACACCCGCGACTGGGGCCGGACCGGGGAGCGAGCGGTGGATCTCACGGTACACGCGCTGTCCCGGGCGAGTGTCTGGCGGACGGCGATCGAGGCCTGGCAGGCGCCGGTCCTCGACGACCCGGACCGACCGGACTGGTACAAGGCGGCGCTCTTCAACGAGCTCTACTTCCTCGTCGACGGCGGCTCGTTCTGGGAGCACGGCGAGGTCGGCGGTCCCGCACCGGAGGCCGATGACATCGGCCGGTTTGCCCTCCTCGAATGCGTCGACTACCCGTTCTACGACACGGTCGACGTCGACTTCTACGCCTCGTTCGCCCTCCTCGAGCTCTACCCCGAGCTCGAACAGCGGGGGATCCGCGACCTCCTCGGCGCGATCCCGGTCCACGACCCCGAGCTCGTCACGATCGAAGCGTCGGGCGCCCTGGCTGCACGCAAGGTGGGCGGGACGGTGCCCCACGATCTCGGCGGGCCCGACGACGATCCATTCATCCGGCCGAACCGATACCACTTCCAGGACGTGAACGACTGGAAGGATCTCGGTCCGAAGTTCGTGCTCCAGGTCTGGCGCGACGCGGTTGCCGCCGGTGGCGCCGGTGGCGGGAGCGGCGTGGGAGGCGCGGGCGGCGGCGCAGTCGATCCCGGTGCGGCGGGCGACGACCTGATCCGGGACGCGTGGCCGACCATCGACTCGGTAATGACCCGGCTCGGGACCTTCGACCGCGACGGCGACGGCCTGCCCGAGCACGACGGCCTGCCGGACCAGACCTACGACACCTGGCCGATGCGCGGTCCGTCGGCCTACGGCGGGTCGCTCTGGCTCGCAGCCGTCGCGGCGGCCGAGGCGATGGCCGGCCAGCTCGGGCTGGGCGACCGGGCCCGGCATTGGGCGGGCTGGTTCGAGCGGGCCCAGGTCGCGTTCGACCGCCGGCTCTGGCGGCACGACCACTACGCCTACGACGACGGCGGCGGCCCGAGCTCAGACAGCATCATGGCCGACCAGCTCGCCGGCCAGTGGTACGCCGACGCAACGGGTCTTGGCGACCTGATCCCGCCCGACCGCGTCGACACCGCGCTGCGCACGATCCACCGGACGAACGTCTGCGGGTTCGCGGGCGGCCGGATGGGCCCGGTGAACGGGATGCGCCCGGACGGGTCCGTCGACGGGTCGAGTGAACAGTCGGCCGAGGTCTGGGTCGGGACCGCCTACGCGCTGGCGGCGTTCATGATCGGGCGCGGCCTGGACGAGGAGGGCTGGGACACCGCGCGCGGCGTCGTCGCGACGACCTATGAGCGCGGACTCTGGTTCCGGACGCCCGAGGCGTACGACGCGGCCGGCAACTTCCGGGCGACGATCTACCTCAGGCCGCTCGCGATCTGGGCGATCGAGGACGCGCTCCGCCGGCGCCGGATGGCCTGACCGCCGGGGTCAGGACTGGGCGGCGCTCGCGAGGGCCACCGCGTCGGCCATCGAGAGACGCCGGCCGGCCGCCAGCTCCTTGTCGATCTGCGCCGGATCGGCAGCGGTCCGGAGGCGAGCGAGCCAGTCGTCATGCTCGATCTGCTCGGCCCGGACCATCGGGCTGCGAGCGATCTCGCGGAGGGCGGCCGCGGCCCCCAGGAGGCGCGCCGAGCGATCGGGATCGCCGCGGACGATGAACGCGAAGGCGATGCTCTCGAGCTGGTGCGCGACCGCCCCGCGGTGGCCGGTCCGGACCCAGCGCACGATCGAGACGCGATACAGGGCGAGCGCCTCGTCGATGTCGCCGGCGCGCCGGACGACATGGGCCATCTCGCTTCGGCAGGCGTCCGCGAGCCGCTCGTCGCCGATCTCGGCGAACCGGTCGATGGCTTCCTGGAGCCGTGTCCGGGCCTCGGCGAAGCGGCCGCTCCTCGCGAGGAGATTGCCCTGGCCCATGGCGGTCAGGGCGATGACGTGCGGGTTGCCGCTTCGATGGGCGGCGTCCGCGCCGCTCGCGAGCAGCTCCTCGACATCAGCCGCGTCGAAGGAGCCGAGGCTGACCGCGACGCCCGACGCGGCGAAGGCGATCGAGAACCAGTCGCCGATCCCGTTCGCCTGGCGGACGACCTCGTCGAGCCAGCCGCGGATGTCGCCCCGGGCGCCGGTGAAGATCCGGGAGGTCGTGTGGCCGAGGAGCGCGTCGATCAAGGCGCGTGGATCGCCGACCTCCTGGGCGATCGGCACCGCCTGCTCGGCCCACCCCAGGCCGACGTCCGCCCCGCCGGAGAGCGACCACTTCGTCGCCGCCTTGCCGAGCATCCGGACCGCCAGGATCCGCTGTTCGCGCGTCGGCTCCGGCGGCCCGGCCAGGATCGAGCGGGCCGCGGCGACGGCGGCCGTGATGCGCGCCTGATTGTCGGGCGACGGCACCCGGGCCACCCAGTAGTCGAGCAGGGCGAGGCCCATCCGGATGGCTGTCTCCGGCTCCGATTCGAGCGCCCACTCCAGGGCGGCGCCGAGGTTTTCGATCTCGCCATCGAGTCGATCGAGCCAGTCGACCATCGCGGGGCCGCGGAGCTCGGAGGCGGCCGCGTCGGCCATTGCCGCGAAGAACCGCAGGTGGCGACTCGAGACGTCGCCGGCCTCGCCGCTCCGGATCAGCTGCTCCCGCGCGTACTGGCGGATCGTCTCGAGCATCCGGTAGCGCGTCGTCGCGCCCCGCTCGACGATGACGAGCGAGCGGTCGACGAGGCGGGTCAGCCCATCGAGCGTGTCCATCGCTCCATCGGCCACCTCGGGATCGCCCGCCACGCGGGTCGCGCCGGGGACCGTCCAGCCGCCGACGAAGATCGACAGGCGCCGAAGGAGGCGCCGGTCGTCGTCGGTCAGGAGATCCCAGCTCCAGTCGATCAGGGCGTGGAGCGTCTGCTGGCGCGGAACGGCGGTCCGGCGCCCGCCGGTCAGCAACCGGAACCGATCGCCGAGACCGCTCGCGATCTCCTCCGGCGACATCGCCGACACGCGGCCGGCGGCGAGCTCGATCGCAAGCGGGATGCCGTCGAGCCGGCGGCAGATGTCCGCGACGGCGTCGACATTGGCGCTCGTGACCGCGAACGACGGCAGGACGGCGCCGGCCCGGGCGGCGAAGAGTTGGACCGCCTCGGTCGCCTCTGCCTCGGCGAGATCGACCGGCGCGGAGCCGGCACGCTCGGCGTGGGGCGCCCCGACCGGGCAGCTCAGCGAGGGGATCTGGACAACCGCCTCGCCCGGCACGGCGAGCGCCTCTCGGCTCGTCGTCAGGATGCGCAGGCCGGGCGCGGCGCCCAGGAGCCGTTCCGCCACCCGGGCGACGCCGTCAATCAGGTGCTCGGCGTTGTCGAGGACAAGCAGGAGATCCTTGGTCGCGAGAAAGTCGGCGACGACATCCAGGGCGGGCCGACCCGGCAGCTCCCCGACGCCGAGCGCCCGGGCGATCTCGGGACCGATCTCGCCCGGGTCGCCGAGCGACGCGAGCTCCGCCAGCCAGACCCCGTCGTCGAAGCGCGAGGCGGCCCGGCCGGCCACCTCGATCATCAGCCTTGTCTTGCCGGTCCCCCCGGTCCCGATCAGGGTCACGAGCCGGGCTCGCTCGAGCAGCCGATCGACCTCGACGAGCTCACGCCCGCGTCCGACGAACGAGGTCAGCGGAACCGGCAGGTTCGAACGCCTGGTGCTCAGCGACCGGAGCGGCGGGAAGTCGCCCGGCAGATCGGCGACGGCGACCTGGAACACCTGCTCGGGCCGGTCGAGGTCGCGCAGCCGGTGCGAACCGAGGTCGAGCAGCTCCACGCCGGTCGGACGACCCTCCCGGGCGAGCATCGCGGCCATTGCCGACAGGAGAATCTGGCCGCCGTGGCCGATCGCGAGGATCCGTGCGTCACGGTTCAGCGCCTGGCCGAAGAAGTCGCCCTCGCGCGACTCGGCCGTCCCGGTGTGGAGCGCCATCCGCACGCGGAGCGGGCCGGTCTGGCCCCAGCTGGTGTCGCGCAGGGAGCGCTGGGCCAGGATCGCGGCCTCGAGCGCGTCCGCCGGCCGGTCGAAGACCGCGAGCATTCCGTCGCCCATCGTCTTGACGACGACGCCGCCGCTCGTCGTGATCGCGGAGCGGAGCAGCTCGTCGTGGACGGCGAGCGCGACGCCCATCGCGTCGGCATGCTCCTCCCACAGCCTGGTGCTGCCGGCGATGTCGGTGAGCAGAAACGTCGAGAGTCGGGCGTCGGCCCGCGCGACGGCCTGCCCGGGGCCCGCGGACGGAAGTTCGTGCGGGGCGGTCACGTCAGGCGCGGTGGCGATCGACGAAGCGGCCGATCCGACCGAGCGCGTCCTCGAGCTGCTCGTACGAGGTGGCGTAGCACGCCCGTACGTGGCCCTCGCCGCTCGGACCGAATGCCGAACCGGGAATGACCGCGACCCGTTCTTCCTCGAGCAGGCCCCGGGCGAACGCCTCCGACGAGAGCCCGGTCGCGGACGTGACTTCGGGGAAGGCGTAGAAAGCGCCGAGCGGCTCGAAGGTCCGGAGGCCCATCGCGTTGAAGCCGTCCACCACGAGGCGCCGCCGCCGGTCGTACTCGACCCGCATCCGCTCGACGTCCACCTCGCCGCCGACGATCGCCTCGAGCGCGGCGTCCTGGGCGGTCGTCGGCGCGGACATGATCCCGTACTGGTGGACCTTGACGATCCCCTCCAGGATTGCCGCTGGCGCCGCCAGGTAGCCGACTCGCCAGCCCGTCATCGCGTACGCCTTCGAGAAGCCGCCCATCAGGATCGTCCGGTCCTTCATCCCGGGCAGGGCGCTGAACGCCCGGTGGCGGTACGAGCCGTAGGCGAGCCGGTCGTAGATCTCGTCGCTGTAGACGAGCAGGTCGTGGCGATCGGCAATCGCGGCCAGCTCGTCCTGGACCTCGTCGGGCAGCACGGCCCCGGTCGGGTTGCACGGATAGCCGAGGAACAGCGCCTTCGTCCGGGGCGTGATCGCGGCCTCGACGGCGGCCGGATCGAGGGCGAAGTCATCCTCGAGCCGGGTCGCGACGTGGACGACCGAGCCGCCGGCGAAGATCACCGCCGGCTCGTAGGCGACGTACGACGGCTCGTGGAGGATCACCTCGTCGCCGGGGTCGCAGGTGGCCCGCAGGGCGAGGTCCACGGCCTCCGAGGCGCCGACCGTGATGAGTAGCTCAGTCGCGGGGTCGTAGGCAACGCCATAGCGCGCCTCGAGGTGGGCCGCCAGCGCCCGGCGCAGCTCGATCGTCCCGTAGTTGCTCGTGTAATGGGTCCGGCCATTGTGGAGCGAGCGGACGCCGGCCGCCACGATCCTCTCCGGCGTGTCGAAGTCAGGCTCCCCCACCCCGAGGCTGATCACATCGTCCATCGTGGCGAGGATGTCGAAGAACCGCCGGATGCCGGACGGTGGCACGGATCGGACGCGCTCGGCGAGCGCCCGCTCCGCGAGCGGCGGGCGGGAGGGCGTGGTTGCGGCCATCAACGTGCCCCGGCCAGCGCGCTCGCGCGTTCGGCCGGCGTGGGCTGGCCTGGGTCGGTCGTGAGGGCGATCTGGGCCGGCTCCTGGCCCCTCCAGTCTGCGTTCGCGGTCAGCGCCTCGAAGCCGCGCGACAGGCGGAACAGCTCCAGCTCGGACCACGCCGGTCCGATCAGCTGGAGCCCGACCGGCATCCCCTCCGACAGCCCGCACGGGATCGAGATCCCGGGCAGGCCGGCCATGTTCACCGGCAGCGTGCACGCGTCCGACAGGTACATCGCGACTGGATCGGCCAATTTCGCCCCGAAGCGGAAGGCGGTCGTCGGCGAGGTCGGCGCGACGAGGGCGTCGAAGCCCTGCTCGAAGAGCGTGTCGAAGTCGCGCTTGATCAGCGTCCGGACCTTCTGGGCCTTCACGTAGAACGCGTCGTAGTAGCCGGCCGACAAGGCGTACGTCCCGAGCATGATCCGGCGCTTGACCTCCGGCCCGAAGCCGCGGCCGCGCGTCGCGAGGTAGTTGCCGAGGACGTCGGAGTCGCCGAGCCGCGGCCCGAACCGGACGCCGTCGTAGCGGGCGAGATTGGCCGACGCCTCGGCCGGGGCGACGATGTAGTACGTCGCGAGGCCGTAGTCGGTGTGGGGCAGGCTGACCTCTTCGACGCTCGCGCCCGCGCCCTCGAGGGTCACCACGGACTCCTCGATCCGGCGCCGTGAGTCGGGGTCCATGCCCGCGACGAAGTACTCCTTCGGCAGGCCCAGACGCTTGCCCCGGAGCCCGGCGGCCGCCTCGTCGTCGCTCGCCGCGAGACTGAGCAGCTCCGGGGGAACCGGCACCGGCGCCGACGTGGAGTCGCGCTCGTCGCGACCGCTGACCGCGTGGAGGAGCGTGGCCGCGTCCCGCACGTCGCGAGCGAACGGCCCGATCTGGTCGAGGCTGCTCGCGAACGCCACGATCCCGTAGCGCGACACCCGGCCGTACGTTGGCTTGATCCCGACGATCCCGGTCAGCGCGGCCGGCTGGCGGATCGAGCCGCCGGTATCGGTCCCGATGGACAGCGGCGCGTGGTAGGCGGCGACGGCGACCGCGGATCCGCCGCTGGACCCGCCGGGGACCGTTTCGAGGTCCCACGGATTCGCGACCGGCCCGTAGGCGCTGTGCTCGTTGGACGAGCCCATCGCGAACTCGTCCATGTTCGTCTTGCCGAGGATGACCGCGCCGACGGTCCGCAGCCGCTCCGTGATGTGGGCGTCGTACGGCGCGATGTAGCCCTCGAGGATCCGCGATCCGGCGGTGCACTGGCCGCCCTTGACCGAGACGAGGTCCTTCAGCGCGATCGGGACGCCGAGCAGGGGGTGGGCGTCAGGCTCGTGGGCAGCCAGGCGCCGGTCGGCTGCCTCCGCCTGGGCGAGGGCGGACTCGCGGTCGATCGTGAGCCACGCATTCAGGGCACGGTTGCCGGCCTCCGCCGCGTCGAGATGGGCCGCGGTCAGCTCGCGCGACGAGATCTCGCCGGCCCGCAGCCGGGCGGTCATTTCATGGGCGTGGAGGCGCGTGAGGTTGGTCATCGGGCGCCGGCGCGTGCGGTCACTCGCCGCTCTCGTCGCTCAGAATCGGCGGCGAGACGACGTAGCCGCCGGCCGCGGCCGGCGCGTTGCGCAGGACGTCGTCGACGGGAAGCGACGGGACGACGACGTCGTCGCGCAGGATGTTCTCGAGCTCGATCGTCTGGGCCGTCGGCTCGATCGCGTCGGTGTCGAGCTCGGCGAGCTTCGTGTACTGGTCGAGGATGTGGTTGAGCTGGCCCTCCAGAATGCCCAGCTCGGCATCGGACAGTCCGAGACGGGCGAGGTGAGCGACGTGCTCGACATCGCTTCGGGACAGGCTGGACATGGGCCCGATGATATCCGACCGATCCGGTCGACCCGGGCTTGCTACCCTCGCCCGGCATGGCCACGCCGTCCGTCTGGATCCGCCCCATGACCCCCGCCGATCTCGAGCCTGCGGCCGACCTCCTCCGGCGCGGCGACTTCGGCGATCGCCTCGACTTCTTCCGCTGGGCGATCGAGAGACCGTGGATGGACCTCCTGGTCGCGGTCGAGGGAGAGCGGATCGTCGGCACCGGGACCGGGTCGCACCACGGCCACGCCGGCTGGGTCGGGGTGATCTTCGTGGCCCCCGAGAGGCGTGGCGCCGGCCTCGGCCGACGGATCACCCGCGCCGTGCTCGAGCGCCTCGGGGAGCGCGGCGCCCGGACGCAGATCCTGATCGCGTCGCCGCTGGGCCGGCCGATCTACGAGCGCGAGGGCTTCCGGGTCCTCGACCGCCAGGTCCGGTTCGCGATCGACGGACTCCCACCCGACGCGGACGGCGGCGGCGGAGACGATCCCGGGATCCGGTCCTTCCGCGAGGACGACCGGCCGGCCGTCGAGGCGCTCGATCGGGCCGCGACCGGCGAGGACCGGCGGGTCGTGCTCGACGCGCTCGTGAACCCGACGACGACCCTGATCGCCGGCGACCATGGCGACTCCGCGGTGCGCGGGTTCCTCGCCCGGGCGCCATGGCGCGGCGGCGCGCTCATCGCGCCGGACTCGGCCGATGCGCTGCGCCTGCTCGAACGTCGGCGGCGCTCCACGGGGATCAGCGGCAAGGCCGGCGCTGGCGTCCTGGCCGGCAACGACCGCGGCCGCGCGGCGCTCCGGGCGGCGGGCTGGGAGGAGGAACTGGGTGGCATGCGGATGATCCGCGGTGAGGGGCTCGACTGGCAGCCCGACGCGATCTTCGGTCAGTTCAACGGCGCGCTCGGATGACGCGCGAGCCCAGCCTCAGCTCCGGAGCAGCGGCCACGGCCCGATTCCGGGCGCAGGTGACCGCGTCATCGGCGTCGTGACCGCGCAACCGGTGAGATGCGGGCTACCCTCTCCGGGCGAGCACTCGGCACAGCCCCACGGCGTGAGGCCGCCTTCGTCGGGCAGGAACTCGAGCGAGCAGACGTGCTCGGTTGGATCGCAATGACGACCGTGACAGCCGTGGTTGCACTCCAGCGAGTGGGTGCAGGCGCAATCCGGTTCGCCAGCCATGGGGACGTTCATTCGTCAACCTCCGGCGCGATTGTCCTCCCGATCGCAACCGACCGTCGGATCGGGCAGGCAGCCGGTCAGGCGGGCCCGATCATCCGCCAGAACGCCGCTCCGAGGCGGAGTTCGGCGGCGCGCTCGATCAGGGGTCGGTAGAGGGACACGACGTCCGGTCCGGACACCTCGATCGTCTCCACCCGGCCCTCGACGAGCAGGGTCGCCCGGACGCTCGAGACCGCGTCGCCGGCGCTGATCTCGACGTCGTCGACCGCGATCCCGGCGCCGAGGACCTGGGCGAGGTCGGTCGCGAGTCGTTCGGCGAACCGTTGCTCCGCGTCGTTCATGCCTCGTCCCCCTCGCTCGCCAGCAGCTTCGCGAACCCGGCCGCGTCCAACACCACCACCCCGAGCGACTCGGCCTTGGCGAGCTTCGAGCCGGCGCCCGGTCCGGCGACGAGGTAGTCGGTCTTCTTCGACACCGAGCCCGACGGCTTGCCGCCCGCGGCGCGGACGGCCTGCTCGGCCTCCCCGCGACTGTACCCCTCGATCGTGCCGCTGACGACGACTGTCTTTCCGGCCAGCGGGCCCGTGGCGGCAGATTCGCCGCCGGCGGCCGGACGCGGGGCCGGCACTTCGGGCTCGACGCCGGCATCGGCGAGGTCCGCGAGTACCTCGCGGCCCGGTCCATCGGTCGCGAACCAGGCAGCCAGGGCGGTCGACACGGTCGGGCCGATGCCGGCCACCTCCGCGAATCGCTCGGGCTCCTCGGTCGCGACCCGTTCGAGCAGCGCCGCCGCCCGGCGCAGCCAGTCGTCGCCGGCTGGAACCTCGCCGGCCAGCCAGGCCGCCAGCTCGATCGCGGTCGTGAACCCGACCTGCGGGATCCCGAGCCCGGCGATGATCCGTTCGAGCGGCCGCCGGCGCGCCTTCTGGATCGAGGCGTGGAGGTTCTCGGCGCTCTTGCGGGCGAAGCGATCGAGCCCCTCGAGGTCCTCGACCGTGAGCCGGTAGAAGTCACCGCGGCGCTTCACGAGCCCCGTCTGAAGGAGCTGCTGGAGAACCTTCCAGCCGGCCCCCTCGATGTCCATCCCGCCCCGCCCGACAAAGTGCTGAAACTCCTGGCCGACCCGGGCCGGGCAGGCGAGGTTCGGGCAGTACTGGCGAACGGCCCCCTCGTCCTGGACGATGGGCGTGGCGCAGACCGGGCACGCAGCAGGCATCGCGAAGGGGCGCTCCGTGCCCGTCCTCCTGGCCACGATCGGCCCGACGACCTCGGGGATCACGTCGCCGGCCTTCTGGAGGATCACGTGATCGCCGATGAGCAGGCCCTTCCGACCGATCTCGTCGAGGTTATGGAGGGTCGCCCGGGTGACGGTCGAGCCCGCGACCTTGACCGCCGTCAGGTGCGCCACCGGGGTCAGGGTCCCGGTCCGCCCGACGTACGGGACGATGTCCTCGAGGACCGTCTCGACCTGCTCGGGCGGGAACTTGTACGCGATCGCCCAGCGCGGCGCACGGCTGACCATCCCGAGCCGTGCCTGCTGGTCGAACCGATCGACCTTCACGACCACGCCGTCGGTCTCGTACGGGAGCTCGTGGCGCGCCTCGCGCCAGGTCTCGGTGAAGGCGATGACCCCCGCGATGTCGAGGCCGGCCGCGCGATTCGGGTTGACGGCGAAGCCGAGGGCCTCGAGGCGATCGAGGGCGGCCGACTGGCTGGCGACCCCCGCGCCGGCCGAGTCGATGCCGACGGCGCCGGACGCCGCCGAAGCGAGTTCGAGGGTCAGCGCGGAACCGTCCTCCTCGATCAGCTGGTACAGCCAGGCACTCAGCCTGCGGCCGGCAGTAACCGCGGGATCCTTCTGGCGGAGGGAGCCGGCCCCGGAGTTGCGCGGGTTTGCGTAGAGCGCGAGACCGGCCTCTTCGCGCTCGGCGTTGATCCGGGCGAATTCGGTCTTCGGCATGTAGACCTCGCCGCGGGCGTCGAGGGTGGCCGCCTCCGTCAGGCGGGCGGGCACGCTCCGGATCGTGCGGAGATTGGCCGTGACGTCCTCGCCGGTCGTGCCGTCGCCGCGGGTCGCGCCCTGCACGAAGCGGCCGCGCTCGTAGCGGAGCGTGATCGCGAGGCCGTCGATCTTGAGCTCCGCGACGTA
>JBKJOK010000141.1:0-6225 GCA_046595595.1 Candidatus Limnocylindrales bacterium
GACGCGACGACCGGGACGCCGGCCGCCATCGCCTCGAACAGCTTGTTGGGCGTCGTCAGGCGGTGGTTGAGGGTCGATGGCTGGATCGGCATCGCCGCGACGTCGGCCGATCCGACCCACTCGAGCAGCTCGCTCGGCGGCACGGCCGGCAGGACGTGGAGCCGGCCCCCATGGATCGGCCCCGACGCCATCGTGCGGAGCCGATCCTCGAGGACGCCGTAGCCCATCAGCACGAGGTGGACGTCGGCGGGCAGGACCGGGAGCGCTTCGATCAGCTGCTCGATCCCCCGGTCGCGCGACAGGCCGCCGTGGTACAGGACGACGCGGTCGTCGGCGGCCAGGCCGAGCGCTTCGTGGAAGCGCCGCGGCCGCTTGCCGTCCGCCGCTTGGCGAACCGAGCAGTTCAGGACCACCAGCGGCCTTGCGACGCCGAACCGCTCGGCCATGACCGCGGCATACGGTTCGTTGACGGTGATCACCCGGCTGGCCCGCTGCGCCCAGCGGCGTTCGATCCGGCCGAACAGGCGGCGGGCCGGTCGCGGCAGACGGGCGAGATTGGCCGCGTCGACGTAGATGTCGCGAGCGTCGTAGATCACGGCTGCGTGGTCGCGCCGCCCGAGGCCGAGCCCGATCGGGATCCCCATGTAGGCCATGGCATGGACCAGATCGGCCGGCGGCGCCAGGGCGTGGGTCCGACGAGCCTGGGAGCGGACCGTGAGGGCGATCGCGGCGAGACGACGGACCGAGCCGACGAGCCGGCCGGCGCGGCCCGCGACGCCCGCGCCCGGTCGAGCCCCGGAGGTCCCCTCGCCCTCGGTGCCTGCCGGACGTCCACCGCCGTCGTCCCCGACCACGGCTGAGGCGGCGCCCGCGGGCCCCCGGACCCGCCCGACCAGCCAGCGCAGCGGTTGCGGCAGCCCGTCAGTCGCCGAGACCGGGACGCGCACGATCCGGTAGCCGGTTGGGTGGCGCTCATCGACGGGGAGGCCGGGCCCGAGCCGGGCGACGACCGTGACCTCGTGGCCGCGCCCGACCAGGGTGCTCGCGATCCGGTACGTCCGGGAGTCGAAGGCGCCGGTCGAGGGCAGAACGAGGACGCAGCGCTGCGGCACGATGCCGGGTTCTGGCTCGATGGCCGTCACTCGGGCGATCCGGGATCCGCCGCGATATCGGCGTACAGGGCCAGCAACCCCGCGACCTCCGCCCCCCAGTTCCAACGCCGATGGGCCGCCGCGAGACAGCGCGCCCGAAGGATCTCGCGCTCCTCGAACGGTCGATCGACGATCGTCCGGATCGCCCGCGCAACGTCGGCCGGATCGTCGGGGCGGCAGACCTCGCCCAGCGGCCCGAGCGGATCGCCGAGGACGATCTCGCGCATTGCCGGGAAGTCGCTGACCACGACGGGCAGCCCCGCGGCAAGACTCTCGAAGAGCTTGTTCGGAGTGGACATCCGATGGTTCAGGGTCGATGGCTGGATCGCCATGACGCCGACGTCGGCCGATGCGACCCACGGTCCGAGCTCCGACGGCGGGACGGCGGGGAGGACGTGGACCCGGCCCCCGTAGCGCGGGTCCGCGGCGAGGCCGTCGAGCATCGAGCGCTGCGACCCATAGCCGAGGTAGACCGCGTGGACGGGCTCGAGGCCGGGAACGAGGATCGCGGCGGCCAGCTCCTCGAGCCCGCGATGAGCGGAGAAGACGCCGTGGTAGAGCGCGATCGGGGCGTCGATCGGGATGCCCGTCGCGGCCCGGATCAGGTCTGGTCGGACGGCGGGCGGATCCCAGGCGTCGGGCGTGTTGTGGACGACGACCGTCCGTCTCGGGCTGAGCCGACGCCCGAGCTCCCCCGCAAGGGATCCGTTGACCGTGACGAGGGCCCGGGCGTTGCGCATCCAGCGTCGCTCGGACCGGGCGAGGATCGCCTTGATGATCCGGGGTCGGGTGGCATTCGAGCCGGACTCGACGAAGATCTCGTGGCTGTCGTAGATGAGCTGGCCACCATGGAGCCGCTGGGCGCGACCCGCCGCCTCGAGCCCGCTCAGGTCGTGGCCGTGGTAGACGTCCGCCGGAGGCGCGGCCTGCGCCGCGGCCGCCGCCCAGCCCAGGACGCCGGTCTGCCACCAGATCAGCCAGTCCACGTGGGCGCGAAGGGTGGAGCGGCCGGCGGTCGCGAGGTTGTACGCCCAGCGCAGCCCGACCCAGGGAAGTGATGCGATGCCAACCAGTGCCAGGCCCGCCAGGCGCGGCGCCGAATCGGGCAGGCGGCGTACGGCCGCGAGGACCGCAGCGGCCCAGGCCCGGCGCAGGAACCACGGCGTCCGCAACCAGGCGGCCATCGCTCGAGCCCGCTCCGGAGCCGGCTGGCGGATGATCTCGAAGCCATCGACCTGCTCACGATCGCCGATCGGCGACGACGGCTGGGTGGGTCGCGCGAGGATGGTCACCTCGTGCCCGACGGCGACCAGGCTGGCGGCCTCGCGCAGGACCCGGGCGTCGGTCCGGGCGTCGTTGTAGACGAACATGACGACTCGGCTCACGAGGCAGTCCGACCGAACGACCGCGCGGCGAACGGCGGTCCCTCGTGACCCGTCAGCATCGGACAAGGCGGGAGGCCGGGGCGAATCTGCACATCCCAAGAGTAGGCGAGCGCGCCGAGTTGGTACGATCCGGCTGGCGGTCGGCGACCGCCGCCACGGCAGCACCGGCTAGCAGGTCATCTGGTTGGAGATCACGAGCGTCCGGACGCTGGTCATTGCCGCCCACACGGACGATGAGTTCGGGTGCACTGGCCTGATCAGCCGCCTGGTCGAGCAGGGCAGCAATGTCCACGTGATCTGCTTCTCCTGGTGCGAGGCTTCCGTCCCGGACGGATTCGAACGGGACGTGCTCCGGCACGAGTCGGCGGCCGCGATGGGCGTCCTCGGGATCCTGCCGGATCGGTTCCTCCTGCGCGACTACCCGGTCCGCCATTTCCCGGCCTATCGCCAGGACATCCTCGAGGAGCTCGTCGCCCTGCGCCGGACGATCGACCCCGACCTCGTCCTGCTGCCTTCGCCCGGCGACATCCACCAGGACCACGGCGTGGTCGCCCAGGAAGGCATCCGCGCCTTCAAGCACGCGACGGTCCTCGGCTACGAGCTCCCGATGAACACGATCTCGTTCCAGCACGCCTGCTTCGTGCCGCTCGAGGAGCGCCATCTCGCCGTCAAAGTCGCCCACGCCGCGTGCTACGTCTCGCAGCAGCATCGGCCCTACATGAACCCGGACTTCATTCGCAGCCTCGCCCTCGTTCGGGGCGTGCAGATCAATCGAAGCGCGGCCGAGGCCTACGAGGTCGTCCGGATGGTCGGAGACTGACATGCCCGATCCCATCATCAACGCGAACACGATCGAGATCGCGCCGGACTGCGAATTCGGCGAGAACGTCGTCATCGAGGCCGACGAGGTCCGGATCGGGCCGGGCAGCCGGGTCGGCTTCTCCGACGGCGACGACTTCCGGACGCCACCCGGAGTCCGGATCACGGTCCGGCAGCTCAGCCTCGGCGCGGGCGTCCGGATCGGCCGCGCCGTCCGGATCGACGGCGGTCGGATCCGGCTCGACGACGGCGTGCGGGTCGTGCGCGACGCGACGATCAAGGTCACCGAAGACCTCGAGATCGGGGCATCCGGGACCGTCGGCGAAGGATGCGAGATCTCCGGCCGCGAGGTCCGGATCGGCCAGGAGCTGTGGATGCTGCCCCATGCGAAGATCGGCGGAGGCTCCGCGTTCGAGTCGACGTCACGACTCGATGCGGGCCACTACCTCCATCTCGGCGTCCACACCCTCGTGAACACCGCCCGGCCCGTCGTCATCGGTCACGAGGTCGGGCTCGGCACGCGAACGAGCATCTACACCCACGGCGCCTACCCGTCGGCCCTCCAGGGCTACCCGGTCGCCTTCGAGGGCGTCTCGATCGGCGACTTCACCTGGGTCCCGGGGGCAACGATCAACCCGGGCGTCCGGATCGGCCGGAACTGCGTGATCGGCGTGAACTCCCTCGTGACGAAGAGCATCCCCGACGGGAGCCTGGCCGCCGGGTCGCCGGCCGCGGTGATCCGCGAGAGCTACTATCCGCGGCCCCTCAGCGGCACCCGCCTCGTCGACTTCTGGAGCCGGTTCTGGAAACAGTACGCGTCGCTGCTCGGCAGCGATGCGACCGCGTCAACCGAACCCGACGGCCCGGTGGTGACCCTCGACGCGCCCGACGCGTTCTTCGCCGCCATGGTCGCGGACGACCTCGAGGGCGCCGACGCTCTCCCCCTGCCGGCCGATCGGCGGGTCCTCCTGGTCGGGCCCGGCGCGTCCGGCCAGATGCTCGATGGTGCGGTGACCGCCTTCGACACGACCACGCGCCGGATCGCCGGCGTCTCCGATCCCGCGAGCGACCGGCTGGCCAACGAGCTCCGCCGCAATGGGATCCGCTTCTACTCGCGCGGCATCGCCGGTCGCTACGCCGACTGGGACGTGCCGGCTCCGCGCTTCGAGAACCCCGCGTAGAGGTCGATCAGGCGGGCAACCTCCGATTCCCAGTTCCACGCGTCGTGGGCAGCCCGCAGGCAGCGGGCCCGGAGGGCCAGGCGCTCGTCCTCGGGCTGCTCGATGATCGCCCGGACGGCGCGGGCGATCGATGCCGGATCGGTCGGATCGCAGACGGTGCCGAGCGGTCCACCGGGCGCGTCGAGGACGATCTGATGGACGTACGGGAAGTCCATGATCGCGACCGGCACTCCGGCTGCGAGCGACTCGAAGAGCTTGTTCGGGCTCGAGAGCAAGTGGTTGAGCGTCGAGGGCTGGCCCGGGATCACGCCGACGTCAGCGCCCGTCACCCAGTCGATCAGGACCGACGGGTCGACTGCGTCGAGCACGTGCACCCGGCCGCCGAAGCGCGGGTCCGCGGCCAGGGCGTCGACCTCGGGGCGTGACGCTCCGTAGCCGAGGAAGACGACGTGCGCCGTCTCGAGGCCGGGCTCGAGGCTCGCGAGGGCTAGCTGCTCCAGGCCACGATGCTTCGTGAAGACGCCGTGGTACAGGAGCAGCGGCGCGTGCGGCGGCACGCCGGCGGCCGACCGGAGGAGGTTCTTCGGCGGGTCCGGCGGGCTCCAGCGCGACGGGCAGTTGTGGACGATCACGCAGCGCTTGACCGGTAGCCGCCGCTCGAGTTCGGCGGCGATCGCCGGGTTGACCGTCACGAGCGCCGCGGCGCGGCCGGCGAGACGCCGCTCGAGGCGCCCGATCCAGCCCCTGACCAAACCGGGGAGGTTCGCATACACCCCCGATTCGAGGAAGATCTCGTGGCTGTCGTAGACCACCTGGCCAGCGTCGCGATCGGCGGCAACCACGGCGGCGGCCAGGCCGGTCAGGTCGTGGCCGTGATAGATGTCGCCCGGCGGGGCGACCCGGCCCGCCTGCCTGGCCCAGCCAAGCGTGCCGAACTGCCACGCCAGCAACCAGTCGAGGACGCCGCGACCTTTGCCGCGATCCCGGCGGATCAGGACGATCGGCGCTCGGATGAGGGTCAACGGCACCGACACGACCAGGGCGACCATCAGGGCGAGGATGGTGGGCAGGCCGGACGGCCCGCGCCGGATCGCCGCCTTGAGCGCGCCGACAGCCCGGCCCCGCATCGACCACGGAAATCGGAGCCAGGTCCAGACGAGCCGCCACATCAGCGGCGCTTCGACCCGGATAATCTCGAAGCCATCGCCCCGCTCCGTCGCCGGCAGGCCGCCGGCGGTCGGCATCAAGGCGACGATCGTGACGGCATGGCCGGCCGCCGCCAGGCTCCCTGCCTCGCGCAGGACCCGCGAGTCCCGGGTGGCGTCGTTGCGGACGAACATCACAATCCGGCTCACTGGAGCGCCTCGGCAATCGCGGCATCGGCGCCGGCCGGCGCGATCCAGAGGGCGGCCACCCGTCGAAGCACGGCGCCGCGATCCGGCGCGGGCGCAAGGCGCTCGAGCGTCGCGCGAGCCAACCCGCGATCGAGCCCAACGAGGGCGACGCCGGCGTCCGGGTCTGCGAGCAACTCGGCCCACTCGCTCGTCTCGCGCAGCACCAGGCACGGCACACCGAGCCAGGCCGCCTCGCGCTGGACGCCGCCCGAATCCGTCAGAACGGCCCCGGCATGAAGCTGGAGCGTGAGCGTGGTCCGGTAGCCCTGCGGCCCGATGACGTGAACGTCATCGG
>JBKJOK010000263.1:0-7512 GCA_046595595.1 Candidatus Limnocylindrales bacterium
TTCTTTGGCCTTGTCTACCTCCACAACGGTCTCGCCAAGATCCTTCCGCCGATCTCGGGGCTGTGGCCGGACACGCCGATCGGCTTCGTGATCAATGCTGTCGGCAACCGCAGCGCACAGTCCATCCTCCAGTTCGAGGTCGTGACCCAACAGCACCCGATCGAGCCGTACCGGTCCCTCGTCGAACAGGTCATTCTGCCGAACTTCGGGGCGTTTGGGTTCGCGGTCGGCGCGACGGAGACGATCGTCGGCATCCTCCTGATCCTGGGCCTCCTGACGCCGATCGCCGCGCTCGTGGGGGCGCTGATGGCGCTCCACTTGCAGTTCGCGACCCTCTGGAACGACAAGTGGATCTATGAGTACTCGGTCGAGTGGGTTCCGCTCCTGTGTCTCGCCGCCTTCCGGGCGGGCCGCTGGCATGGCCTCGACGCCCGGTTCGCGGCAACGCGCGCGAGATGGCCCGGTTGAGGGTCGCCCTGCCCGTCGCTCGCACGATCGTCACCGGCGGAGCCGGTTTCATCGGGGGCTCGCTCGTCGAGAGCCTGCTGGCCGATGGGTCGGAGGTGACCGTCCTCGATGATCTGTCGAGCGCCGAGCCGGCATGGCGCGACCGGTTTGGCGCGAACGCTCGGCTGACGTTCATCGAGGGCGACGCTGCCGATGCCGACCTCGTCCGGACGGTCATGGCGGGCCATGAACGGGTGGTCCATCTCGCGTCGAGCACCGATGTCGCCGGCGGATTCGACCGGCCGTGGCTCGACTTCCGGAATGGCGTTGTCGCGACCGAGGTCGTGTGCGAGGCGATGCACCGCCACGGCGTGCGGGAGCTCTGGTACGCGTCGTCGGGCGTGGTCTATGGCAGACCGGCCCGGGTTCCAACCGCTGAAGGAGACGGACCGCTCCTGCCCGAATCGCACTACGCGGCGGCCAAGCTGGCAGGTGAGGCAATCGTTTCCGGGTTCGCCCACCTCTACGATTGGCGCGCGTTCGCGTTCCGGTTCGGCAACACGGTCGGGCGGATGTCGAATCATGGCGTGGTTCACGACCTCGTCATCAAGCTCCTGCGCGACCCGACTCGCCTCGACATCCTGGGCGACGGCACTCCGGCCAAACCCTATGTGGCGGTCGCCGACCTTGTTGCCGGAATGCGCCACGCGGCGTCGGCCGTCCGCGGTCGGGGACTGACGCCGCTCAATGTCGGACCCGAAGGCGTCGTCACCGTCCGTCGCGTTGCCGAGCTGGTCATCGAATCGATCGGGCTGGATCCCGACCTTGTCGAGCTGGCCTTCACCGCGGATCGAGCCGACGGTGGTGGGTGGCCCGGCGACACGCCGCTCGTCTCCTTTGATACCGCCTCGATGCGCGCGCTGGGCTGGGTGCCGTCGATGGACGCGGAACAGGCGATCCGGGACGCTGCCTCGAGCGTGGCGGCGCGTTATCACGACGGCGACTCCCCCCTTGTCACGTCGATCGAACGACGAGCCGCCTCTGTCACAAGCGCGCACGTCCCATGACCGACCAGACGGTCTCCGTCGGTCGTCCGGGCGATCTGCGTGCGGATCTCGAGCCGGCGGTCGAGGCGGTCGCGGGCCCGGTCGACGAGGGGGCCGTGGCGGCGATCGTCCCCGTGATCGACGAGCGCGACGCGATCGGCCCGCTGGTCCACGGTCTCCGCGCCCTCGGCCTGTGCTGCGTGTTCGTGGTCGATGGCGGTTCCGCAGACGGGACGCCCGCCCTGGCCGCGGCGGCAGGCGCAATCGTCATCGAGGAACCACGACGGGGCTATGGCCGGGCCTGCCTGACCGGTGCCGAGCGAGCGCTCCAGCGATGGCCGCATGCGCACCGCGCGGTGGCATTTCTCGATGGCGACGGATCATGCGATCCAGCAGATCTGCCCGCCCTGGTCGATGCGCTCGCCAAAGCCGATGTCGTCTTCGGCCGCCGCCTGCGCGATCGGGTCGAGTCCGGCGCGATGCCCTGGCATGCCCGCCTGGGCAACGCGCTCGTTGCGCTCATCCTGTCGATCCGGACCGGGCGTCGGGTGCACGACCTGCCCCCCATCAAGGTCATCCGGGCGACGACCCTGGAGCGGATCGCGCTCGATGAGGCGGGGTTCGGCTGGACCGTGCAGTTCGTCGCCCGGTCGCTGGCGGACCCGACGATCCGCGTCCGCGAGGTTCCGACTGCCTTCCGGCGTCGACGCGGCGGGGTGAGCAAGGTCTCAGGTTCGGTCCGCGCCTCGACCCGCGCGGCCGCCGCGATGCTGCGAGTCGCCATCCAGGGCACGGCGTCTCGACCGGTGATCGCCATGATGGCCAAGGCGCCCCGGGCGGGCCATGCGAAGACCCGCCTGGCGACCGATCTCGGCGCAAACCCGACGTCCGAACTGTGGGCGGCCTGCCTCCGGGACACGAGCGCCCACCTTCTCGAGGCCGCGACGACTGGCGGCATGGACCCGGTCCTGATGCTCGCCGAGCCATCCGACACGGAGCCGGTCCTTGCCCTCGTTGGGCGTCGCTGGTCGCCCCACGTCCAGGGACGCACCGGCCTGTCCGGTGCGCTCGTCGACGTCTTTCTCAGCGCGGACGATCGGGGTGCAGACCGGGCCGTGGTCGTCGCCGGCGACGTTCCATCGCTGCCGCCAACCTACGCCGTCGAGGCGCTGGATCGGCTCGCCGGCCGTCGGAATGCCGCCGTCTTCGGTCCGAGCCACGACGGTGGATATCATCTCGTGGCGTTGCGCTGGCCGGCATCACCCCGTTGGTGGCCGCGGACCATTCGTCGGCGACGACGGGATCGTCTCGCGGCCAGGCTCGAGTCGGCCTTCGCCGGCCCGATGGGGGGCGCGTCTGCACTCGATGGCGCCCATCGCGGTCTCGAGGCAGCGGGCTGGGCCAGTCACGATCTGGCGCCATGGGCCGACCTCGATACGATCCATGATCTGCACGCGTTGGCGATTGAGCTCGAACATGACAGGCAGTTCGCCCCACACACGGCGGCCTGGCTCGCCGGCCGGGCGGAACTGGGCGATCACGGGGTCGGCACGTCACACAACGAGAAGCCGGATCCAGGTCACGGGTTCGAGGGCGGCTCTGGCCCCCAGAGGATGAACCGCCCGTCATCGGCGATGACCGGCCGAGCCCCAGTCGAGAGCTCGGCACGGATCTCGTCGTGGATCCGTGCGATCGCGGAGGTCGGCGCCCAGGCGTTTCGGTCGAGCAGCACGAAGGCCTCCTGGGGTGGTCCGGATCCAACCACGAGGCGACCGACCGACGCTCGCCCGGCGAGTGGCGCGATCGAGCCCTCGTCGGCGGCCAGGAGCGCACCGTCCGGAACGCGCCGCGCCAGCGTCAGCAGCGCGTCGATCGCCGCCGGCGACGAGCGGAACGCCGGGTCGCCCGCATCGAACGGCGGGATGGAGCCCTGAATCCAGGCGCCTGTGACAGCCGGCAGGGCGAGTGCGGCGCTGAGCCCGAGGGCCGTGACCGCCGACCAGCGGGTCGATCGAATCGGCGAGCGCGGTCCGTGGCGCGCGAGATGTCGCGTCCCGACGGCCAGCACGCGCCGGCCGCCGAACATGGCCGATGCGAGGAGCGGAACGATCAGGATGGCCGGGTACTGGAGGCGCAGCGTCGCCTGGAACACGTGGGCCGACAGCAGGACGGCGACGAGGGGCGCGAGCGTCAGCGCGAGCCAGCGCGGCCGGAGCAGCGGCAGCGCGCCGAGCGAAACGATCATGCCGCCGACCACGAACCAGGCGGCCGGGCGCGTCACAGCGGCGACGACGGCTCCAGCCTTCGCGAATGGTGCGGCGAGCACGTTCCAGCCCTCGCCAAGCCAGGCGTAGTACGACGCCGTCTCGCTCGGGTTGCCGTCGCGAATGGCCGGCATCAGCACCCCGAACACGACGATCGCCCAGGCCACCGCCACAATGGCCAGCCATCGGCCGTGCCGCCGCATGCGGCGTGGGCCGCGCACCGCGGTCACCAGACCGACGATGAACACGGCGTACGCCACATCCTCGCGAGTGAGGAGCGCGACGGCCGCGAGGGCCCACAGGACTCGCGGCCGTCCGGTCAGGCCCGCCCATCCCGCGAACAGGGCGAGGACGACGCCGCTGACCTCAGGATGGAAGTCCGACCGGATCACGTCCTGGACGGCGCCCCAGATCGGGATCGGGATGGCCAGGGCGGCGGCGATCGCGCCGGCGAAGCGGCTCGGCCGGAGACCAGCGCGCAGGAACAGGAACGCGGCGGGAATGAAGGCTCCGACCGTGATGGCATGGATCGAGGTCAGGACGCGAACGTCCGGCCAGACCAGCCTTTCGAACAGCGCTGGAACGACCAGGATCGGCGAAAAGTGGAGGCCGAGGAACGATCCCTGGTGGAAGTTCGACACCCACTGGCCGCTCTGGCCGACATTCCACACGATCTGCTGGAAGAACGCGAGGTCGTACGGCGGCGCGGTCAGGCCGGCGACCCGGGTCGAGAGCAGGCTCGCGGCCCAGACGGTCGCAGTCGCCCAGCCGATGACCATCCCGACGAGCGGGAGATCGATCCGCCCGAGGGCTCGGTCGATCACGCCGCGGGCCAGATCGAGCGGGACGTCGCGTTTACCCACATCGCCACAGGGTCGGCAGCGGATGAGACGCCCTCATGACGACGCCGCGTCCCGTACGTGCCGGGGATGGAACCGTCGGCAGGATGGCTGCGCCCGCTGCGCCCGGGTCCCGTCTGCGAACGCTCGTGCCGGTCGTCGCCGGCGGCATCGCGCTCATTGCCTACGTCCGCACGATGCTGCCCGGGCTCGCTTTCGGCGACTGGGGCGAGATGCAGACCGTGCCGCACGTCCTCGGTGTCGCCCATCCGACTGGTTATCCCACATATGTCCTGCTGGCGTGGGCCGCCCAGCTGGTGCCCGTCGGAACGGTGGCTGCCCGCGCGAACCTGCTGTCTGCCGTCCTCGTCGCCGGGTCGGTCGCGGTTGCGAGCCTGATCCTCATGCGCCTCGGGGTCCGTCCGGGACTCGCGGTCATCGGATCCGTCGCGATCGGGGCCACCGGTACGGTCTGGTCCGCCGCCACGGTGGCCGAGGTGAATCCACTTCATCTGCTCCTCGTCGCCCTGCTCATTCATCGAGCCCTGATCTGGGAGGCGCGACGCAGGCGGTCCGATGTGCTGGTCGGCGGGCTGCTGCTCGGACTGGCGCTCGGGAATCACCTGCTGATCCTGTTCGTCGCGCCGTTCATCGTCGCATTCGTCGCCTGGGTCGGCCGCGACGTGATCGTATCCAGGCTGGGTCAGGTGCTGGCCGGGGCGGGCGCCGTCGTCCTCGGCTTGAGCGTCTATCTGACCGTCCCACTCGCGGCCGCCCTTGGCCCGCCGCTCGCATACAACCACCCGGTCACGCTCGACGCGTTCTGGGCGCTCGTGAGTGGGGCCCAGTTCCGGTCCCAGTTCCTGTTCCTGGCCCCCAGCGGCTTCTCGACCCTGCTCACGGCCGTGCCGGCCCTGTGGAGCACGGTCGTCTCGCGCGGGTCGGTTGCCTTGGGATTGCTCGGCGTGGTCGGGCTGGCTTTGCTCGTGTGGCGTCGGCCGTCGTTCGGATCGATGGCCGTCGTCGTCGTGATCACCAACGCCTACGTGTGGGCCAACTACCTTCGTCTCGAGCACTACCTGCTCGTCTCTTGGCTGATCCTCGGAATCGGAGCGACCTACGCGGTCGAGATAGTCGCGCGTCTGCTCGGCCGGATCCCAGCTGTCCGGGTGCAGAGCGTCGCCGTCAGGGGGTTGACGGCCCTCTCGGCCGTCAGCGTCGTCGCCCTCGGCGTCAGCAACTGGACGGCCTCAGACCGGAGTCGCGAGGTCGGCGGTGACGCATTCGTGGAGAGCATGTTGAGCGGGCTGCCGCCCAGAGCGGCGATCCTCACGCCGTGGGACGGCTCGACGCCGCTCTGGCACGCGAGGTACGTGCTCGGTCAGCGCCCCGACATCCTCGTCGTGGACGACACGAACATCGTGTACGACGGATGGGGTACGCGGGAGGAGCGGATCGCTGCGCTGATCTGTGTGAGGCCCGTGTTCATCCTTCGACTCCATGACTCTGATCTCGTGGCGACTCGTGCTGCGTACCGATTGGAGGCGGCCTTCGCGGTGCGTGTCGGGATCGGTGGTCCGACCGCCGCCGCCAGTCGAACGGTCATGCGGGTCCTGCCTCGGGACGCCGCGACGTGTTCGGCGAACCGCTGACGTCGAGAACCGATCACCATCCCGAACCGATGAACAGCCTCCTGCCCCGGTCAACCGGCTGAGCCGAGCGACTACGCCCTCCGTACCAAGGGTCGCCAGTATCGCCGACCCAGTGCGGGTCGCCGTTCGGGTGGTATCGATGTGCCGCCAGGCACCGGACACTGCACCAGGCAGCACCGGAATAGCGCTATCACATCACGTCCGGTGCGCCCAGTCTTCCTGGAGGCTTCACGCGTGTCCGCTTCTCAGACCCCGAGTCTCCGCCGAGGCTTCAGCCGAGACGGCCTGGCTCCGGACGCTCTATGGCCTCTTCCTCGTCGAGCTCGGCAGCCGGCGCGTCCGCGATCGCCGAGTCGCTCGGCCAGGTAACCGGGACCTGGCGATCGCGCGAGCCACCCGGACAGCCGACGATGCTACAGTCGGTCCGATATCGCCCGTCGGGCGTCCAGGATCGGAGGCTTCGCTCGTGTTGCCACGGCTGATCCAGGGCGGTATGGGGGCGGGTGTCTCCGGTTGGGCGCTCGCGCGCGAGGTCTCGTCGCTCGGGCAGATCGGGGTCGTTTCCGGAACGGCCCTGGACTCGATCCTCGTGCGCAAGCTGTGGGGCGGCGACCCGGGCGGGCACATGCGACGAGCGATCGCTGCCTTTCCCGTGCCAGAGGTCGCGCGGTCAATCCTGGATCGATATCTCCAAGTCGCCGGAGACCGCGTCCCGGATGACGAGGGAGACGAGGGAATCGAAGCCGGCGAACTCACCCGTGGCCGGCGCTACAAGCTCGCCCCGTTGTTGCGGGCTCCGCTGACGCCAGAGCGAGAGCGCCTGTTGGTCCTGGCGAACTTCGTCGAGGTGTTCCTGGCGAAGGAGGGCCACGCTGGGATCGTCGGCATCAACTACCTCGAGAAGATCCAGCTTCCGACGCTTCCAAGCCTGTACGGCGCGATGCTCGCCGATGTCGACGTCGTCCTGGTGGGAGCCGGGATCCCGGCGGAGATCCCCGAGGCCCTTGATCGGCTCAGTCGACATCTGGATGTGTCCCTCACCCTTGACGTCCTCGACGGGGGCGATGAGAAGTACGAGTTGCGGTTCGATCCGCAGTCGATCGGCCTGGGCGCTGGGCCTGTCGGCGCGGTCGAGCTTCGGCGCCCCAAGTTCCTGCCCATCGTCTCGGCGGCCACGCTGGCCAAGGCGCTCCTGCGCAGATCGCCGGGCGGCATCGATGGCTTCGTCGTCGAGGGCCCGATCGCCGGCGGACACAACGCCCCA
>JBKJOK010000166.1:0-17557 GCA_046595595.1 Candidatus Limnocylindrales bacterium
CGGCCTGGGCGTCGATCGCCTGGCCGCGGCCATCCTCGGGACGTGAGTGTCGAGGCGATCCAGGAGCGGCCACGCCGGTCCCCGTGGGCCATGCTCGCCATCTACCCGGTGCTCGCGTTGCTCGCCTTTCCGACGCTCGGCGCCCTCGTCGCGGGGACGCGCGGCTGGACCTACGCGCTCGACGTCTTCGACGACGGCGGCGGGCTGGCCCGCCTGGCGATCGCGGTCCGCGAGTGGTCCGCGCACGGCCTGACGCTGTGGGACCCGTACCTGACCGCCGGCAACGCCTTCCTCGGCCAGTTCGCGTTGGCACCGCTGGGGCTCGATGTCGGCCTGGCGTTCCTGGTCGGCCCCTTCGCGGCGTTCGCGATCATGGTCTGGATCACCTCGACCCTGGCAGGGGTCGGGATGCATCTGTTCCTGCGCGACGGCCTCGGCCTGTCGACCCCGGCAGTGCTCGCCGGTTCGATCATCTCGGTGTTCGGTTTCTGGCATTCGATCTACGGGATCTCGGTCGCGATCCTGCCCCTGATCCTGTGGCTCGGCGACCGGGCGGCGGCGGACGATCGACCAGCCGGCACGCGATGGCGGGCGACGGTGGGCTCGGTCCTGCTCGGCGCCGTCGCCCTGTACGCCGGCCATGTCCAGGTCGTCGCCTTTCTGGCGGCCCTCCAGCTTGCCTGGATCGTCGCAACGACCGGCCGCGACCGGCTCCCGGCCCGGTTCGGCCGCTGGGTCCTGACGTGGGCGCTGAGCTTCGCCCTCTTCGGCCCGGTATTCATCACCCAGCTCGCCCTGCTGCCGTTGTCCGAGCGGACCGTCTGGGACCTCCAGTACCTGTTCGGAGCGTCCGCCGGCGATGCGCTCCGCACGATCGTCGGGCACTACCAGGGAATCCTGTTCGGCCTCCCGACCGGCCCGTTCGGGCCGAGCGTTCCGCGCTACGGCACGATCTTCCTCGGTGGCATCGGGCTGCCGCTGGCGGTCCTGGGGATCGTGGCAGGCCGGCGGTCGCGAGCCGCCTGGTTCATCGTGCTGCTGCTGGTGGCGATCCCTGCCCTCGATCTCGTGGCGATGATCGGCGCCGCGGTCCAGGAACAGCTCGGAATCCTCCGCTCGTTCCAGTTCGTCCGGATCCGGTCCTTCGTTCCGTTCGCCATCGCCGCGGCCGCCGCGCTGGGCGTGGATGTCGTGACCGGTCGCGGCGCCATCGACACGTCGTGGCTTCGGCCGGGGTCGCGTGGCCGCCGGATGGCGCTCGGGCTGATGGCGCTGGCCCTGGCCCCGGTCGCCATCCAGCTTGCGCTCGGGGCTCGCCGGGCGCTCGCGGCAGTCCGCTCGTTCCAGGCCAGCGATCCCCAGGACACCGCCTGGATCCTGGGCGTCGCCGCGATCGGCATCGGGCTGGTCGGCGGGGTCGCCCTGATCGCGCTGGTGGCGCGCGGCCGGGCCCGCCCCCTGGCTCGCGGCGCCGTGCTGGGGCTCGGCCTTCTCTTCGTCGGCGACCGCCTCCTGCTGTCGACCGCGGTCCCCCTCGGCGGCAACTACATCTCGACATTCGACGATCGTCTCGCCCTCACCCCGGCCCAGGCCTTCCTGCTGCGCCAACCGGGAATCGCCTCGGACCGGGTCCTGACGTTTGGCGACCACGCGAACCGGATGGCCTTCCAGGGACTCCGCCAAGCCGACGGCTACCAGGCCATCTATCCCCTCGCCTATCACGGCTTCTTCGGGGCGATGACCGCTCCCGGCCTCGCGCTCGATCCTGCGCGGTACGAGTACTTCCACTCGTGGGGGGCGCGGGCGTACACCTTCCGGCCCGAGGTCGACCCCGAGCTCGTCTCGCTCGCGGGCGCGCGCTGGCTGTACGTCCGCGCGGCGCCCGGTACGAACGTTCCCACCGTCCCGGGCCTCGTCCCGCGCTTCCAGGACGGGCAGGTCACGGTCTACGAGAACCCGGCGGCATTCGAGCGCGCTTTCCTCGTCGGAGCGGTCGCGCCGCAACCCGACAGCGCGGCGGTCCTGGCGGCCCTCGCCCGGGCGGGCCTCGACGAGCTCAAGGGCACGGCGATCGCGACGAACACCGAGATCGCGGGCCTGGGGCCGGAGGGTCAGGCGATCGCGCCGGGCGCGGGCGGCAGCGGCGGGGCCGGCGGGGCCGGCGGCGCAACAATCGTCGAGGACGCGCCGGACCGGATCGTGGTCAAGGTCGTCCCGGATCGGCCGTCGCTCCTGGTCCTCACCGACGCCGCGTCGCCCGGCTGGGTCGCGGAGGTCGACGGCCGGCCGGCCCCGATTGCCACCGTCGATGGCGCCTTTCGCGGCGTCGCGATCGGGCCCCAGGCGCGCCGGGTCGTCTTCGCCTACCGGCCGGATTTCACTGCGTTCGGCGCCGTAGCGGCCGGGCTCGCGCTCGTCGTGCTCGCCGGCTGGGCCCTCGTCGAGCGTCGTCGCGGCCGACGTCCGTTCGGTCCGTCGTCTACCCTCTCCCAGCCGTCAACCCCGGCTGCGGGGCGGCGAGGAGCTGACGATGTCTGACCGGGATTCCGCAGAGGCGGTCCGTCTCGAGGCACTCTGGTCCGGCGAGTTCGGCGAGGCCTACATCGCCCGGAACCGCGTCCTCGACGAGCGTCGGGCGGCCTTCTGGACGCGGGTCCTCGGGACCCACTCGATCGCGTCCGTGCTCGAGGTCGGCTGTGGCCAGGGCGCCAACCTCCGGCCCATCTCCGGTCTGATCGAGCCGGGTCGTGTCTGGGGCGTCGACGTCAACGAGACGGCCCTGGTCGTCGCCCGCAGCCAGGCTCCGGGGATCCATGCAGTGAAGGGGCTGGCCCGGAGCCTGCCGTTTCCGGACGGGTTCGTCGACCTCGTCTTCACCGTCGGGGTCCTGATCCACCAGCCCGACGAGACCCTGCCCAACGTCCTCGCCGAGATCGTCCGATGCGCGCGGTCGCACGTGCTGTGGGCCGAGTACCACGCTCCGCGCAACGAGGAGGTTCCGTACCACGGCGTCACAGGCAGCCTGTTCCGGCGCGATTACGGAGCGATCTATAATCAGCTCTTCCCCGATCTCGTCGTCCGCGACGAGGGATTCCTGGCCCCCGAGGACGGCTTCGATCGGCTGACCTGGCAGCTCCTCGAGAAGCCCGGCGGGCCGCCGCCCGCCTGATGGCACGTCGCAGCGCCGACCACCTGACGGCACGTCGCGACTCCGGTCGTCAGACGCGCCGGAGGATCACGCAGTCCTTGCCGCCAACCTGCGTTTGCCCCGCCTCGCGGAAGTCCGCACCGACGAAGAGCCGGAGCGACGCCGCGTTGTCCGGCCGGACCCGGGCGACGAACGAAGCCAGCGGGAACGCCGGGTCGGTCCGGGCCGCGTCGAGCCCGGCGCTGAGCAGGCGCCGGCCGAGGCCGCGGCCACGAGCCTCCGGGGCGACCGAGATCGAGACCTCGACGACAGCCTGATCGTCGCGCTCCATCCGGACGAGCCCGATCGGCTCCTCGCCGGCCAGCCCGACGTAGAGGCGGGTCGACGGCGATGCCAGACGCCCGGCCAGCCAGGCTCGGTGCTCGGCGATGGCGATCGGCCGGGGGTGGAAGCCGGCGGCGCGAGTCAGCGGATCGTTGGCCCAGGCGAGCAGGAGGTCGGCGTCGGCGAGGCGGGCGGGGCGGACACGGATCTCGGGCTCGAGCCCCGGCCCCTGCGTCGTCACGACGGGAGGCGGCCCCGCCCGGTCAGGCCGCGGGCAACGGCGACCGGCTGCGACCAGCCTGCCCCGAGTCGGAGAACCTGGCGCGGCCGCGTCGCCCGACCGGCCGAGCTGTTGACGGTGTCGACCACCAGCGCCGCGTCGCCGTAGACGCGCTCCCAGTCAATCGCCCGATGAGCGGTCAGGACGACGACCACGTCGGAGTCGGCGAGGACGTCCGCGAGCTCGACGGTCGCGTGCTCCGTCTCGGCGGCATCGCGAAAGACGGGCACGTGGGGATCGTGGTAGGCGATCGTCGCGCCCCGTTCCGAGAGCAGCGCGATGACGTCGGCCGCCGGTGAGTTGCGGGCATCGCGGACGTTCGGCTTGAAGGCCACGCCGAGGATGCCGACCCGTGACCCCTTCACGGCCAGGCCGCGCTCGTTGAGCCCTTCGGCGACCAGGTCGACGACGTGGCGCGGCATCGCGAGATTGATGTCGCCGGCCAGCTCGACGAAGCGGTCGACGAAGTCGAATTCGCGCGCTCGCCAGGCAAGGTAATACGGATCGACCGGGATGCAATGGCCGCCGACGCCGGGGCCCGGGGTGAAGCGCATGAACCCGAACGGCTTCGTGGCCGCCGCGTCGATGACCTCCCAGACGTCGAGGCCCATCCGCTCGCACAGCAGGGCCAGCTGGTTCACGAGGGCGATGTTCACGTTGCGGAACACGTTCTCGAGCAGCTTGGCCATCTCGGCGGCGTCCGGCGACGAGAGCTCGCGGACGTCGTCGTTGATCCGTCGCAGGAGGGCGGCCGCCCGAGCGGTGGCGTCGGCCGTCGTCGCGCCGACCAGCCGGGGCACGCCCTTCGCCGCCGATGAGGGATCGCCCGGGTTGACCCGTTCCGGCGCGAAGGCCAGGTCGAAATCGGTGCCGGCCCGGAGTCCAACCTGCTCGAGCTCGTCCCGGAACGGCCCGTTCGTCGTGCCCGGAAAGGTCGTCGACTGGAGGACGACGAGCTGACCGTGTCGAAGGTGCCGGCGGACGAGGCCGGCGGCGCTCAGGACGGGCCCGAGATCGGGGTCCTTGGACGACGTGATCGGCGTCGGGACGCAGACGAAGACGACGTCGGCGTCGGCGAGCCGGGCCTCGTCCGGACCGACGATCCGGAGGCCGCGCTCGAGGGCCGCCCGGAGGCGCTCGTTGCTGATGTCGTCGATGGGTGATCGGCCGGCACACAGCTCCGCGACGCGGGCCGTGCTCGCGTCGATGCCCGATACCGCCAGGCCGGCCTCGACGAACGAGATCGCGAGCGGCAGGCCGACGTAGCCGAGACCGATGATCGCCACCGTCTGGTCGTTCGTCACGAGTCCTCCGCGTCCAGTGCCGCCCGTGGGCTCCGGTCGGCCGACGGCTCGGCTGAGGATAGCCCGTCGGCCGCGAGGCGCTCAACGAGGTCGAGGTAGGCGCGCGAGGTCCGTTCCCAAGCGAGGTCGACGACCAGCGCCGACGTCGCCGCGAGCCGCTGCGCCCGCTCGGCGGGATCGTCGACGAGGCGCAGGATGACGCTAGTCAGGTCGTCCGCGTCGCCGGGCTCGTACACGGCGACCGCGTCCGAGCCGAAGGTCCGCTCGACCAGCGGCAGGCGGGTCGCGACCACGGGCCGGGCCATCGCCCCGTACTCGAAGATCTTCGTCGAGAGGCTGAGCCGGGTGTAGCTGTCGAGATGGGTCGGGGCGAGGCCGATGTCGGCCGCGGCGATGGCGGCCGGGATCGCCTCGAACGGGATCCGCCCGTGGAGCGTCACCCGGTCGCCGAGGCCGAGCGCCTCGATCCGGGCGCGGAGGGCCGGCTCGCTGTCGCCGCGCCCGTACAGGTCGAGCCGGACGGGCAGCGCCGGTCGCCGCTCCCGCAAGCGGGCCACCGCTTCGACCGCCACGTCGAGCTCGTAGACGGGGGTGAGCGCGCCGGCGTACACGAGCCGGAGCGTGCCGTCGGCAAGGAACGGCCGGTCCGGGACCTCCGCCACGTCGAAGCGGCGGAGGGCCGGATGGTTCGGCACGATCGAGACCTTGGACGGCGCGACGCCGGCTGCGATCAGCCGATCGCGGAGGGCGTCGTTGACGGTAATCGTGTGGCTCGCGATCGCGATCGACAGGCGCTCCTGGAGGCGCAGGGCGCGGCGGGCGATCGGGCTCGCGGCGCGGGGGAAGCGGATCGGAAAGAACTCCGGCATCGCCTCGTGGAGGTCGAGCAGGAGTGGGACGCCGACCAGGCGCAGGGGCAGGCCGGCGAACGCCAGGAAGTCGGGCATCGTGTGGACCTGGACGAGGGCGTAACGCCGTCGCCGTCGGTCGCGCGTCACCGCCCAGCCGGCCCGGACGAGGAACGCGAGGTATTCCAGGACGTAGGTCGCGATGCCGGCGCCCTGATGACGCTGGACGTCGATCCGGTGGATCCGGACGCCGTCGAGCTCGCCGTCCGGCGGGTCGTCGGGGCGGCGAAGGCTGTAGACGTCGACCGGCCGGCCGGACGCGGCCAGAGTCTCGGCCTCGCGGCGGACCCGGGGGTCCTCCTCGTAGTAGCTGTGGGTGAGCATCGCGACGGGCCGCCGCGACGAGCGGAGCGGCGGCGGGTCGCCGGAGCGAGCTGGCGGCGTCGTCATCGGCCGAGCCAGGCCACGAGGTCGCCCGCGACCCGCTCGCTTGCGTCGCCGGCCGCGAGGTGGGCGCCGAGGAACGCGGCCCGGTCCGTGGGGTTCGCCGTCGACGAGTCGCTGAGGGCGGCGAGAAGGTCCACGCCGTTGCGGACCGGTCGGGCGACGCCGCGATCCACGTAGTCGAGCAGGTCGCTGCCCGGGAAGCCGACGAAGATGAGGTTCCGGACGCCGGCGACGATGGCGTCGGTGAGGACGGTCGAGTGGATCCCGAGGTGGGCATCAGCCGCCCGGAGAAGGCCGAATAGGTCGACTTCGCGGATCGTCGAGATTGGCGGCGGATCGAAGCCGCCCGCGCCGGCCAGCCCGGCCGCCAGGCGCTCATACAGGTCATGGGGCGCCTCGGCCGGATGGAGCTTCACGACGAGCCGGACGTTCGGCAGGGGCCGATCGAGGATCGCGGCGAGCGCGGGCGCCACGACGAGCCGCCGGACGTCGCCGTTGTTCGTCGACGAGAACACGACGAGCCGTTCGCCCGGCCGCGCACCCAGCTGGGTGCGGAGCGCCTCGCGGGCGGCGGCGGCCGCGGCGTCGTCCCGGGACGTATCGAGGCCCCGCAGGAGGTCGAGCCGCGGGGCCCCGCCGACGACGACCTCGTCCTCGCGGTAGCCGTGCGCCAGGAGCAGATTCCGCTCGTACGCACCGAACACCCAGGTCCGGTCGGCGAGGATCGTGGCCGGCGTCCGCGGAGGCATGACATAGCCCGCGTGGACGCGATGAATGATCCCGTGCTGGACCGCCGCAACCGGGATCCCTGCCGCTCGGGCAGCCGCCAGCCACTCGGGCCGGCTGTACTCGTTGATCATCAGGATCCCGGCCGGGCGATGAGCCGCAAGAAACCGCTCGATCCGGTCGCGGGCGAGGATCCAGGGCGCGACCCCGGTCTGGGCGAAGGCGCGCTCGGCGTCGACCAGGCGCGGTCCGACGTCGATGCCGTCGAGGTCGATGCGGGCGTTGGCGATGGCTAGGCGGGCCGACACGGCGGCGGCCATTACGGCGGCGGATGCGATCGCCGACGGCTCGTCCGTCGCGGCGGTGATCGCCCGGCTCGACACCCGTCGCTCGCCGGGGTCGGCCGGCGGCCGGTCGCGCGACAGCTCGACCACGACGGGCTCGAGCGCGGACGAGCGGAGGCGATCGACGATCGGCGCGAGGAATGGATCGAGGCGGACCGGCCCGGCCGGCGTGTCGACGGTCTGGAACACGCCGGCGTCGGACAGGACGAGGAGGGGCCGCCGATCGCCAGTGAACCAGGTGGCGAGGTTGGCGCGATCCGCCGCCAGCGCCGCCGCCATTGCCGTGGCCGCGGCCGACGGCTTCGGCGCGTCGGGAGCAGCCCCGACGAGGCGACGCACGCCGCGGGCGATAAGGCGCAACTGCGAGGGTGCCCGACGGTTGGCCGCTGCCGGCCTCCCCGCGCGCGATCGGCCGGCGTCGGCCCCGGTTTCGGCGCCCGCGTCGGGATTCGACAGCCCGAGCAGGTCGCGGAGCGGCTCCGGCAGGTCGGCGGCGTCATCGGCTTGCAGGCCCGCGCCGGGCTCGATCCCGAGCTCGGCGATGATCCCGCGCCACATGATCAGGTCGTGGAGCCGGCGCCAGGCGACGAGGCGGCGGCGCGGCCAGAGCGACACGCCGCCGACGGTGAGAGCCGCCTGGAGATCCGCCGCGGCCCCGAGCTCGTCGACGATCCGAAGCGACTCGCCCGCCGGGTCGTGGCGCGCGAGCACCCGCCGGGCGACCGGCAGGATCGCGATCGCCGGGTCGCCGGGCGCCGGGCTGAACGTCGGATCGAGGTCGATCGTCCGCCCGTCGGCCGTTCGCAGGCGCTCGCTGCCCGCGCTCATCGGGTGCTCAGCACACGGTCAGCGACGGCGGTGCCGATCACTCGCCAGTCGAGGTCGCGCTCGGCGGCGCGGCGGCCGTTGGCTCCGAGTCGGGCCGCTAGCTCCGGATCCTCGAGGAGGGTCACGAGGGCCTGAGCGAGAGCGGCGGGCCCATCCCCGGCGACGATGCCGGCGTCTGCCGCCCGCACGACGCGGGCGCTCTCGGTCCGCGGCGTGATCGCCACCGGTCGGCCGGCCGCCATCGCGTCGGCGAGCTTGATCGGCAGGGCGGCGTCGAGGTACGCCCCCGGTGGATGGGGGATCGTCAGGACCGACGCCCGACCCAGTTCGGCCGACAGGCTCTCGTAGGTAGCCGTCCCGATCTCGACCCATGGCTCGGCGGCGAGGCTCGCCCGGAGATCCGCGAGGTACGTCTCACCGGCCGGACCTGTCGTGACGAGCCAGAGAAGGAGGCGTGTGTCGGCGACCCGCTCGCGCACGATCCGCGTGGCGGCCACCAGGTCCTCGATCCCCCGGCCGGACGCCGCGCCGGAGATGAACCCGATCGCGGGGCGGTCCGGCGCGGGCTGGGGCCGGACGTGCTCGGTGTCCGTCCCGTTCGGGGCGACGATGGTCCGCTCCGGCGGAAGGCCGGCGAGGTCTGCGAAGGAGGCCGTCGGGGCCAGGAGCAGCTCGAACGCCTCGCGGTTGCGCGCCGCCTTGTCGGCGAGCTCGCGACGACGGTTGGCGCCTGGGTCGACGCCGAGGGCCTCCAGCTGCAGCACCGGGTCGTCGTGGACGTCGAGGACGGCCGGTCGCGACCGCTTGACGACATCGGCGAGAACCGCCGGTTCGAGGGACTCGGCCGACGCCAAGCTCGGCGCGACGCGTCGAGCCCACGGCGGGCCGCCGGCGCCGTGGCGATCGAGGATGAGCGCGACCGCCGCCGCCGACCAGCCGCCGGTTGCGGCCCCTGTTCGCTCGGCGAGGACGCGCAGGATGTGGCCGCGGCGAAGGTCGCCCCCGAAGCGGCGGTGACGCTCCTCCTGGAGGACGATCCAGCGATCGCTCATCGGGCGGTGCCGGGCGCGGCAGCCAGCGCGAGATCGGCGTAGAGCGCCACCAGCTTCGCGCCTTCGCCCTCCCAGTTCCAGCGGGCGTGGGCGGCCGCGAGGCAGCGATCGCGCAGGGCTCGCCGTTCCTGGGCGGGGGCGTCGACGATCGAGACGATGGCGGCCGCGATCGAGGCCGGATCGGCGGGATCACAGGCGGCACCGAGCGGCCCGAGCGGGTCCTCGAGCACGATCCGGCGCCGGACCGGAAAGTCGCTGGTCACGACCGGGACGCCCGCGGCCAGGCTCTCGAAGAGTTTGTTCGGGCTGCTGAGGACGCTGTTCCGGTCGACCGCCGGGATCGCCATCACGTCGACATCGGCGCCCGAGATCCAGTCGAGGAGCTCGCTCGGAGGAACCGCATCGAGGACGTGGACCCTGCCGGCGAGGCGCGGGTCGGCGAGGATCGGCTCGATCACCCGGCGACCGTAGCCGAGGAAGACGAGGTGGGCGCGGGCCAGCTCGGGGCGGGCGAGGGCCTCGGCGGTCTCCTCGAGGCCGCGGTTTGCCTGGAGGTTGCCGTGGCACAGGACGAGCGGGGCGTCGGGCGGGATGGCGAGGGCGCCGCGGAGGCGCTGCGGGTCCGGCACGGCCGGCGTGAAGCGCGGCGGGCAGTTGTGGACGACGACGATTCGGGCCGGCCGGAGCGTCCGGGCCAGCTCCTCGGCGATCGCGTCGTTGACGGTGACCATCGCCGCCCCCTGCCACGTAAGGCGCCGCTCCCATCGTGCGAAGACGGCCCGCAGCCAGCGCGGCTGCTCGAGCAGCGGCCCCCAGCCGACGAAGATCTCGTGGCTGTCGTAGACGACCCGGCTCCGGTCGCGGGCCGCGGCGGCGAGCGCCGCCGGCAATGCCTCGAGATCGTGGGCGTGGTGGATGTCGGCGCGCGGTGCAATGGCTGCCGCGCGCTGCGCCCAGGTCCGGCGCCGACCGAGCCACACTCCCAAATACGCCGCCCAGCCCGGTCGCGGGGTCGCCCGTCCCGTGGCCGCGCGAACCCCCACCCACGAACCCCGGATCGCGATCCAGGGCAGGCTCATGAGGCTTGCCGCAAGCGTCGCGAGGAGACGCGGCGCCCCGCCCGGTCCCGCCCGCAGCGCGCCGATCACGCTGCCGGTCGCGCGCCGTCGGAGGACCCACGGCCGGTCCGCCCAGACGACACCGACCGGGGTCGGGCCGCGCTCACCAACTCGCAGAATCGTCACGTCGCCGAACCGCTCCGGGCCCGCGGCGGCGGCGATCGCGTCGCCCGCCCCGCTCGAACCGACGATCGTCACGCGATGGCCCGCCCCTGCCAGGGTGCCGGCTTCGCGGAGGACGCGGGAGTCGTGACGGACGTCGTTCATGACGTACATCGTCACGTCCATGGGCGCTCGATCCGGTGAGGCGTGGGTCGCATCCGCCCCATCGTAGCCGCGTAGTCCGCCGAGCGACCCGTGCTAATCTTCGGCCGCCGATGACCGCCTCCACCGTGATCTATGATACGAGTGTCCGTCCCGGCACGCTCGGGCTCATCACCGAGGCGTTCCGCGAGACGTGGTCCCGCCGCCGGCTGATCGGCTACATCATCCGCGCCGACATGAAGCGCAAGGGCGCCGACACGTTCCTCGGCAACCTCTGGTGGGTGATCGACCCGCTCCTCCAGATGCTCGTCTACGTCGTCCTCGTGACCGTCATCCAGGGCGGCTTCGCGCGGACGCCCGACTACCCGCTCTTCATCTTCGCCGCGATCCTGCCGTGGAAGTGGTTCTCGAGCGCGGTCAGCGACGGCGTGACCTCGGTCACGAGCCAGGAATCGCTGATCAAGCAGGTCCAGTTCCCGAAGATCATCCTGCCGGTGGCAGCGGTCATCGCGGGAGTCGTCAACTTCGCCTTCGGACTGATCCCGCTGGCGGCGATCCTCGTCCTCCTCTACGGGACCCACATCTCGGCGACCCTGCTCCTGATCCCGGTCGTCGCCGCGGTCCAATTCGTCTTCACCCTGGCGGTGGCGATCATCGTCGCGGCGATCAACGTGTTCTTCCGCGACGTCGGGAACGTGGCGCGACACGTCCTCCGCCTCTGGTTCTATATGTCTCCGGCGCTCTTCAGCGCCGCCCAGATCAACGAGCTCGTCCAGGGCCACGGCCTGGTCAGCCTCGTTCTCAACCTGAACCCCTTCACCTACATCTTCGAGTCGTATCGGGACGTCATCTACTACGAGACGGCGCCGGAATGGACCGGCCTGCTCGGCGTCCTGATCACGTCGATCGTCCTGTGCCTCCTCGCGGTGCTGGTCTTCAAGCGCCTCGAGCCGACCTTCGCGAAGGTCCTGTGACGCAGGACGCGGTGGCCCCGGGCGCGACGACCCCCGAGCCCGCGACGGCCCCGGCCCGCGAGCCCGCGACGGACGGCGGCGCGGCCACGGCCGGCGATGAGGAGGAGGTCCTCTCGGTCGACGCGGCGGCCAGCGCCGCTCGCGCCGCCGGCCTCGCGACCGATGTCCCCTTCGGCACCACCGTCATCGAGGTCGCCGATCTCGGCGTCCGCTACAGCCTCCGGCTGACCCGCAAGAACACGGTCCGGCAGACCTTCACGAACATGTTCAAGCGTCGCGATGGCCCCAAGGACTTCTGGGCCCTGCGCGACGTGTCGTTCCGGCTCGTGTCCGGCGAGTCGCTCGCGATCATCGGCCCCAACGGCGCGGGCAAGAGCACCCTCCTCCAGGTCCTCGCCGGGATCATCGTTCCGTCGGCCGGTGCGCTGTCGGTCCGGGGCCGGATCTCGAGCCTATTGACGCTCGGTGCCGGGTTCGATCCGGAGCTGTCGGGACGCGAGAACATCCTCCTCGCCGGGGCGTTCATGGGCATGTCCGACGCTGAGCTCCGCGATCGCGTCGATCACATCGTCCGGTTCGCCGACATCGGCGAATTCATCGACGCCGCGATCAAGACGTACTCGTCGGGGATGCGGGCGCGGCTGGGCTTCGCGATCGCGACCTCGGTCGATCCCGACGTGCTCCTCCTCGACGAGGTCCTCGCGACCGGCGACCAGGTCTTCCGGGCGAAGAGCCGAGCCCGCGTCGGCGAGCTGGTGAAGCAGGCCAAGGGCATCGTCCTCGTGACCCACGACATGACCTGGGTGACCGAGTACTGCAACCGGGCGATCCTGCTCGAGAAGGGTCGGATCGTCCTCGAGGGCGAGCCGCCCGAGGTCGTCGCCCTCCACCAGGAGCACTCGGCCCAAACGAAGGCGCGCCAGGCCGAGGAGATTGCGCGCTACGGCGGGGCGATCAAGCGTCCCTGAGCGGGGTCGACGGAGCTTCCGCCTCGTCCCACGCGTCCGCGAGCCAGCGGATCCCCCCGGCCGCGAGCGTGACCCGATCGTCGAGCGCACCCTCCGCCGCCAGCAGGTCGTCGGCATCGAGCGCCAGGATCGTGAGTGGCCCCGGCGTGGCGCCGACGATGTCGCGGACGGCCGCGCGGCGCCGATCCAGCAGCTCGGCGGGCCGGCCGCGGGCGGCGAGCCGGCGCCGGGCCGAAGCCACGGGATGACGAAGAAGCCAGAGAGCGCGGCCGACGCCTCCTCGAGGCGCGCGGCCCGCGCCGTCCGTCGCCAGCGTGTCATCGGCGATGAGGGTCCAGCTCGGGGACGGTCGCTCGTCCGTCGGTCCCGGACCGGCGGTGGTCAGGACACGGAGCTGTTCGCGGAGCGCCGCCGCTAGCGGCTCGAGCTGGCGGTCGAGCGCCTTGCGACGGAACCCGACGACAACGGGAAACGCTCTTGGCGGATCGACGGGCCCGGGCGAGGCGCCGGCCGACGCGCTGCGCGGCGGCCGACCCGCCAGCGCGCGCTCGTAGAGCTCGATCGTCCGTCCGGCCACCGCAGCCGGCGCGTACCGCTCGACGATCACCGCTCGAAGCGCGGCCGGATCGAACGTCTCGCGGCGGGCCAGCAGCCGGTCGATCGCCGCTGCGATGTCGGCCGCGTCGAAGTCGGCGGCGACCTCCCCGAGCCGGCCGTCCCCGCCCAGGATCTCGTCGACGCCGCCTGACGGGGTGGCGACGACCGGCAGGCCGGTCGCGAGCGCCTCGGCGGCCACGATCCCGAACGTCTCGAGGCGGCTCGGATGGACGAATGCTCCCGCCCGCTGCATCGCGGCGGCGATCGCCGACCGACCGCTCGGCGACTCGAAGGTGACCGCGTCGCCCAGACCCAACGCATCCGCGAGACGTCGCCACTCAGACGACTCGTCGTCGCTCGCGCCCCCGATCAGGCGGAGATGCAGGCCCGGCCTCGCAAGGCGGCCGATCGCGAGGGCCTCCAGGAGAGCGGCAATCCCCTTGGACGCCCGCTGCCGCCCAACGAACAGGAGTTCGTCCGGATCCCGGTCGATCGGAGCGCCGAGCGTGAAATCGTCGATCGCGACCGGGTTCGGGACGACCGCGATGCGATCCAGCCCGATCTCGAGCGCCGCCGCCAGGCGCCGGGCGAGGTGTCGGCTCACTGCAACGACCGTCCCGCCGTCGTCGAGCAGCCGGCCGTACGCGGCTCGGGCGCCCGCATCGGTCAGGCGGTCCGCCGCCGCGTGGTCGTGCTCGGTCGTCACGAGCGGGACCCCGAGGTCGCTCGCCAGCGCCGCCGCGGCCGCACCGTCGGGCAGCCCGGTGTGGGCGTGGACGAGATCGAACGGCCAGTCGACCACCAGCGCCCGGCCGAACGCCCGGAGCGCCTGTGCCTCCGGTTCGATCCGCCGGACCTCGTCGAGCCCGTCGCCGACCCGTGGCCGTGTCACCGCCCGGAGGCGGGCCACGGGAACCCCCGGCGCGCCCCAGCTGACCGGGGTCGCGACCGGCGGGCGGGCAGCCGCGGCCTCCGCCCAGCGGCCGGCGAGTCGCTCCGCGGTGGCGTCGTCGCCGGCGAAGAGAGGCGCGTTCTCGAACGAGGCGACCCGGACCTCGACGCCGGCTGCCGCCAGGGCGGCGCAATGATCGGCGACGAAGACCCCGGCTCCGCGGTCGTCGACCGCCGGGTACCAGCGGGCGATGACGAGGACGCGGAGCGGTCGCTCGGCGGCGACGGTCACGACGCCCTGCGCTCCCCGCCGCGAGCGCGGCGCGCCAGGTCCAGCGCCGACCGGACCCGATCGGCGTAGGACGCCGCGGCGACCTCCCAGCTGAACGATGTCGCAGCCACGGACGCGATCCGCGCCCGACGCGCCGCGGCGGTCTCGAGCGGCACCCCGAGGAGGGCGGCGATCGCTCTGCCGAGGTCGCGCGGCTCCAGGGACGGGGCCACGACACCCAGGTCGTGCTCCTCGACGAGGCGAGCCATCACCGGCAGCCCCGGTCCTACGACGACCGGGGTGCCGGCCGCGATCGCCTCCCAGAACTTGTTCGGCGTCGACGACCGCTGATTTGCCGACACCGGCGGCAGCGGCACGATCGCGACGTCGGCCGAGGCGGTCCAGCGCAACAGCTCGTCCGGATGGACCGCGGCCAAGGTAACGTGCCGCCCGGCGAACCGCGGATCCGCGTCGCGGGCTCGACTCCGCTCGAGCCCGCGGCCGAACCCGATGAGGACGAGGGCGGCGTCGGGCACCGTCAGGACGGCTTCGGCAGCTTCGTCCAGACCGAGGTTCGGGCCGAGCCGGCCTTGGAACAGGACGATCCGGGTGGCTGCCGGGAGTCCCGTCGCGGCCCGGATCAGTTCGGGCCGATCGCCGGTCAGGGCCGCGATCGCCCGGGCCTCCGGCCAGTTCGGGATGACGAGTGGCCGCTCCGCAACGCCCCAGCGCAGGGCCAGGCTCGCCGCGAGGGCGTCGTTGACGGTCAGGCGGACGTCCGCGGCTCGAGCCCAGCCGCGTTCGCGCCGCGCGAGCCAGCGCCGGACAGGAACCGGCATGCCGAGGACGTTGTTGCCACCGAAGACATCGTCGATCGCGTCGTAGATCACCACAGAGCATCGACCAGCGGCCGCGTCCCGGGCGCGGGCGCGGAGCGCGGCGGCGATCGCCAGGCTCCCGCAGGCGTGGTAGAGGTCGGCCGGTGGCAGCTCGCGGTCGAGGGTCGCCCACCAGCCGCGGACCGTGTGCGGCCAGAGGATCCAGCGCCGGGCGGCGGCGACGGCGCGACGCGCGATCCGGACGGGCAGCGGGCCCGACGCACCCGCCCACAACGCACCCGCCCCCGTGTCGCTCGCGGCCCGGCTGCCCATCGCATTCGAGGCCCCCAGTCGGACGTACGGCCCGCTCGGCCGGTAGCGCCGGATCGTGACGTCGCCGTCCTGATCGAGCTCGGGCGCATCGTCACCGGCGATGGCCGCGATCTCGACCGCCGCGCCCAGCCCGGCCAGCGTGCGGGCGATCCGGAGGCCGCGTGAGTACGGCCGGGCGGGGTTGCCGACGAGCACGACGGCTCGCCGGATGCCGACGCCGGCCACCGGCTCGGCGGTCACCGCCGTTGCCCGCCGCCGCTCGCCAGCAGGCGGTCATAAAGCTCGAGCAGCGTGCCCACCTGGGATTCCCAGTTGTATCGGCCGTGGGCGGCCGCGAGACAGCGCGCCCGGCGCTCGGCGCGCTCGCCGTCGGTCTCGTCCAGGAGCGACCGGATCGCCGTCGCGATCGAGGCGGGGTCCGTCGGGTCGCACAGGACCCCGCAACCGGTGGCCCGGACGATCGTCGCCATCCCCGGCAGGTCGCTTGCGACGACGGGCACGCCAGCCGCCATCGCCTCGAACAGCTTGTTCGGCGTCGTGTGCCGGTGGTTGAGCGAGCTCGGCTGGATTGCCATCACCATCACGGCGGCGGACGCCGTCCAGAGCAGCAGTTCCGACGGTGCGACTGCATCCAGGAGGAAAACGCGCCCCCGATACGGCTCGCGATCGGTCAGGTCGCGGAGGGCGTCGCCGAGCCGGCCGTAGCCGAGCAGGACGAGGACGGCGCCGGGCACGGCCAGAATCGCGTCCATCGACTGCTCGATCCCGCGATCGCTGAACAGGCCACCCTGGTAGAGCACGATCTGAACATCCGGCGCCAGGCCGAGCCGCTCGCGGATGAGATCCGGGCGGGGCTCGGGCGGCGTCCAGCGCGCCGGGCAGTTCATGACAACCGGCGGACGGGGCACGCGAAGCTGGCGCTCGAGGATCGCGGCGTACTCGTCGTTGACCGTCAGGACCGCGTCGCAGGCATGGGCCCAGCGACGCTCCGCCGTCTCGAACAGCCAGCGCCGGACCCCGCCGACCCGAGCGAGCTCGCGGGCATGCATGTAGATGTCGCGACTGTCGTAGACCGCGACTCCGCCCGACCGCTGCTTGCGACGGACGACCGCCGGCAGCGCCTGGATCGACATTCCGTGCCAGAGATCGGCAGGCGCGGCGATACCGTCGAGGGCGACCGCGAAGGCGCGGAGCGATGCGGGAAACAGGAGCCAGCGGCGCGGCAGGCGGGTGAGATCGCGGACGGCCCGGAGCGGCCGGAAGAGCGGGGTGCCGCTCACGAGGCGCCGGATGCGACCGGTCAGGCCGCGGTCCGGCGCGGTCGCTGCGAGGGCGCCGACGGCGCGGGGATCGGCGGCGCGCGGCTTGGTGCCCGCCCGGGCGCCCGAAGAGGCCGCTCGGGCACCCGATGGCACCGCCCCGGTCGTGGACGCGACCATCGCCCGGGACAGCCGCCGCCGAGCCAGCCAGCCGAGTCCGGGCACCGCCATGAGCGTGTCGACCGGCACCCGGACCATCCTGTACCCAGCGCGCTCCTCGACGAGCGGCAGACCGGGCGCCCAGCGGGCGTATGCCACGACATCCGCGTCGGTCTCGACGACGGACCCGGCCATCCGCTCGGTCCGCGAGTCGAACTCGCCGGTCGAGTACGAGACGAACGCGACGCGCCGCGTCACGCGCCCACCGACAAGGCAGCGACGATCGCCGCGGCCGCACCCGACGGCGCGACGGGCGTTCGCCCGGCGCGACGCCCCGCCTCGGCCGCGCTCCCCGCGACGGGAGCAAGGTCGGCCAAGGCCGCCACAGCCGCGGTCCGATCGAGCCCGATGACGACCATCCGCCCGCCCGAGCCGGCGACGGCTTCCAGCCACTCGGTCCGATCGCGCAGGATCAGGCAGGGCACGTCGAGCCAGGCCGCCTCGCGCTGGACGCCGCCCGAATCCGTCAGAACGGCCCCGGCATGAAGCTGGAGCGTGAGCGTGGTCCGGTAGCCCTGCGGCCCGATGACGTGAACGTCATCGG
>JBKJOK010000339.1:0-7633 GCA_046595595.1 Candidatus Limnocylindrales bacterium
CCCTCGTCTTCGTCGATCGTGGCGCCGAGGGGTTCACCAGCCCGTACTCGGACCTCCGTGGCGACGACGCCGGCCGCCCGTCACCAGAGCGCCTGTTCGACGCCGAGACGGCTCGGCGGGAAGGCCGCAACACGCTCGCCGACTTCCTTGACGCGGCGCAGTCCTCCGGCCTCGAGGCGGGTGCGTGGTACCCGACGAGGGCCGGGGCGGACGGCCTGGCAGACGCGGCTCGGCGATTCGGTGGGGCGATCGTGGTCCTCCCGTCGGATTCTGCGCAGCCGCGCCTCGCCGAGCGGCTTCGCGGGATGGCCCTCGACTCCCTCCGGACCACCGTGGCGATCCCTGTGGTCGTGGCCAACCGGGCCTGAGGGCACCCTTCCGGACGGCCCGACGCGCGGTCGCTCAGACCGCCTCGGCGAGGGGCTCCGCGAATTGGCTCCGATACAGCTCGGCGTAGGCGCCGCCGCGGGCGAGCAGCTCGTCGTGCGTACCCTGCTCCACGATCCGGCCGCGGTCCATGACCAGGATCGTGTCGGCATCGCGGATCGTCGAGAGGCGATGGGCGATGACGAACGTCGTCCGGCCGTCCATCAGGCGGGCCATGGCGCGCTGGATCAGGACCTCCGTCCGGGTGTCGACCGACGACGTCGCTTCGTCGAGGATCAAGATCGGTGGGTCGGCGAGGAACGCCCGGGCGATCGTGAGGAGCTGCTTCTCGCCGGCCGACAGGTTCGTCGCATCGTCGTCGATGACCGTGTCGTAGCCGTCGGGCAGCGTCCGGACGAAATGATCGACATGGGCGGCCTCGGCGGCAGCGTGCAGGTCGGCCTCGGCCGCGTCGAGCCTGCCGTAGGCGATGTTCTCGCGGATCGTTCCATGGAAGAGCCAGGTGTCCTGGAGGACCATCCCGAAGGACCGCCGCAGGGCGTCCCGGGTGAGATCCCGGGTGTCGATGCCGTCGACGAGGATCCGCCCGCCGTCGAGCTCGTAGAAGCGCATGAGGAGGTTGACCAGGGTCGTCTTGCCGGCGCCGGTCGGCCCGACGATCGCGATCGTCGAGCCCGCCGCCACATTCAGTGACAGGTCGTCGATCAGCGGTCGGTCCGGCTCGTAGCGGAACGAGACGTCCTCGAACCGGACCGCGCCGACCGGCGCGTCGAGCGGCGTCGCCGGCACCGGGTCGGCCGATTCCTCGGGCTCGTCGAGGAGCTCGAAGACGCGCTCGGCCGACGCGACCGCCGACTGGAGGACGTTGACGATGCTCGCGGTCTGGATGATCGGGAACGTGAACTGGCGCGAGTATTGAATGAACGCGGTCACGTCGCCGAGCGTCATCTGGCCCGACGCGACGCGCAGGCCGCCGATGACCGCGATCGCGACGTACCCGACGTTCGAGATCAGGGTCATCGCGGGCATGATGATTCCGGAGATGAACTGGGCCCGCCGGCTCGCGTCGTAGAGCCGCTCGTTCTCGGCGTCGAAGGTCTCGATCGCCTCGCGCTGGCGGCCGAACGCCTTGACGATCGCGTGACCGGTGTGCATCTCCTCGACGTGGCCGTTCAAGGCGCCGGTCGACGCCCACTGGGCAACGAACTGCTGCTGCGAACGCCGGACGATGACGATCGTGACGACGAGCGAGGCGGGCACCGCGAGCAGCGACACGATCGCGAGGAGTGGGCTGATCAGGAGCATCATGATGAGCACTCCGACGATCGTCAGAAGGGACGTGATCAGCTGGGTCAGGCTCTGCTGGAGCGACGTGCCGATGTTGTCGATGTCGTTCGTGACCCGGCTGAGCAGGTCGCCGCGCGGATGGCTGTCGAAATAGCGGAGCGGCAGCCGGCCGAGCTTCTCGTCGACGTCCGTGCGGAGCTTCAGGACGACCCGCTGGGTGACGCCGGCCATGATCCAGCCCTGGATCCAGCTGAAGATCGAGCTGAGGACGTAGACCCCGACGAGGAACAGCAGGACGCCGCCGAGCGCCCCGAAGTCGATCCCGCCCGGGGTCAACGTGAGGCCGCTCAGGAGGTCCGCCTGCTGGTTCTGGCCCTGGCTCCGGAGCAGGGCGATGAGCTGCTCCTGGGTCAGCCCGCTGGCGAGGAGCTGCTTGCCGAGCGCTCCCTCGAAGATCGCGTTGATCGCATCGCCCATGATCCGCGGGCCGATGACGTTGAAGAACACGCTGATGACCGCGAGCGCGATCACGCCGATGATCAACGGACGCTCCGGCCGGAGCGTCCCGAACAGCCGTCGGAACGAGCCACGGAAGTCATTCGGCTTGGCCGGCGGCATGCCCATCCCCATGCCCATCATCCCGGGCCCTCGTCCGCCGCCGGGCCCGCCGGGTCGGCCGCCCGGCGGGCCCGCGGCTCCGGACGCGCCGCCGGCGCCGGCGCCGGGCCGGAATACGGGTGCGCCGGGCCCGCTGATTGGTGCCGCACCCGTGACGCGAGTGCCGCCGGGCGAGCCGCCCTGGGGCGCGCTGCCGTCGCTCGGGCGGACGCTCATGCGACGGCCTCGGCTTCCGACAGCTGCGAGTAGACGATCTCGCGATACGTCTCGTTCGTCGCGAGCAGCTCGCGGTGGGTCCCGCTGCCGACGATCCGGCCGGCGTCCATGACGATGATCCGGTCGGCGTTCAGGATCGTCCCGACCCGCTGGGCGACGATGATCACGGTCGCGCCGCCGAGCTCCCGCTCGAGGGCGGCCCGGAGCCGGGCGTCGGTCGCGAAGTCGAGGGCCGAGAAGCTGTCGTCGAAGACGTGGATCCCGGCGTCCTTGACGATCGCCCGAGCGATGGCGAGGCGCTGTCGCTGGCCCCCCGACACGTTCGAGCCGCCCTGCATGATCGGGGCGTCGAGGCCGCCCTCCATCTCGCTCACGAATTCCCTGCCCTGTGCGATGTCGAGGGCGCGCCACAGCTCGTCGTCGGTGGCGCTGTCATGGCCGAACCGGAGGTTGCTCGCGACCGTCCCGCCGAACAGGAACGCCTTCTGGGGGATGACGCCGATCCGCGACCAGAGGACCTCGCGGTCCATCGCCCGGACGTCGACACCATCGACGAGGACGGATCCGCCCGTCGCGTCGTAGAACCGCGGGATGAGGTTGACGAGCGTCGACTTGCCGCTGCCGGTGCTGCCGACGATGGCGGTCGTCTGGCCGGGCTCGGCTCGGAACGAGAGGTCGTGGAGGATGGGCTGCTCGGCACCCGGGTAGCCGAACTCGACGTTGCGGAACTCGACCACGCCGCGTTCGGGACCGGCCGGGTCGGGGACCACGGGCGTGGCCGGATCGTGGATCGAGGGCTTCGTATCGAGGACCTCCCGGATCCGCCCTGATGACACCGCCCCGCGGGGAATCAGGATGAACATGAAGACCGCGGTCAGGATCGCGAACAGGATCTGGGTCAGGTACTGGAGGAACGCGGTCAGATCCCCGATCGAGAGCGCGCCGTCCTGGACCCGGATGGCTCCGAACCAGAGAGCGGCGACGGTCGACAGGTTGAAGATCGCGAAGATCACGGGCTGGGTGAGGGCGAACAGCCGGCCGGCCCGAAGCTGGGTGTCGTAGAGGTCGCGGCTGGCGTCCGTGAAGCGCTGCTCCTCGTGGCGTGTCCGCACGAAGGCGCGAATGACTCGGACGCCCGAGAGCGTCTCACGCATGACCTGGTTGATTCGGTCGATCTTCACCTGGGTCGCCCGGAAGAGGGGGATCGCCCGGGACATGACGATCCCGATCACGAGTGCCATCAGCGGGATCACCACGACGAGGAGCCCCGACAGTGGGACGTCGGTCCGGAGGGCCATGAAGATCCCGCCGACGACGAGGATCGGCGCCGAGACGAGGATCGTCAGGCCGCTGAAGACGACCTGCTGGACCTGCTGGACGTCGTTGGTGTTGCGGGTGATCAATGACGCCGGGCCGAACAGGTTGACCTCGACCTGGCCGAACGTCTCGACCGCGCCGAACACCGCGCTCCGGACATCCCGGGCGAAGCCGTTGGCGATCGTGGCGCTCAGGTACACGCTGGCGATCGCCGCGGCGCCGATGAACGCGGTGATCACGAGCATCTCGAGGCCGACGCGCACGATGTAGTCGAGGTCGCCCCGGACGACACCGTTGTTGATGATGTCGCCGTTCAGGTCCGGGAGGTAGAGGTTGCCGATCGCCTGGACCAGGAGCAGCCCGATGACGACGATCAGCCGGCCGCGGTACGGCGCGAGGAAGATCCGGAGGAGCCCGATCATCGGTCGGACTCGCGGGCGGCTTGTGCGGCATGCTCGGCGTGGAGGACGTTCCGGGCTGTGCGCATCGCCCGCAGGCCGGTCAGGAGGGCCGCCAGCTCGTCATCGGCAAGCCGGCCGAGGAGCTCGCCGAGGCGCGCCCGACGGGTGTCGTTCAACTCCTGGAACACGGCATTGCCGGTCTCGGTCGGGTGGACCAGGACGACCCGCCGGTCGGTCGTGCTGTGGCGGCGCTCGACAAGACCGCGCTCCTCCATCCGCCCGACGATCCCGGTCGCGCTTGCGACCGAGACGTCGAGGGTCTCCGCGACGCGCGACATCGAGAGCGGGCCGTCGGCCTCGATCACCGTCAGGACATGGAGTTGGATCAGGCTGAGCGATCCCTTCAGCCACGACCGGAACGCGTCCATCCGTTCGCGCGGATTCCACGAGGTCATCTCGTCGACCAGGTCGTTGATCAGCGCTTCGCGGCCAGACTCGCCACCGTTAGTCAATGTCACATGAATAATCTATGGGAACCGTACCGTCCCCGTCAACCGGGCCCACGGATGCGCCACGTCGGGGCCCGCCCGGGTGCGGGGCCCGCCCGGGTGCGGCGCGCTGCGCACTGCTCGGGTCGGCGCTCGGCTCGGGTTCCCCGCTCGGCTCGGTGATCGGTTTGGGCCGCTCGGCCCGACCCGGCTCGAACTTGGCCAGATATTCACCTGGAGACTCTTGTGGCGGGTTGTCAGGCGGTGTTCGCCCTTGACATCCGGATCGTCAGCCGTAGCGGGCTAACTCCGCATCGAATCCGTCGGATCCATGCCCAAAACTCGACTTAATAACCCTCAGGTGACTGGATGACCAGAATGCTGCGCCGCGCGTATGACGATGGCGGCTCGGCGCTCAGCTGCGGCGGGCGCCCACCATCCGGGGATCCGGCCGAAAGAACCGGAGGCGCTGATCGAGGAGGAACACTTCGCGGTCGATCAGGCCGAGCAGGTCACGCAGCCGATCCTCGGTCGTGGCGGCCTCGAGCAGCGCCTGGCGCCGCGGCGATTCCACCTGGAGGATGCCGGCGAGCAGGAACGAGAGGACGGTCGGGTCGTCGGGGATCGTGACCCTCCGCCGCCGAGGCGTGTCGGCTGGATCGCCTGCCGGCTCGCTCGCAGGCCGGTCCTCCGCCTCCGCCGCATCGGTCGATCCCTCGTCGGCCGTTTTCTCGTCGTCGTCGGCCGCCTCGACCTCCACCCGGACGTCGATCTCGTCGGCGATCTCGCCGGCTCGCGGCTGGAGGAGCTCGAGATACGTCACGAACTTGCGGGTGGCCTTCATCGCCAGGCGATGGGCCGTGTCGTCGTCGCCGACCGTCTCGTCGAGGATGTCCACCTCCGCCACGAGGTAGGGCCGCTGTCCGCTCAGGACGCGTCGGATCTCGAATCGACGCGTCCCGACGACGAGCAGGTCGTAGCGACCATCGTCGTAGGTGCCGGCATCGCGGATCTCGGCGATCGTTCCGACGCCGGTAAACGAGATGGAGCCCGCGCCGACCTCACGGCCCTCCCGGATCAGGACCACCCCGAACGGCGACGTCGTCTCGAGACAGTGCCGGACCATCGCCCGGTAACGGTCCTCGAAGATGTGGAGAGGCAGCGCGATCCCGGGGCACAGGACGGAGTTCAGCGGGAAGAGCGGCAGTTCCATCCGGCGGCAACTCGCACGAGCGGTGGATGGGCGAAGCGGCGGGCGTCCGAGCAGAGTCTAGAGAATCGAAACAGCCGCCGGACGGGCCGGCGGCTGCGGAGCGAGACGGACGAGCCGCCCCAGATGGTCAGTGCGAGCAGCCCTTGGGCGAGCCCGTGTCGTCGGCGGTCCGGAAGCTCGAGCCGCAGCCGCAGGCCGCGACCGCGTTCGGGTTGTTGACCGTGAATCCGGCGCCCATCAGGGTGTCGACGTAATCGATCTGCGAGCCCTGGAGAAGGTCGATCGACTTGCCGTCGACGTAGACCTTGACGCCATTCGCCTCGAGGACCTTGTCCTCGGCGGTCGGCGCATCCTCGAGCATCATCCCGTAGCGGAAGCCGGAGCAGCCGCCGGAATAGACGTAGACGCGCAGCCCGATGTCCGGATTCGCTTCCTCCGCTGTCAGCTCGCGGAGCTTGGCGGCGGCCGCGTCGGTCAGGTTGACGACGGTCGTCGGCGGGACGAGCGGCTGGATGGCCGGCTGGGTTTCCAACATCGGGAGCGTTCCTCCTCAGAGGGATGTGGTCGAAGAAATCGTGGCAGCGCGACCAGGATCGCGTCGATGGCCCAATCGTACGCACGACAACCAGTTTCGACAAGCGTTCCGCCGAAAAGGCCCGAGGTCAGTCGTCAATCCGCTCGATGACGGTCGCGATCCCCTGCCCCACGCCGATGCACATGGTCGCCAGGCCCCACCGGCCGCCGGTCCGACGCAGCTCGTGGCTGAGCATCGTGATCAGGCGGCCGCCGCTCATCCCGAGCGGGTGCCCCAGGGCGATCGCCCCACCGTTGACGTTGACCCTGGACGGATCGAGCCCGAGTTCCTCGATGCACACGATCGACTGGCTGGCAAACGCCTCGTTGAGCTCGACGAGGTCGAGGTCGCCAACACCGATGCCAGCCCGCTCGAGGGCCTTGCGCGAGGCCGGCACCGGGCCGTAGCCCATGATCGCCGGGTCCACGCCGGCGACCGCGGTCGAGACGATTCTCGCGAGCGGGCGGAGGCCGAGGGCACGCGCCCGCTCCGCCTCGACGAGGAGCACTGCCGACGCCCCGTCGTTGATCCCGGAACTATTGCCGGCCGTGACCGTGCCGCCGTCGCGGAAGGCCGGCCGAAGCTTCGCGAGGGCGTCGGCGGATGTGTCGGCGCGCGGGTGCTCGTCGCGGCTGACGACCACCGGCTCGCCCTTCTTCGACGGAACGGTGATCGGCACGATCTGGTCGTCGAACCGGCCGGCGTCGATCGCCGCCACGGCCTTCTGCTGCGAGGCGAGGGCGAACGCGTCCTGGGCGGCACGGTCCACTGACCAGCGCTCGGCGACGTTCTCGGCGGTCTCGCCCATCGAGTACGGGTAGTACATCTCGGCCAGCTTCGGGTTCAGGAAGCGCCAGCCGAGGGTCGTGTCCTCGAGCTCGCGCGGGCCGCGATCCCAAGCGGCCGCAGGCTTGGCCATGACGTATGGCGCCCGGGTCATCGATTCGACGCCGCCGCCGATGAACACATCGCCATCGCCGACCGCGATCGCGTGCGCGGCTGAGTTGATCGCCTGGAGGCCCGAGCCGCACAGCCGGTTGACGGTCAACCCGCCGACCTCGACCGGCAGCCCGGCGAGGAGCAGGGCCATCCGGGCGACGTCGCGGTTGTCCTCACCGGCCTGGTTGGCGCA
>JBKJOK010000380.1:0-21326 GCA_046595595.1 Candidatus Limnocylindrales bacterium
GACCAGGTGATCGCGAAGGTCCCCAAGAGTGCGGCCGAGGACGTCGATCGGGCGGTCCAGGCGGCCGACAAGGCGTTTCCGGCGTGGGGTCACGCGACTCCGGCCGAGCGTTCGAACGCGCTCCTGAAACTGGCCGATGCGCTCGAGGCGCGCGGCGAGGAGATCGGCCGGCTCGAAAGCCGAAACGCCGGGAAGCCAGTCGGCGCAGCCATTGACGAGGTCCCGGTCGTGGTCGACAACCTCCGTTTCTTCGCCGGCGCGGCGCGCCTCCTCGAGGGCAAGGCCGCCAACGAGTACATGGAAGGCCATACGTCGATGATCCGGCGCGAGCCGGTCGGCGTCGTGGCCTCGATCGCACCGTGGAACTACCCGATCATGATGGCCGGCTGGAAGATCGGACCGGCCCTCGCGGCCGGCAACACCGTGGTCCTGAAGCCCTCCGCCCGGACCCCGTTGACCGCCCTCGTCCTCGCCGAGATCGCGGCCGACATCCTGCCGCCGGGCGTCCTGAACGTGATCACCGGCACCGGGGCCGGGATCGGCGATGCGCTCGTCGGCCACCCGAAGGTCGGGATGGTGTCGGTCACCGGCGACACCGATACTGGCAAGCACATCGCTCGGCTCGCGGCCGACAAGGTCAAGCGCCTCCACCTCGAGCTGGGCGGCAAGGCACCGGTCATCATCTTCGACGACGCCGACCTCGACGCCGTGGCCGAGGCGGTCAAGCTCTGGGGCTACTGGAATTCCGGCCAGGATTGCACCGCTGCGACCCGGGTGATCGCGGGCCCGAAGATCTACGACCGATTCGTGGCCGAGCTGTCCGACCAGGTGAAGTCGATCTCGTGGGGCGACCCCGCCGAGCGCGATGACCTGGAGATGGGTTCGCTGATCGCCCAGGCCCAGGCCGACAAGGTCGAGGGCATGGTCGAGCGGGCGCGTGGGGCGGCCGGCGTGGAGATCGTGACCGGCGGCGTACGGCCGAAGCGGCCCGGCGCATTCTACGAGCCGACGGTCATCGCCGGGCCGGACCAGCGCTCGGAGATTGTCCAGGACGAGGTCTTCGGGCCGGTCGTCACGGTCCAGCGGTTCAGCGACGAGGAACAGGCGATCGCCTGGGCGAACGACGTCCGGTTCGGTCTGGCGGCGTCGGTCTGGACGTCGGATGCGGGTCGCGGCATGCGCGTCGCCCGCTCGATCCAGTTCGGGACGGTCTGGATCAACGACCACTTCATGCTCGTGTCCGAGATGCCCCACGGCGGTTTCAAGGAGTCGGGCTACGGCAAGGACCAGAGCATGTACGCGGTCGAGGACTACACGGTCGTCAAGCACGTGATGCTCAAGATCTGAAGCTCCCGCGGGCCGCGGCGCTCCCCGCGCTCGCCGTCGCGACAGGCCGCACAGCCGCCCAGCCCCCCATTGAACGCAGGGCGAGCGTTACGACGAAGGAAGGCGTGCTTGCGCCGCCGAGAGCAAACGAATGACGTCGCCGTTAGCCGCTCGTCCTCCACGGCTAATTCAGGACCAAGGGGGCCTTCAGGCAGGGGGTCGCGACAACTCGTTCGTCACAACGCTCTCTGGGCGTGCAGCCGACCGCCGGGCGATCGATCGCCTTCAGCTGTGCCGGCGCAGTGCCTCGCGGATCGCGCCAAGGGAGCGGATCGTCTCGAGGTCCCACGGCGAGCGGAAGACCAGGATCGGGTGTCGGATGCCGACGGCCGCGTAGTCCGCGAGCGCGGCGGCGATGACCTCGACCGGTCCGCCGACGACCAGCCGGCCCTCGCCCTCGCGAGGTTGGTGCGTGGCCGCGTAGTTCGCCCAGACGCGCTCAGCCTCGGCCCGGGTCGGACGAACGACGGCGTTGACGTTGACCGTCCGCTCGATCTCGTCCGGGTCGCGCCCGATCGCGAGGCAGCGCTCGCGCAGGATCAGGTCGCTGGCCGCGATCGATTCCGGTGAGCCGTACGCGTTCCACAGGTCGGCGTGGCGGGCGACGATCGGGAGCGTCTTGTTCGGGCCGGAGCCGCCGATCAGGATGGGCAGGTGAGCCTGGATGGGTCGTGGTGCCGCGAGGGCAGCGCGGAGTTGGTAGAAGCGACCCTCGTGGCTCAACCGCTCGCCGTCGAGCAGGCGGCGGACGATCGCGACGGACTCGGCCAGGCGGTCCAGCCGCTCACCGAAGCCGCTCCCGAACTCGAGCCCGAACGCCTCGTGTTCCTGTTCGAACCAGCCGCTTCCGATCCCGAGGATCGCCCGCCCGCCGCTGATGTGATCCAGGGTGGTTGCGAGCTTGGCGGTGAGGCCGGGGTTGCGGATGGTGTTCGCGGCGACGAGCAAGCCGAGGCGGGCCCGCGATGTGATCGCGGCCGCCGCGGCGAGGGTCGTCCAGCCCTCGAACTTCGCGTCGTCCGCGGCGCCCTCGTCCGACAGCAGGTGATCGTCGACCCATAGGTCGTCGGCGCCGGCCGCATCGGCGGTCTCGAGCGCAACCCGGAGCGACGGCCAGTCCGTCCGCTGGACCCAGAACGCGGCGCCGATCCGGATCGGGTGGGTCGGCGTCGTCTTGTCCGGCACGGAGCCGATGATAGGCTGCGACAGATGGCTCGATCTGCCCGCCCGGCGCCGGTGACCCGTGCGGCGCCGCCGAAGCCCGCGACCCGCCGTCGGTTCACCAACCGCCTCTTCCGGTGGCACGCAGGGGCACGCCGCCCGCTCGCGATCCGCGAGGCCGCGAACCCGTGGCAGGTCCTCGTCGCCGAGGTGATGTCGCAGCAGACCGGGATCGGGCGGGTCGGGCCGGCCTGGCGGTCGTTCGTGGACCGCTGGCCAACTCCCGCCCATCTCGCCGACGCTGGGACCCACGAACTGCTCACCGCGTGGGCGGGACTCGGTTACAACCGCCGGGCGCTATCCCTCCGCGAGGCCGCCCGTACGATCGTCGCCGACCATGGCGGTCGTGTGCCGGCAACGGTCGATGCCCTGGAGCGGTTGCCGGGGATCGGCCCGTACACGGCGCGCGCCGTGGCGGCGTCGGCGTTCGACGTTCCCGTGGCGCCCCTTGACGTCAACGTCCGGCGCGTCGTCTCGCGCGTTCTCGGTGCTGCACTGGTTGCGCCGCGTTTCGAGGCCGCCGCAGACGATCTCGTGTCGCGGGCCGACCCCGGACGCTGGGTCGATGCCGTCATGGACCTCGCCGCGCTCGTCTGCACGCCGCGGACGCCGAGTTGCACCGAGTGCCCGCTCGCGGTCATGTGCGCGTCGCGCGGCGCCGCTGAAACCGTGGTCCGGCCAGGGCACAGCGCCGTGCCATTCCGGGCGACTGTCCGCTGGCTCAGGGGGCGACTGCTCGCGGCCGTCACGTCGGTCCCGGCCGGGACGTGGGTGGCGCTGCCCGACCGCCTCGGCCTCCACGACGCCACCGCCATCGAGGTCGCCGCCCGCGCGCTCGACCGCGAGGGTTTCCTGCACCTGCGCGCGGGAGCGGTCCGAATCCGGACGTGATCGCCGTCGCGACTCACCCGTTTCGAGTAGCGGTGCCCTCTTGTAGGTGACGCCCCAGCACAGAGGGTCGATGAACACTGTCGATTCGATCGAGCTCGCCTCCGCCGGCTCCCGGACGCGCGACGCGCTCGTCGAGGAGCTGCACGGTCACGGTCCGATGCTGCTGGCCGCCGCCCGCGTGATCACGCTCGACACCGCCGAAGCGGAGGACCTCGTGCAGACGACCTTCGAGATCGCTCTTCGCCGCCTCGACGACCTGCGCGAGCCCCGCGCCATGCGAGCGTGGCTCCTCACGATCCAGACCCGCGAGGCGTTCCGTGTCGTCCGCCGCCTGCGCCGCCTGGTGAGCCTCGACGGTCGCGTGGCCGAGATCGCGAGCCCGGGCGTCGATCTTGCCCAGCGCGCCGACGTTCGCCAGGCACTCGGCCGTCTCCCGCGCCGGACGCGCGCCGCGATCGCCCTTCATCACCTCGCAGGACTGTCGGTCGCGGACACGGCCCGAGCGCTCGGCGTCAGCGAGAACACCGTGAAGAGCCAGTTGAAGACCGGTCTGGACCGGCTGCGAGAGGAGCTGCGCGATGGCTGACGCCCCGTCCGGACCGGGCGTTGAGGCCTGGTTGGGCGACTTCCTCGCGGGCGAGCTGCGCCAGGCCGAGCTCGACTACCCGCACCTACCGCGCCGAGAGCGGCGGGTCGGCCGCCGCGACATACCGTTCCGCCGCACGGCGCCCCTCGCCGTCGCCCTCGCGACCGCCGGCCTCGCCGCCCTGGCGCTCGTCGTGATCGGCCCTCGCCTGATCGATCGCGAGTCCACCGGAACCGGAGCGATCGAGCTTGACACAGACGGGGTCCCGCTCGCGATCGGCGGCCAGCCGGTCGCGCGTGGAGACGAGATCGCGGACCGGCTGTCGAGCGGCAGCTTCCTCGCCGGCGGGACGCTCGTCCTCGACACGTCGCCATGCCTCTCGAGGTCGGAGAGAGCCCAGCTCGGCTGCCCCGAGGGATGGACCCTCGTCGCCGGTCCAGTCGAGAACCCGTCAGCCGTGTTCGCTCTCGATGGAGCGCCCATTGCACCGGGCTTCGTCCGGACGTCGGGGGCGCGGACCGTGGCTCTTGTCCACGGCCGGGCCGATGCGGCCGGGTCGGTCAGTGGCGGGATCCTCGTCGTCGAATCCATTGTCTGGCGGCAGCCTACGAAGGGTCCGATCCCCGAGAACGCGAACCCGCCCCAGGGCGGACAGATCAACGACGCTTTCGTGCCCGACTTCGTCAGCGCATGGGCCGGCGATGGGGTCACGATCGCCGGCTACGTGCCCAAGCGGTTCCTGCTCCGCGGCGGCGACCTGAGTCCGGGCAGTCCGTCCGACCCGCCGCAGGCCGAGCCGGCGCCCGTCTACGCCGACGACCTGAAGGCGCTCGTCGGCCACATGGTCCCTGGGGTGGGTTTCGTCGCATTGGGCTCCAGCGCCGGCCCCGCGTCCGCGAGCATATCCGTGGCGGCATCGGTCGGCCCATCGCCGACTCCCGCGCCGCGCGCGTCGGCCGCGCCGGGTGTGCTCGTCGACTGCGGCCGGATCTCGCCCGAGGCGTGCGCCACTGCCATCGATCTGGTGCGCGCCGGGCACGAGGCCGAGGTCGCGGCGGCCACGCGGATCGTCATGGACGACACGTGCCCGCCAATGGTCATTTGCGATCGTCGCTACCCATTCGACAGCATCGTCGTCTTCGTCACCGCCGGCGGCGAAACGACTGGCTGGTATGCGTTCAGCGTCGTCGGGCTCGTCCCGAACATCCCGACGACCGTCGAACCGTGGGTCGGCGAGATCCCGTCCCAGGTCCTGGAAAATTTGCGGGAGCCCCAGCCCGCGCCGTGATCCTCGCAGCCGGACGTGACCCGGAGGCCAGGCCCGCGCCCTGACTGACTGCGTCGGGATCCCTGCCTTCCGTGGGCGTGGGTTCGGGCTACCCTTCGCAGGTCATGACACCGCCGATCCCCGCCTCGCGCCCGACCGCGGGAGCCATCATCGTTCCGCTCCCGGCCGACGACCCCGACCTCTTCGACCTGGACCTGCGCGAGTTGCGTCGGCACTGGGCGGCAGCCGCGGCCCGGCCACCGATGACCGCGGCCGCCATGACCGGCGCAGACCTCAAGGCCCAGGCGCTCGGCGTTTCCGGCGAACGGTTGATGGAACACGCCGGCGCGGCCGTCGCGGCGGCTGCCCGGGCGCTCGCAATCGATACGGATCGCTGGGGCCAGGGGCCGATCGTGATCCTCGTCGGCCCCGGCAACAACGGTGGGGATGGCCTCGTCGCCGCCCGCCGCCTGGCCGCGGCCGGAGCGAAGGTGATCGTCGCGCTCGTCGCCAGCGGAGCCCGGCCTTCGAGCGCGGACGCCGCGAAGAACTGGGACCGGATCGTCCGCGACGAGCGGATCACGATCGTCCACACCCCGGTCGCCCGCGACGTGGCGATGCTCGGGCACGGGATCGAGAAGGCGGCGATCGTCGTCGACGCGCTGCTCGGGACCGGCGTCCGCGGGCCGCTCCGCGACCCGATTCGGGCGGCCGTGGACCTGATCAACGCGGCCCGCGCCCAGCTCGTGCCCGTCCTCGCGGTCGACACGCCGACCGCGGTCGACCTGACCAGCGGCGATCCCTCCGATCCGGCGGTCCGGGCCGACCTCACGATCACGTTCCACCGCCCCAAGACAGGCCTCGCGACCCGCAACGGCAGGGCGCTGGCAGGCCGCGTCCTCGTCGCCCCGATCGGGATCCCGACCGAGGCCGACCGTGGCTGATCGGCCGCCCGTCGAGGATCGCGCGGCGCCGGCCGAGGATCGCGCAGCGCCCCTCGATCGCCGACCCGGTTTGCGCGAGGCGATCCTCCTCGGCGCCCTGGCCGTGGTCGCGGTCCTGCTCGCGGCGGTGGTCACGTACGTTGCCCCGCCCGGCGCCCGCGACCTGGTGTTCCGGACGCCGCTCCTGATCCTCGTCCTGATCGGCGGGACGGGCCTCGTCCTCTGGCGGATCACCCGGCCCGGTCGCCCGGATCGATGACCGCCGGGCCACTCGAGCAGCGCAGCCGGGACCTCGCCGCGCTGGCGGATCGGCCGCTCGACATCCTGGTGGTCGGCGGCGGGATCGTCGGCGCCGGAGCGGCCCTCGACGCGGCCACGCGCGGCTTGCGGGTCGGCCTGGTCGAGCGCGACGACATCGCGGTCGGGACGTCGTCGCGGTCGTCGCGGCTGATCCACGGCGGCCTGCGCTATCTCGAGCAGTGCCGGTTCGGACTGGTCCGCGAGGCGTTGACCGAACGGTCGCGGATTCTCCATCTCGCGCCGCATCTCGTCACGATCCAGCCTCTCCTGTTCCCGCTGTTCGGGCTGCCGGGCGTGACCCGGGCGTTCTACCAGGCGGGGATGACCCTCTACGACCTGCTCGGCGCGCGAAAGGACGGTGGCTGGCATCGCCATCTGTCGGTGCCGGAAGTCGTTGCCCTGGCGCCGGCGATCCGACGCGATCGGTTGCGTGGCGGGCTGCTCTTCCACGACGGAGTCGAGGACGACGCGCGTTACACGCTTGCGGTCGCGCGCAGCGCGCGCGAGGACGGGGCCACGATCGTGACCAGGGCCCGGGCCGAATCGCTCCTCGAGGACGGCGGCCGGGTCGTCGGGGCGCGGGTGTGCGACATCCTCACGGGAGCCAACGGCGACGTCCGGGCCCGGGTCGTGATCGACGCGACCGGCGTGTGGGGCGCGGATCCGTCGTCGCCGCTGTCGGGCGGCTCGACCCGCCTCCTGCCGAGCCGCGGCGCCCACCTGGTCGTGCCGCGCGAGCGGATCCCGAGCGCGGTCGGTCTGACGATCCGGGTGCCGGGCAAGGTCGTGTTCCTCGTTCCCTGGCCGCACTTCTGGCTCGTCGGCACGACCGACGCGCCGTACGACGGGCCGATCGACCGCCCGACCGCCGGGACCAACGAGGTCGACGAGCTCCTGTCGGCCGTCAATCACGTGCTCGACATCGGGTTGACCCGGGCGGATGTCGTCGGGACGTACGCCGGGCTGCGGCCGCTGATCGCACCGTCCGACGGCTCGACCGTCACGGCCTCGCGCGAGCACCGGGTCGTCGTCGAGGGCAACGGCCTGGTCCGAGTCAGCGGCGGCAAGTACACGACGTACCGGCTCATGGCGGAGCAGACGATCGACGCGGCGCTCGGCGTTCTCGGCGAGCGGGCGGCGTCCCGCCCGACCGGGACGGTTCGGCGACGGTTGGTCGGCGCGGCGGACCGGCCGGCCCTCGACGGCGTGGCGGCCTCCCTTGTCTCGTCGGCGGGCCTCGAGCCGGCGGTCGCGGCGCGGCTCGTGGCCCGCCACGGGACGGAGGCGCCCGACGTGATCGCGCTCGGTCGCGAGCTCGGTCTCCTCGGGCGGTTGGTCGAGGGCGAGGAGCATCTCGAGGCCGAGGTCGCGTGGGCCGTCCGCCACGAGCTCTCCCTGTCGATCGACGACGTCCTCGCCCGCCGGATGCGACTCGTCCACGAACTGCCCGACCGGGGCGCGTCGATCGCCCCCCGCGTGGCGGCGATCCTCGGCGCCGAGCTGGGCTGGGACGCGGGTCGTCAGGCCTCCGAGGTCGCGTGGTTCCTGGGCGGCGCGGACCGCGAGTTCGCGATCCCGTGATGGCGCTGCGCAGTCGTCCGAAATCGAACGCTCCGAACACCCCTCCCGTCCCGAGCGGTCGTCCGAAACCGGACTCCGAAACCGGACTCCGAAACCGGCGGACGCGGTGAACCACAGGTGACTCCTGACGGCGTTCGATTTCGGACCATCCGGCACGCACCGCCGCCTGTCGGCAGCCTCGGCCGCGCCTGACATGGACCGCAGCCGCGTCGTTGTCGCGCTCGACGAGGGCACGACCAGCGCCCGGACGATCGCCTTCGACCACGCCGGTCGCATCGTCGCCAGCGCCCAGCACGAGTTCCCCCAGCTCTACCCGGCACCCGGTGACGTGCGCCACGACCCAGAGGCGATCTGGAACGCCCAGCTCGCGACCGCCCGCGAGGTGATCGCGGCCGTCGGCGGTCCGGAGAAGGTTGCGGCCATCGGGGTCACGAACCAGCGCGAGACCGCCGTGGTCTGGGACCGGGCCACCGGCCGGACCGTCGCCGACGCCATCGTCTGGCAGAGCCGCGTCACCGCGCCGTTCTGCGCGGACCTGCGAGCAGCGGGTCACGAACCCCTCGTCCGCGCCCGAACCGGGCTCCCGATCGACGCCTACTTCTCGGGTCCCAAGGTTCGCCAGATCCTTCTCGAGGACCCGTCGCTCCGACCACGGGCCGAGCGGGGCGAGCTTGCCGCCGGAACCGTGGAGTCGTTCCTGATCTGGCGCCTGACGGGCGGCCGGGCGCACGTGACGGACGTGGCGAACGCCTCGCGGACGCTCCTGCTCGACATCCGGCGCGCGGCCTGGGACGACGACCTCCTCCGGCTCTGCGAGGTCCCGGCCGCACTGCTCCCCGAGGTCCGGAGCTGCTCCGAGGTCTACGCCGAGACCGACCCGTCGATCTTCGGCCGGCCGATCCCGATCGCGGCCGCCGCTGGCGACCAGCAGGCGGCGACCTTCGGCCAGGCGTGCTTCGAGCCCGGCGCAGCCAAGGTCACGCTCGGGACCGGAGCGTTCCTCCTCGCCAACACCGGCCTGACGCCGGTCGCGTCGAGCCATGGCCTGCTCACGACGGTCGCCTGGCGACTCGGGCCGGCCGCGCCCCTCGTGTACGCGGTCGAGGGCTCGGTCTTCGTGACCGGGGCGGCGGTCCAGTGGCTGCGCGACGAGCTCGGGCTGATCGGCGACTCGGGTGAAGTCGAGCGCCTGGCCGGTTCCGTCCCCGACAGCGGCGGGGTGGTCGTCGTGCCAGCCTTCGTCGGGCTCGGAGCGCCCTACTGGGATCCGGATGCGCGCGGCGCGATCCTGGGCCTGACCCGGGCCAGCGGAGCCGCCCACATCGCCCGGGCCACGCTCGACGCGATCGCCCACCAGGTTCGCGACGTCGTCGAGGCAATGGACGCCGACCTCGGGACGCCGCTCCGCGATCTGCGCGTCGACGGCGGGGGAGCGGGCGACCTCGTCTGCGGCCTGATCGCCGCCCAGCTCGGCCGATCGATCGAACGGCCGGCCGTCCGCGAGACGACGGCGTTCGGGGTCGCCGCGCTGGCCGGCCTGGCCGTCGGATTCTGGGCGGACCAGGCGGAGATCGCGTCGGTTCGGGCGGTCGAGCGGCGCTTCGAGCCGGCCGGGAACGAGGCTGCGCGGGCCGCCGGCCGCCGCCTCTGGCAACGCGGGGTGGAGCGGGCGCGTGGCTGGGCGGCGGACGCCTGACCGGCCCCGAACAGGCCCGTTCGAGCACGATCGGGCGCGATCGGCGAAAATAGCCCTGTACAAGTCCGTCGTCAGTCGTCTAGACTCCCGCGCGGTAAGGCCGTGGCAGCGCTCACGGCAAGTTCATACGTAGCTCAACGACGACTCGGACTCCTCTCACGGCTGACGCGAGAAAACCCGGAGGGATCGCGCGGCTACCGAGAGGAGTTTTCGTTTCGTGTACAACGACAAGAATCTGACCTGCGCCGACTGTGGCCAGGAGTTCGTGTTCACCGCAAGTGAGCAGGACTTCTACGCACAGCGCGGGTTCACCGAGCCGCGCCGTTGCCCGTCGTGCCGAGCCAGCCGCAAGGCTGCCCGGAACGCCAGTGGCGGTGGGTCGGGCAGCAGCTACGGCAGCTACGGCGCCGGTGGCGGCTACTCGGCCGGTGGCGGCTACAGCTCGGGCGGCGGCGGCGGTGGCGCCGGCGGCTACAGTTCCGGTGGTGGCGCCGGCGGTGGCGGCGGTGGCGGCTACGGCCGAGACCGCGGTCCCCGCGAGATGTTCACCGCAACCTGCTCGTCCTGTGGCAAGGATGCCCAGGTCCCGTTCCGCCCCACCAGCGGCAAGCCCGTCTACTGCTCCGACTGCTTCCGCAGTCAGCGCGGTGGCAGTTCCTATTAACTAGTCCTCTCGGCGCGGACCCGATCGACGGGTCCGCCGAACCTTCCGCGAGTTCCCGACTCGGGTCGTCAGCCGACCCGGGTCGTTCGATTCCAGGGCTGGATCCGAGCCGGCGCCCGGCGCCCGGGCCCTCGAGCCGGAGCCCCGAGCCGGAGCCCCGAGCCGGAGCCCCGAGCCGGCCCCGCGCCCGTCGCCACACCACAGCCCGCCGCGAGGCTCAGCGCTCTCCTGACTCGCGGCTCAGCATGCCGAGGTCGAACTTGCGCTCCGTGCCATGGATCAGCCGATCGATGTTGTCGGCGTGAGCCAGCCAGATGAGTGCGGCACCGGCCATCGCGTAGAGCGGGTAGGCGAACGAGATCGGTCCGTTGGCGATCGCCCACAGCACGAGCATCGCGATCGCAATCGACGCCGACCCCAGCAACGAACCCAGCGACACGTAGCGGGTCGCGAGGATCACGGCGACGAATACCGGCGTCGCGATCAGGATCACCAGTGGCTGGATCACGAGCATCGTCCCGACCCCGGTCCCCACCCCGCGCCCGCTCCGGAACCCGACGAACACCGACCAGATCGCACCGGTCACCGCGCCCGCCGCCGCGAGTGCCTCGGCCGCCGCGCCGGCGTCGAGCAGGCGGGCAACGAGCACGGGAAGCGCCCCCTTCAGGACGTCGCCGAGGACGACCACGGCCGCCCGCTTCCGCCCGAGTGCCCGCAACGCGTTCGTGCCGCCCGTTCGGCCCGAGCCGACGGTCCGGGGATCCACACCCCCGGTCAGCCGGGCGACGACCACGCCCATCGGAATCGAGCCGCACAGGTAGGCGCCGGCGGTGAGGGCGAGGTAGATCAGGATGGTCGCGCCGTCCACGTGGCTCCGCTGGCTGCACAGGGCCGATTGGCCGCGAGTCTAGCACCGGGCAGGGCACCATCGGTTGCGGGCTTTGCGAGGGCACGCGTACCATCGGGGCACATGATCCAACCGCCCAGCCGGACGCCCCGAGCGTACCGGTCCGTGGCTCGCGAGGCGCATTGACCCCATGGCCGTCGGCTCGTCCAATGACTTCGATCTCGTCGTGCTCGGCGCCGGCACCGGCGGCTACACGGCAGCCTTCCGGGCGGCCCAGCTCGGGCTGAAGGTCGCCCTCGTCGACGAGGACAAGATCGGCGGGACGTGCCTTCATCGGGGCTGCATCCCCACCAAGGCGCTCCTCGAGTCGGCCGGTTTCGCGGACCACATCCGCCACGCCAAGGACTTCGGCCTGACCCTGTCCGGCGAGCCCGGCATCGATTACGTCCAGATGGCCGCCCGCAAGGACCAGGTCGTGAAGCGGATGTGGACCGGGCTCAAGACCCTCGTCGACAAGAACAAGGTGACGTGGGTCGCCGGCCGTGGCCGCCTCGAGGGCCCCAACAAGGTCCGCGTCACCCAACCGGGCGACGACGGCACGCCCGGCCAGGGCGGCGACCGCGTCCTCCAGGCCACCGACATCATCCTCGCGACCGGCTCGCGGGTGAAGAGCCTGCCCGGCCTGACCCCCGACGGCGAGCGGATCATCACCAGCGACGACGTCCTCCGCTCGACCACGATCCCCAAGGACATCGTGATCGTCGGCGGGGGCGCGGTCGGCTGCGAGTTCGCCTCGATGTACCACGACCTCGGGACGAAGGTGACGCTGCTCGAGTACTTCGGCCAGATCGTCCCGCTCGAGGACCGCGAGGTCAGCCAGGCGCTCGAGCGGAGCTTCACCCGCCGCGGCATCACCGTGATGACGAACGCCCGGTTCGACGCCGCCAAGGTCGAGGTCGGCAAGGACGGGATCTGCCTGGTCGTCGGGCCGGAAGGCAAGGAGCCCCAGGAGCTCCGCGCCGAGCAGCTCCTCGTCGCCGCCGGGCGGGCGACGAACGTCGAGGAGATCGGGCTCGAGACGACCAAGATCGAGGTCGAGAAGGGGTTCATCAAGGTCGACGGCCGGATGCGCACGAAGGAGCAGCACGTCTACGCGATCGGCGACGTCGTCGGGGGGCTGATGCTCGCCCACACCGCGGCCCACGAGGGAATCGTTGCGGCCCACGTGATCGCCGGCGACAAGGACGTCCACCCGATCGACTACGTCAAGCAGCCACGCGCGACCTACTGCCGGCCGGAGATCGCCTCGATCGGCCTGACCCAGGCCCAGGCCGAGGAGCGCGGCCGGCCGATCAAGGTCGGCAAGGTCCCGTTCCAGGCCATCGCCAAGGCGCTCATCGGCGGCGAGTACGAGGGCTTCGCCAAGATCATCGCCGACAAGGAGACCGACGAGACCCTCGGCATCCACCTGATCGGCCCGCACGCGACTGACCTGATCGCCGAGGCCTCGGTCGCCTTCGAGCTCGAGGCGGCGCCGTGGGAGATCGGCGGCTCGACCCACGCCCACCCGACGCTGTCCGAGATCATCGGCGAAGCGGCGATGGCCGTCGACGGCCGATCGATCAACTTCTGATGGCGGTCACGCCGCGCCAGACATCGGCCGCCGCGGGCGCGACGCCCGGGCCCCTCGGCGCCGACCTCGGCCTGAGCCCCGACGACCTCCTCGAGATGTATCGACTGGTCGCGCTCGCGCGCGCGGTCGACGAGCGGATGTGGATCCTCAACCGGGCCGGCCGGATCCCGTTCGTGATCAGCGGCCAAGGGCACGAGGGCGCCCAGGTCGGGGTGACGTGGGCGCTCGAGAAGGGCAAGGACTGGATCGCCCCGTTCTACCGCTCGATCGCGACCTGCCTGACGTTCGGGATGAGCCCGCGCGACATCATGACCGCCCAGTACGCCACCGCGTCCGACCCGTCGTCGGGTGGCCGCCAGATGCCGGGCCACTACGGATCGCACGAGCACAACCTCGTCTCGGTGTCGTCGCCGGTCGCGACCCAGCTGCTCCACGCAGTCGGGCTGGCCCTCGCCGCGAAGATCCGCAAGACCGGCCAGGTCGCGCTGACCATCATGGGCGAGGGCTCGTCGAACCAGGGCGACGTCCACGAGGGCCTGAACTTCGCGGCGATCCACAAGCTGCCATTCATCTTCATCGTCGAGAACAACGGCTATGCGATCTCGGTGCCGCTTGCCCGTCAGGTGGCGGGCTCGTCGGTCGCGAACCGGGCCGAGGGCTACGGGATCCCGGGGGTCACGGTCGACGGCTCCGACGTGCTCGCCTGCTATGCGGCGGCGCGCGACGCCGTCGCCCGAGCCCGGGCCGGCGACGGCCCGACCCTGATCGAGTGCAAGGTCACCCGGTTGACCGGCCACTCGAGCGACGACCAGCAGACGAAGTACCGCTCCGAGGAGGAGCTGGCTGCGGACAAGTCCCTCGATCCGGTGCCCAAGTTCCGTTCGCAGCTGGTCGAGGCCGGGGTCCTCACGCCCGAGGCGGAGGAGCGCATCGACGCCGCGATCAAGGAAGCCGTGCACGACGCGACCGAGTACGCCGAGGCCCAGCCGGACCCCGACACGCGGACGGCGATGAAGTGGGTCTATGCCGAGGACTGGCCGTCCGAGACGCCGCCGCCATGGGGGATGGGCGGCCCCGTCGACGAGGACGCCGGCGCGGCCGAGGCTGCCGGCGCCGCCACGCCAGCCGGGGGCGATCACTGATGGCCCTCAAGACCTTCATCGAGGCGATCCGGGACGGGCTCCGCGAGGAGATGGCCCGCGACGAGAACGTCATCATCCTCGGTGAGGACGTCGGCAAGAAGGGTGGCGTCTTCCTCGTCACCGACGGCCTGTGGGGCGAGTTCGGCGACGCTCGCGTGATCGACACGCCGCTGACCGAGAGTCAGATCATCGGGACGTCGATCGGGGCCGCGATCGGTGGCCTGCGGCCGGTCGCCGAGATCCAGTTCGCCGACTTCATTCACCCGGCGTTCAACCAGCTCGTGTCGGAGGCGGCCCGGATCCGCTACCGCTCGAACAACGGCTACTCCGCCCCGATGGTCGTGCGCGCCCCGTACGGCGGCGGCGTCCACGGCGCGCTCTATCACTCCCAGTCGGTCGAGGCGTTCTACACCCACGTTCCAGGCCTCAAGGTCGTGATCCCGTCAACCCCGTACGACGCGAAGGGCCTGCTCCGGAGCTGCATCCGGGACGATGATCCGGTCCTGTTCTTCGAGCACAAGAAGATGTACCGGAGTGTCCGCGGCAACGTCCCCGATGGCGAGTACACGGTGCCGCTCGGCAAGGCCCAGGTCACACATCCCGGAACTCAGGTGACGGTGATCGCGTATGGACTGATGGCGCATTACGCGCTGGAGGCGGCGGACCGCGTCGCCGACGACGGGATCAGCGTCGAGGTCGTCGACCTGCGGACGCTCCGCCCGCTCGACAAGGAGACGGTGCTGGATTCGGTCCGGAAAACCGGCAAGTGCCTCGTCGTGTACGAGGACAACCGGTTCGGCGGGTACGGGGCGGAGGTCGCCGCAATCGTCGCCGAGGAGGCGTTCGACTATCTCGACGGCCCGGTGACCCGGATCGCCGGCCCGGACGTGCCTGGCGTCCCCTACAACCACGTCCTCGAGGACTGGTTCATGGTGAATCCCGAGAAGATCGCCGACGGCATCCGCAAGCTCGCCGCGTACTGATGGCCGACCTGGCCCCGGTCGAGGAGCGTCTCCGGGCGATCGTCGACGGGTATCGGGACCGGCTCGTGGTCGGCTCGGTCTACGGCCTTGAGACGCTGACCCGGCCGGGCGCGAAGGCGCACGACTTCTTCGCTTTCGTAAAGCCGGGCGCGTCGTACGTCAGCCTCTACCTCAAGCCGGTCTACACCTGGCCCGACCTGCTCGCCGACATCTCGCCAAACCTTCGCAAGCGGCTGCAGGGCACCCGGACGGCGTTCGGCTTCACCGTCGTCGACGACGAGTTGCTGGCCGAGCTGGACGGTCTCGTCGAGCGGGCGTACCGGCGTTACGCGAAGGCCGGCCGATCGGCGGATGCCGCTGCCGTCGCCCCACCCGCCAAGGCTGCGGCCGGGGCCGCTTCTCGTGTCCAGTCGAAGATCGGAAGGGTGGACCGATGAATGAGTTCGACGCCGTCCACGCTCGCCTTCGGGCGATCATCGTGGCCCATCGCGGCGACCTCGCGCTGACGCGTGACGGCCCGGCCGGCGTGGCCGTCGAGGTTCCCGGCCTCGAGGCCAAGCCGTGGGGCCATGTCGCCGGCACGCGCGTCGGCAAGAGCTACGTCAGCTACTACCTGATGCCGGTGTATTCAACGCCGGGCCTGGCGGAGTCCTTGTCGCCCGAGCTGAAGAAGCGGATGCAGGGCAAGGCCTGCTTCAACTTCAGGAAGGTCGACGAGGCGCTGTTCGCCGAACTCGAGACGCTGACGGCGACATCGATCCCGGGCTTCCGCGCCGTCGCACAGCAGGTCGACGCTGATCGGCGGTTGTAGGGTCGGTCGTCGCGGCGTCGCCGGAAGCGCGCTCCTGGCGCTCGCGCTGCTCGGCGCCGTGGGCTGCGACTTCTCATCGGTCGCGCCGCCGACGCCGATCCCGATTCGAATCCGCGAGTTCGATGGCAATTCCTGCATGCTCGCCGGCTTCCCGCGCCGGCTGACGTTCCGGATCGATCCGACGGCCACAGACCAGGTCATGGCCGTGGACGAGACCGGCATGCGCCATGAGGTCTGGTGGCCGCCGGGCTTCCAGGGTGGAACATCGAACGATCCCGTGGTCCGCGATCCTCGCGGACTCGTCGTCGCGCGCGACGGCGAAGCCCTGGCGATCCCCGAGGACGGCTTCCCGGTGCTGCACGGCTATAGCGTCTGCGCTGGCAACGGCGGGATCTGGGTCACGCTCCATTCCCTGTAGCGCAAGCTCCGCCGTGCGGATCAGCCGAAGGCAGAAACGATCCGATGATGCCCGGTCCGCCGGTCAGCGGGTGTCAGGTACGACGCCGTGGTGCCGCCAGGTCGATGTCGCAACGCACCAATCCCGGACCGCGCGACGGAACCCGGCCAGCGACCGCCGCGTCCCCGCGCTACTCAACCCGTCCCGAGGCCGATCCGATGCGTCGAACCACCCTCTCTCGCCTGTTCGCCCTGGTCATCCTCGTCGCCGCGTGCACTGCCACCGCTCCCGCGCCAAGCCCCAGTCCGAGCCCCGGCGTCCCCTTGACCGCCGCCGGGCTGCGATTCGCCCTCATCGATCAGTTCGGCCCGCTCTGGTACTGCGACCCTGACTTCTACCCCGTTCCCCGGGACGACGAGCCAACCCAGGCGGTCAAGCGCTTCGACGAGGTCCGGGCGGACGCCGCGGTCTTCGCGACGATCGCATCTCGCCTCGGGGTCAATGTCGGGGCGGAGTTCAGCGCCGACCAGAAGCTCGCGCTCTACCGATCCTGGAAGCAGCTCAACGCGATCGTCCTCGAGCCCGCGGACGGTGGTCGGTTCCGGTTCGACTACCTGAACGCGCCGGCGTCCGGCGCAGCCGAGGGACGCCGGACGTCGGGCAGGATCGGGGCCGACGGAGCCATCACGATCGAGCAGCAGGCGGCCGCCGCGGAGCCGAACTGCCCGATCTGCCTCGCCCGCGGCACGCGCATCGCGACGCCCGACGGCGAGATCGCGATCGAGGACATCCGGGTCGGGATGCCCGTCTGGTCCATCGACGCGAGTGGGCGCCGGTTCGTCGCGACGGTCGTCAGGATCGGGCGAACGCCCGTCGCCGCGTCGCACCGGGTCGTCCGCCTCGTGCTCGGGGACGGCCGGGTCGTCCGCGCCTCGCCCGGTCACCCGCTGGCCGACGGCCGCCTTCTCGCGGCCATCCGTGCGGGCGACATCGTCGACGGCGCGCCGGTCGTGAGCGCGACGCTCGAGTCGTACGACGGAGGATCGACCTTCGACCTCCTCCCGAGCGGGCCGACCGGCGCCTACCTGGCGGACGGGGTCGTCCTCGGCTCGACGCTGTTCGGCGGCGGCTCTCGTTGACAGGCGGCGCTCTGCGGCTCGATGCGCGACACTAGGCCACGAACGAACGGAGGCGGCCCCGATCCGCCCGGCGACCCGGAGGAACGACACAGTGGCCAAGGTGACGATGCCCCAGCTCGGCGAGAGCGTGGCCGAGGGGACGATCGGCAAGTGGCTCAAGCAGCCCGGTGACACGGTCGAGAAGTACGAGCCGCTCCTCGAGGTCATCACCGACAAGGTGAATGCCGAGGTTCCGTCGCCGTTCGCGGGGATTCTCCGCGAGATCCTGGCCGAGGAAGGCGCGACCGTTCCGAACAACGCCGAGATCGCGGTGATCGAGACGGCCGAGGACGCCGCTGCCGGCGGAACGACCGACGTCAAGCCGACGGCTGCTGCCGCGGCGCCCGACGACAAAGGCGCGCCGAGCACCGCCGTCGAGGCCGCTGACCCGGTTCCGACCGCCGCCCCGGCTTCAGCGCCGACCAGCACCCTCTCCAACGGCCCCGCCGGCTCCGACGAGCGACCCGATCGCGCCGCGGCCAGCGCGGCACCCGCCCCGACCGCCGTCGCAGCCGACGCGGCCGACGCGCCGGGCAACCCCGATGCGCGCATGACCCCGGCCGTCCGACGCCTGCTCCGCGAACACGGCGTGACCGCGGCCCAGCTTGTCGGCACGGGCGGCGGCGGACGGATCACCCGCGAGGACGTCACGAACTACGTCGAGTCGCAGCGGACCGGTCAGTCCGTCGGCGGCCAGTCGGTGGCGGGCTCGCCCGCTCCGGCCGCTCCGGCGACGGGGTCCACGGGCAGCAACGGCTCGGGCGCCGCAACGTCGTCGACCGCTCCCGTTGCACCGGTGGCGCCGGCACCCGCCGCGGGCGCCCCGGCTCCGGCGTCCACCTCCTCGTCCGCACCGGCCGCCCCGTCGGTCGCCCCCGCCGCAGCGGCATCGGCCGCGCCCGGCATCGACTTCCCGGCCGGCACGGACGAGGTCCTCGTGCCGATGACCCAGATGCGCAAGGGCATTGCGGCCCAGATGACGCGAGCCCTCCTGGCACCCCACGCCTACGTCCAGATGGAGGTCGACGTCACCCGCCTCGTCGCCTTCCGCGAGAAGAACAAGAGGGCCTACCAGGCGAAGGAGGGGATCGGGCTGAGCTTCGTCCCGTTCGTCGTCAAGGCCTCGGCCGCGGCGCTCAAGAAGACCCCGACGTTCAACGCCCACTGGACCGAGCAGGGCCTGATGGCCAAGCGCCGGGTCAACATCGGCGTTGCTGTCGCTGTCAACGATGGACTGATCGTGCCGGTCGTCCGCGACGCCGATCAGCTCTCCGTCCACGGCCTGAACGTCGCGATCGCCGACGTGGCCGGTCGGGCCAAGGCCAACAAGCTCCGCCTCGACGACTTCGGTGGCGGCACGTTCACCGTCGACAACACCGGCTATCTCGGGACGAATCTCGTGATGCCGATCCTCAACGTGCCCGAGGTCGGGATCGTCACGATGGAGGCGATCACGAAGCGCCCGGTCGTCGTCTCGACCCCCGACGGCGACGTCATCGCCATCCGGCCGATCATGAACATGGTCCTCGCGGTCGACCATCGGGCCAACGATGGCGCCGGCGGCGCCGCGCTTCTGCGAGATATCAAGACCTGGATCGAGAACGTCGGACCCGACACGGCGATCTACTGATCTCGATGCGGGTCGTCGTCACCGGTGGCGCCGGGTTCGTCGGGCGGGCCGTCGTCCGCGACCTCCGCGAGCGCGGCGACACGATCGTCGCCCTCGTTCGCGATCCGCGTCGGGCGGTCCATCTGGCGGAGCTCGGGGCTGAGCTCGTCCAGAACGACCTGTCGGACTTCGCCCGCCTGACCGAGGCCCTGCGCGGCGCCGACGCGCTGATCCATGCCGCGGGCAGCTACAGGATCGGGATCTCGAAGTCCGAACGTGGCGTGATGTGGGACGCAAACGTCGGGACCGCGACCCGCGTGTTCGACGCCGCCGAGGCGGCCGGCACGCCCCGGATCGTGTACGTCTCGACGGTCAACGTCTTCGGCGACACGCGCGGCAAGGTCGTCGACGAGACGTACCGGCGCGACCTGGCCGAGGGCTTCCTGAGCTGGTACGACGAGACGAAGTACGGCGCCCACGAACTCGCCGAGCAGCGGATCGCGGGCGGGGCGCCGATCGTGATCGTGATGCCGAGTCAGGTCTACGGCCCGGGCGACCACTCAGGGTTCGGAGAACAGCTCCAGCGGGCCCACGCCGGGACGCTCCGCTACCGGGCTGTCGACGACGTCAGGATCGGGCTCGTTCACGTCGACGACCTCGCTGGCGGGATCATGGGCGCTCTCGATCGCGGGGTCGCCGGCCAGGCCTATGTCCTGAGCGGTCCGAGCGCGACCTTCGCCGAGGCGATCGCAATCGCCGCCCGGGTCGGCGGCCACGCCTCGCCGCGGCTCCGGATCCCGAACTCCGTCCTCCGGATCATCGCGCGGCTGGGCGGCCTGATCGGCCGGCCGAACCTCGCCGAGATCGTGTCGGCAGCGGCCGGCGTCACCTATCTCGCGTCGTCGCGGAAAGCCGAACAGGAGCTCGGGTTCCGCGCTCGCGACATCGAGAGCGGCGTGCGCGACACGTTCGACGCGGCCTGACTAGACTCACCCCGATGGCACGCGAGCTCCCGATGTTCACCCCGCCCGGCCCGAGCGCCCACCACGGCTCGGCCGCGCCCGAGACGATCGCGATGGGCGGCTCGGTGACTCCGCTGCGGCGCCATCCCGAGTGGATCAAGTCGCGGCTGCCGTCGGGCGAGAACTACCACGACCTCAAGGGCCTGCTCCGCGGCCTGAACCTCAACACCGTCTGTGAGGAGGCCCACTGCCCGAACATCGGGGAGTGCTGGGATCAGCGGACCGCGACGATCATGATCCTCGGCGACACCTGCACCCGGGCCTGCGGGTTCTGCGCGGTGAAGACCGGCCGGCCGACCTGGTTCGACGATGACGAGCCGCGCCGGGTCGCCGAGGCCGTCGGCGCAATGCGCCTGGAGCACGTCGTGGTGACGTCGGTGGCTCGCGATGACCTGGCCGATGGCGGCTCGCGGATCTTCGCCGAGACGATCCTCGCCATGCGCGAGACCAGCCCGGGGATGGGGATCGAGGTCCTGATCCCGGACTTCGACGGCTCCGACGATCGCCTCCGGACCGTGATGGACGCTCGGCCCGACATCCTCAACCACAACCTCGAGACGGTGAAACGCCTCCAGAAGCCGGTCCGCAAGCGCGCCCGCTGGGATCGCAGCCTGTACGTCCTGCGCCGGGCGAAGGAGATGGCGGCCGAGATCGGCTACGCGGTCCACACGAAGAGCTCGCTGATGGTCGGGCTCGGCGAGACGCGACCCGAACTGACGGAGGCGTTCGAGGCCCTGCGGGAGGCCGACGTCGACATCCTGACCGTCGGCCAATATCTCCGCCCGAGTGAGCAGCACCTGCCCCTCGAGCGCTACTACTACCCCGACGAGTTCGCTGACATGAAGCGCGAAGCGCTCGCCCTCGGGTTCAAGCATGTCGAGTCGGCGCCACTCGTACGCTCCTCGTACCACGCCCGCGACCAGGTCCCTGGCGCCGAGCTGAAGGCGCTCCGCCGCCGCCAGGCCACCCTCGACGCCGACGGCCGGATCGTCCCCGCCGCGAGCTAGGGCGGCACCGACGGACAGCGTCATCGAGCGGCTATCCTGAGCGCGATGGTCCGCACCCTGTCACGCAAGATCCCGCTCGCCGAGCTTCACTGCCACCTCGGCGGGGCCGTCACGCCGGCGATCATGTGGAGCATCGCCCACGCCCAGGGGATCAAGCTCCC
>JBKJOK010000010.1:0-3644 GCA_046595595.1 Candidatus Limnocylindrales bacterium
TTCACGTCGCGGTACGTCGTGTCGGCGAGCTTGCTGAACTCGGCCGCCTCGCTGTTGCTCATCGCGACGACCTCGGTGTCGAGGACGCCGTCGTAGAACGCGGCGGCCCGCGCCGTCGACGCCGGCCCGATCCCGCCGACGAGCTTGGGATACGTCGCGAGGTTGCGCAGGGCGGCACCGCTGTACAGCCGCTCGGGCGAGAAGGCGACGCAGAAGTCGCGATCGGCCACGAGGCCCGACACCTCCTCGAGGCGCGGGCTGAAGCGATCGCGGGTGTCGCCGACCGGCAGGGTCGTTTCGAAGATGACGAGCGATCCTTCGTGGACGCCGGGCGCGATCGAGGCGACGGCGCCGTCCATGTAGCGATAATCGGGCTGCTGCTCGTCGTCGAGCATGACCGGCACGATCAGGACGACGACATCGGCCTCGCGCGCCGCGGCCGCGCCGTCGGTCGTGGCCCGCAGGCGGCCGCCGGCATGGGCGGTCGCGACGAGCTCGGCCAGGCCGGGCTCCTCGGCGACGTGCGAGCGGCCCGCGTTGATCGCGTCCACGACCGACTGCTGGACGTCGACCGCGATCACGTGCCAGCCGTGATCGGCGAACTGGGCGCACAGCGGCAGGCCCATCTTGCCGGCGCCGACGACCGCGACCGTGCCGGCCGTGCCGGGCTCGGCCGCCCACGGCGCGACGTCGATCGCCGGCCCGTGGCCGCAGGCGTGGACGGGCAGCTCGATCGAGCCACCGAGCAGGCTCTGGACGGACGACGGGCGCGAGACGATCGTCATGACGCTGGCGCGAACCTCGAGGTCAGGCCGGTCAGGTCGACGGCCGATCCGCTCGCGGCGGAGGCAAGCAGCGACGTGGCGATCGCCACCGCCCACAGCCCGTCCTCCGCGTCGACGACCGGCTTGCCGCCGGTCCGGACCACGCCCAGGAACGCATCCAGCTCCGACGCGAGCGGCTCGGCCGAGGCGACCGCCAGCTCGACGACCTCGCCCTCGAACGTCGGCGCATAGCCGCCGATCAGGCGCGGGTTCGTCGTGTCGGTGGCCCGGGTGAAGGTCAGGCGCTGGGTCAGGTAGTCGAGCTCGAACATGCCCTCCTCGCCGACCACGACGAGCTGGCGCCGCTTGGCCGGGGTCAGCCAGTTGACGTCGAGCATGCCGGTCGCGCCGGACGGGAAGTGGAGGAGACCGAACAGGAGGTCCTCGTTCGTCGCGTGAATCCGCTGGGCAGTCTCGCCGTACACCCGCGACGGCCGCTCGCCGGCGATCCAGCTCAGGATGTCGGCGTCGTGGGTGGCCAGGTCGACGGTCACGCCGACGTCCCGGATCCGGGCCGGGAACGGGCCCGCCCGGCGCGAGGCGATCGAGAAGATCGAGGACAGCCAGCCGTCGTCGATGAGGCGGCCCAGCTCGAGAACCGCGGGGTTGAAGCGCTCGACATGGCCGACCTGGACCGGGACCGCGGCCGCGCGCGCCGCGTCCACGATCCGCATCGCCTCGTCGACCGTGGCCGCGAGCGGCTTCTCGACGAGGACCGCGATGCCGCGCTCGATCGCCGCGAGGGCCAGCGGCACGTGGGCCGTGGTCGGGGCCGCGATCACGACCGCGTCGAGCTCCGCCTCGGCGATCATCGCCAGCGGCTCCGCGAATGCCTGGGCGCCGGTCTGGCCGCCGGCGTTGGCCAGGATCGCCGCCACGGGATCGGCGATGGCCACGAGCCGGATGTCGGCCCGGCCCGACAGGATGCGGAGGTGATTGCGGCCCATCGAGCCGAGGCCGGCCAGCCCGACCCGGAGCTCGCGTTCGCCGGCCGGCTGCCACGTCGCGCTCATCGGCGGGTCATCGGGCGGCGGTCCCCGCGGCGGCCTGCGCTCCGGCGGCGCCGTCGGCCGAGCCCGCGCCGGGCCCCAGGTGGCGCTCGACCGCGCTCGTCACGGCCGCGATCACCTGGTCCTGCTCAGCATCGGTCAGACCCGGGAACATCGGCAGGGCGAGCGTCCGGGCGGCCGCCCCGTCGGTGACCGGCAGCTCCGCGTGCAGGCCGCGCTCCATGATGTAGCTCTGGCGGTGGACCGGGATCGGGTAGTAGATGTCCGCCCCGACGCCCGCCTCGCGCAGATCGGCCACGATCGCGTCGCGCGCACCGCCGACGTCGAGCGTGTACTGGTGGAAGACGTGGGTCCGGCCGTCCGGGGTGATCGGCAGGCCGATCGGCAGCTCGCCGAACGCCGCGTCGTAGCGGGCCGCGATGGCCTGACGGCGGGCCGTGTTGCGCGGCAGCTTCGCCAGCTGGGCCAGCCCGATCGCGGCCGCCAGATCGGTCATCCGGAAGTTGTAGCCGAGCATCTCGAACTGGTAGCGCGACCGCATCCCCTGATTGCGGTACAGCCGGAGCCAGTCGGCGAGGGTGTCGTCGTTGGTCGTGACGAAGCCACCCTCGGCGGTCGTCATGTTCTTGGTCGCGTACAGGCTGAACGCGCCGTGACCGAAGGAGCCGGCCATCCGGCCCCGGAACATTGCGCCGTGGGCCTGGCAGGCATCCTCGACGACGATCAGGCCGTGGCGGTCGGCGATCGCCCGGATCATGTCCATGTCGGCGACGAGCCCGAAGAGATGGACCGGGCAGATCGCCCGGGTCCGGGGCGTGATCGCCTTCTCGATCTTCTTGGCGTCGATCAGGTAGGTGTCCGGCTCGATGTCGACGAAGACCGGCGTGGCGCCGGTCGAGAGGATGGCGTTGGCGGTCGCAGCGAACGTGTGACTGACGGTGATCACCTCGTCGCCCGGCTCGAGCCCGGTCCCGGCGAAGATGGCCATCAGGGCGAGGGTCCCGTTGCCCATCGCGACCGCGTGCTTCACCCCGACGTACTCGGCCCAGCCGTCCTCGAGCTCCTTCACGCGCTTGCCCTGGGCCAGCATCCCGCTCTGGAGGACCTCGGTCACCGCCGCGATCTCCTCCGGGCCGATGTCGGGACGGGCGATCGGGATCATGCGAGCGCTCCTTGACGCGGGCCGGACCGCTCCTCGAGGGTCTCGGCGTCCTTCAGATAGGCGTATGTCCGGCCGCACGAGGGGCAGATCAGCTCCTGGTGGGCGGCGTAGCGGCCAGGCGCGGCGGCCATCGGATCGCCGTTGCTGTCGACGAGCCGGGCGCCGCAGGCACAGACCCAGCCGATGCGGTGGGCCGGGCTGCCCACGACGAGGGCATGGTTCGGGACGTCGCGGGTCACGATCCCGCCGGCCCCGACCATCGCGTACTGCCCGACGGTGACCCCGGCGACGACGACGGCCCCCGCTCCGATCGAGCAGCCGTCCTCGAGCTTGATCGGGCTGACCTGCCAGTCCTCCGCTCGGGCCAGGTCGCCCGTCGCGGTGGTCGCACGCGGGTAGCGGTCGTTGGTCAGGATCGCGCCGGGCCCGATGAACACGCCGTCACCGACCGTGACCCCGTGGTAGACGAGGGCCCCATTCTGGATCTTGACCTTGTCGCCGATCGTGACGCCCTCGTCGATGAACGCGTCGCGGCCGATCACGCAGTCGCTGCCGAGCCGGGCGCCTGTCCGGATCTGGGCCCGATGCCAGATGCTGGTGCCCGCTCCGACGGTCACGTCGGGCTCGAGGTCGGCGGTGGCGTGGACG
>JBKJOK010000019.1:0-7811 GCA_046595595.1 Candidatus Limnocylindrales bacterium
CGAAGCATTCCGCCCCTCGATCACAGCCAGCAGCAGCCGAACGGCCGCCTCACCCTTGCCCCGGACGGGCTGGTGGACGGTGGTCAGGGGTGGGTCGGTCGTCTCGGCGAGGTCGACATCGTCGAAGCCGACGACGCTGATATCGCCGGGGACCGAGCGCCCCCGATCGTGAATCGCGCGGATGGCGCCGATCGCCATCGCGTCGCTCATCGCCAGGACCGCCGTCGGCCGGCGGCCGCCATCCCACAGCCGGGCAAACGCGTCGCGTCCGCCGGCGATGCTGGCCGGACCGACCGCGATCTCGTCGGCCGCCAGGTCGATCCCGGCCGCGGCCAGCGTCGCGCGGTAGCCCCGCAGTCGGCGCCCCACGACACCGCCCTCGTCGTCGGCGCTGGCCGCCCGCGGTCCGTCGATCGCAAGGATCGCGATCTCCCGATGGCCGAGTTCGAGGACATGGCTCGCCGCGAGTCGGGCGCCGCCCTCGTCGTCGACGTCGACCGACGCGACCCCGCCGGTCGTGTTCGAGTCGACCAGGACCATCGGCAGGCCGGCCCGCCGGATCTCGCCGATCTCGGGATGGTCGTCGGTCAGGCCGATCGCGACCACGCCGTCGACGGTCGCCCGGTTGATCGCCCGCGACAGCGAGCCGTGCAGCGGCGAGATGAAGTGGAGGCCGTAGCCGCTCTCCTCGGCCACCCCCGCGATCCCCGCGCTGAACGCCCCGAAGAACGGATTCGTGAAAATGATCGACAGGTCCTGCGGGGTGAGCACCCCGATCGAGCCGGTCCGCCCCTGGGTCAGCATCCGGGCGACCGGGTCCGGCCGGTAGCCCAGCTGATTGGCGATCTCCAGGATCCGACTGGCCGTGCCCGCGTTCAGCCGATCCGGATTGTTGAACGCGAACGAGACGGCCGTCTTCGAGACACCCGCCCGCTCCGCTACATCCGCGATCGTGACTCGTCGCGTCACCTGCTCCAAGGCCGCTCCTCACTTCGGCTGGAACGATTGCCGCCGCACATCCGGCGCTCCTCGTTCGACCCGTGGTCGAGGGTTGCGCGATGTGTATCATTGGCGGCAAAACCGGTTTAGCAAACCGGTTTAGGGACCCTAACAGAGACGCCCTCGAACCGTCAATGGTCCTCGGTCACAATGTTCGCTCCGGGACGATCGCACGGCCGATCGTGGCTCGGCCGCCTGAGGAGATCCCTTGACCCGCCGGATCAGTCTGGCCCTGACCCTCCACAACCATCAGCCCGTCGGCAACTTCGGCTGGGTGATCGCCGAGACCTACGACCACGCCTACCTGCCGATGGTCGAGGCCCTCGAACGTCACCCCGGCATTCGACTCGCCCTCCACTACAGCGGTCCCCTCCTCGCCTGGCTGCGGGCCGAGCGCCCGGACTTCGTCGATCGCCTCCGGGCTCTCGTGGCGCGCGATCAGATCGAGATTCTCGGGGGCGGCTGGTACGAGCCCGTCCTGGCCGCCCTGCCCGAGCGCGACCGGGTCGGCCAGCTCGTCCGGATGGCCGACGAGCTCGAAGCGACCTTCGGCCGCCGGCCGCGCGGCGCGTGGCTCGCCGAGCGGGTCTGGGAGCCGGACCTCCCGACCGCCCTCGTCTCGGCCGGCTACGACTGGACGGTCCTCGACGACGCCCACTTCCGGGCGGCCGCCATCCCCGAGGACGACCTGTGGGGCTCGTACATCACCGACGACCAGGGCAAGGTCCTGACGGCCTTCGGGACCGAGCAGGGCCTCCGCTACCGGATCCCGTTCGCCGAGGTCGACGACGTGATCGGCTATCTCCGTGACCACGCGACGGACGACGGCGAGCGGCTCGGGACGATGGGCGACGACGGCGAGAAGTTCGGCGCCTGGCCGACCACCTGGGATCACTGCTGGGGCGACGGACGCTGGGTGGAGCGTTTCTTCGAGGCCCTCGACGCCAACGCCGACTGGCTGACGACGATGCCGCCCTCGGACTGGACTGTCGGCCACCGGCCGGTCGGGCGGGTCTACCTGCCGACCGGCTCGTACGCCGAGATGGGCGAGTGGGCCCTGCCGGCCGACGAAGGTCACGAGTACGGTGAGACGCTCCGCCGCGCCCGTGCCGAGCGCCGCCCCGAGGCGCGCTGGCTGCGCGGGGCGATCTGGCGCAACTTCCAGGTCCGCTACCGCGAGATCAACGACCTCCACAAGCAGATGCTCGCGACGAGTGAGCTCGTCGATGGGCTGGCCCCCGGTGAGCGTCGGACCGAAGCCCTCGACCATCTCTTTGCCGGCCAGTCGAATGATCCGTACTGGCACGGCCTGTTCGGCGGGATCTACCTGCCGGACCTCCGGGTCGCCAACCTGTCCCACCTCATCGCCGCCGAGGACCTCGCGGCCGGCGCCGGCGCGATCAGTGGCGTCCTGCGCGACGTCGATCTCGACGATCGCAACGAGGTCGTCCTCGCCGGGCCTGGTCAGTTCGTGACGATCAAGCTCGAGGAGGGCGGCGGGATCGCGCGCTGGGACCTGCGGGCGGCGGCCCATCCCCTGGCCGCGGTGATGCGCCGCCGACCGGAGGCCTACCACCAGACGCTCCGCGACCACGAGACGGGCGGCCACGGCGCCGCGTCCGAGACGACCGAGGGCGGCGCGCCGGCCTCGATCCACGAGATCGTGATGGTCAAACAGGAGGGCCTGCTCGAGCATCTTCGCTACGACGACTACGAGCGTCGCTCGGGGCTCGTCCGGATCCTCGCCCCGACGACGACGGCCGAGGAGGCTCTGGCCGGCACGGCCGAGGAGCTCGGCGACCTGCGCGACGGGGCGTGGACCCTGGAGGCGCTCGAGGCTCATCGGGTCTCGGCCCGACGGATCGGATCGATCCGAGGCGCATCCGGCGCCGGCGTCCCGATCGAGGCGACCCGGGCGATCGAGATCGGCGGCGGTCGGCTGGATCCGCGCCTGGACCTGACCCTCGAGATCGTCCATCGCGGGTCGGCCGACGATGGGCCCGTCGAAGCGCTGGTCGCGGTCGAATGGTCGACGATGCTCCTTGGCGGCGGCGGCAACCCGTCGGCCTGGCTCGAGGTCGACGGCCGGCGGACGGCTCACGACGCCATCCGGACCGAGTCCGGTATTCGCGGCCTGACCGCCGGCAACGACTTCCTCGGCGTCGCGGTCGAGACCACCGCGGCGCGCGCGCTCGATGCGTGGATCGGGCCGATCCAGACGGTCTCGAACTCGGAGGCGGGCTTCGAACTCGTCTACCAGGGCAGCACGACGCTCCTCGTCGAGCCGTTGCGGATCGGCCCGGGCGAGAGTTGGTCGCTGACCATCCGCCTCCAGGTCTCCGTGGCCGGCGAGCGCTTCGTCGCTGCCGAGACGGCGTCCGCCACGCGGCCCTCGACCGGCCCCGTCGAGGTCATCGCCGAGCATCGATGACGCGCGCTCGCCTCGTCGTCCATGCTCACTTCTACCAGCCCTCCCGGCTCGACCCGTGGACCGGGCGCGTCCCGGCCGAGCCCTCGGCCGCCCCGTTCCACAACTGGAACGAGCGGGTCAACGCCGAGTGCTATCGGCCGAATGCGGAGCGCGGCTCGCTCAGCGGCCTGTCGTTTGACCTCGGGCCGACCCTCGCCTCGTGGCTGGCCGACGCCGATCGGGCGACCCACGACCGGTTCGTCGCCGACGGCGTGGCGGCGATGGCGCAGGCCTATCACCACACGATCCTGCCGCTCGCCTCGGCGGCCGACCGACGGACCGAGATCGCCTGGGGCATCCGCGACTTCGAGCTCCGCTTCGGGCGCCGGCCGACCGGGCTCTGGCTGCCGGAGACCGCGGTCGACACCGCGACGCTCCGGGAGCTCGCCCGCCAGGGCATCGCGTTCACGATTCTCGCCCCGTGGCAGGCTGCCCTCGGCGGCGCCGACAGCCGGCGACCGTACCGGGTGGACCTCGGCGACGGTCGCGAGATCGTCGTCGTGTTCTACGACTCCGGCCTGTCGGCGTCGGTGTCCTTCGAGCCGGAAGCCACGGCCGATGCGGATCGATTTGCCCGGGAGCGGATCGTGCCGCGTCTGCTCGGGGGACCCGACCCGGTCGACGAGCCGCTTGCGGTCATCGCCACCGACGGCGAGTTGTACGGCCATCACCAGCAGTTCCGGGACCTGTTCCTCCAGCGCCTTGTCGCTCCGGAGCCGGGCTCGGCGGACCGCGGCTTCGATATCGTGACCCTCGATTCGGTCGTCGCGACGCCCGCTGACCACGGCCACGAGCCGATCCGGATCGCCGATCGCACCTCGTGGAGCTGCCATCACGGCGTCGCCCGCTGGGGCGGCGAGTGCCCCGATGCCGATGACGGTCGCTGGAAGGCGCCGCTCCGGGCAGCGTTCGAGCGCCTCGCCGGGGCGATCGACGTGGTCGTCGAGCAGGCGCTCGCCGGCGTGCCGGGCGGCGACGACCTCCAGGCCGCCCGCGACGCGTACATCGATGTCGTTGCCGGCGCGACGACCGGCCCGACGTTCGCAGCCGAGCGCTGGCCCGGGGCCGACGACGCGACCCGAGCCCACCTCCTCGAACTGCTCGAGGCCGAGCGCTGGCGGCTCGCGATGTTCGCCAGCGACGGCTGGTTCTGGGACGACCCGATCCGGCCCGAGTCCCGCCAGGTGATGCGCGCCGCGGCCCGGGCCGTCCGGATCGTCGACGGCGCGGTCGGGTCCGGCCTCGAGCGGCGGCTCCTCGCCGATCTCGCGGTGTTCTCGTCGCCGTCGCGCGGCCTTGATGGGTCGGCGATCTACCGGATGGCCCTCGCCGACATCGACCAGCCCGCCTGAGCGAGCGGCGGCGACGGCTTGACGGCATCAACCGGTCATGGAGAGCTCGTCGGTTCGGGTTCGAAGCTCGGATCGACTGATCCGCTTGCCATGACGGGGCCTCGACCGTCATTTGCGATGGTGGCCACCAAGCGCGCTCCCTCGGCGCCTTCGATGGCGAGCATGAAGTCCGACGTCTCTGGCCGATAGACGAAGCTCGGTCGTGTCGGCCACGTCTTGACCGGATGCGCGGCGAGCCACTGGATGAACGCAGGGTCTGCGAGCGCGAGATCGAGGGCTCGGCCCGGCGCTGCTGGCGACCGAGCGAATAGCACCAGGATCGGTAGTGCGGTCGTCAACGGCGCGAAGGCGTCGTCGGGTGGACTGAACACGGCGAACCGGATGTTGAGAAGGTATCGTCCCGGCGACGCGGGATACCCGTCGCCATATCGACCGTCCCACGACTGGGCCACTTCGACTGTCGCACCCGGGAGCAGAACCGCCGGCGGCCCAGTGGCGTCGCAGCCGACGCCACCGTTGCGCCCAAGCTGGAGCGACCCTGGATACGGCTCGAACACCATGTCCTTGAGTAGCAATCGGTCGCCGAACCAGTCCCGTCGGCCCATGTCGATGGCCGGCGTCGGGAAGTCGAACCAGAAGTCGCCGCCGTAGCGGCAGGACGGGTCGCGGGCACCTGGGTAATGCAGAGGCGCCGCGCCGCGATTCGTGACCGCGACCGTCGCGTTGATCCGACCGCTCGGTGCCAGGGCCGGAGCGTCGAGCGCCGCCACGAGCAAGGCGTCACCGACCACCACGGAGGTTGACGGTCCGGGGCCCAGATCGGGCGTTGTGGATGCCGGGCCGTCGGTCGTCGCGGGTACGCTCGAGGTGGCCGATGTGGTTCCGGGCGGCTCAGGCGACGGCCCATGCGGATTGCATCCGGTCAGCGCGACTGCAAGTAACACCGACGCAATCTGGCTAACAGTGGCATTCACCGGCGCAGTCGCTCGATGCGCTCCATGAGGCCAGTGTGTTCAGCGAACATGGCGGCCGGAGTTCATTGCGGCTCTCCGATGAACCTTCTCGATGGACCATCCCACAATGAGCACATTCATGCCATGCGACTGCGACAGCGTCCGAGCCGTCGACGCCCGACCCGGTCGCAGCGCGGCTCGGCCCACAGAATCCAACAGCCCGCGGCCTGCGCGCCACGGGCTGTGATGGATGCCGTCGCGAGCGACGGCCGGTTGATTCGAGAGGAGGCCGGAACGGGGGCTCTTAGGAGAGGCCGTTCGCCGACGGGTGGCGCGGATCGATGTTCAGAGTGCGGGTATCGACGCCCCACTGGACGGCCGCCATGCCGAGGGTGATGATCGAGGCGATGATCGCGAACACGAAGAGGTCCATCTGGGTCACCTGACGAATTTGGTACAGTTCACTAGGCCAAACGGATCGTACTTGGACTAGCACACTATGTCAACTGGTAATTCTGACGCCTCCGACGATCCCGTCGGACCGGCCGCGACTGCCAGCGAAGTCGATGTCGAGCGGGACTCCGATGTCCCGATCTCCACCCAGATCTACTGGCAGCTCGCCTACCAGATCGACTCCGGTCGGCTCCTGCCGGGTGCCCGTCTCGCACCGGTCCGAGAGATGGGCGCCGCCCTCCGAGTGAACCCCAACACGATCCGGGCGGTCTATCGCCGCCTGGCCGACGCCGGGTACGTCACGAGTCGGCACGGCGCCGGGACGCACGTCGCGGATCGCCCGCCCCAGCGCCGTGGCGCGGAGGCCCTCGCCGGAATCGTCGCCGAGATGCTCCGTCGCGCCGCGCAGGCCGGGTTCGGAGCCGACGAGGTCGCAACTGCCGCGTTCGCCGCCGCATCCGAGCGGAAGCGTCCCGGCCCCAAGGTCCAGATCCTGTTCGCCGAGTGCACCAACGCCGACGCGGGCTATGACGCGACCCGCCTCGGCGACGAGTTCCCGGAGTTGATCGATGTCGAGGGCGCCCTCCTCGACGACCTCCCCGAGCGGCTCGATCGGTTCCACTACGACCTCGTCGCGACGACGACGTTCCACGCCGACGAGGCCCAGGCTCTCGTCCACGGGCGCGTCCCGGTGGTGGCGATGCTCGTCGGTCCGGGTTACCTGGAGCTGGTCCACGAGATCGCGGGTCTGGCGCCGGGCTCGCGGGTGGGGCTCGTGTGCGCCTCGGAGCGCGGCGCCGAGAACATCGCCGAGACGCTGGCGCTCTCCGGCACGACCGGGGTCGAGCTTCTGACCGCGACGATCGACGGCGACCGGGACCTCGACCTGATCGACCAGACGGCCGACATCATCCTGCTCTCGCGCGAGGCGATCGCGAACGGGATCGACCAGCGCTTCGACCGGCCCGAGCGCGTCCGGCGCTGGTCCTACGAGTTCGACCCGGCCGGCCTCGAGCTCCTCCGTCGCTCGATCGAGCACGTCGTGGCCGTCCGCCGCCGGGAGCCCGTCGCCGCCGGCTGATCCCTCGGGCCGACCCGAGCGTCGCGGTTCGCCAGGGCGCTGGCGGACTAAAGGGCCAGGGAACCCGCGACGGTCAGGGCGCCATCTGACGGAGCCGAGCGCTCACGTCGATGACGCACAGGTCGCTGTGCTCCCACGGGCCGACAGCGGTCGCCGTGGCCAGGATCCCGTTCGCCCTGAGGCAGCCATCGGCCCCCTTCTGGGATGTCAACGAGTCTGATGGGACTCAAGGTTTCAGGGCGCCGTGGCCGATGTCGTATGCGGATCAAATTGCGATGAACGAGCGTGGTCAAATGCGCCGTTCGACACGAAAGGGTCGGGCCGGAGATTGGGTCACGCTCGTTCGTGACGGATTGATAGCGACCATGGATCAGGCGCCTCGGCGGCGCGTTGGGTCTGGCGCGTGGGCCGGCTGATCGCTCGGCCCGTGATCGCGGACATCGGACGTCCGCGGGACGTGCCAGACTCGGTCACACATGGAACGCATCCCCTTCCTCGGCGCG
>JBKJOK010000063.1:0-2769 GCA_046595595.1 Candidatus Limnocylindrales bacterium
ACCATCCGACCCCAGCGCCCGCCGTGACCGAGGAGGCCGACCGTGGTTGACCGGCTCCTCGGCCGCGGCCGAGACGGCCGTGAGTCGGGAGCGGCCGTGGCGTCGGACGCGGACGGCGCCGGCGCGACCGCGGCCCTCGATCCGAAGGCCGCCACCTGGGCCCGCGTCCAGCTTGCCCGGAACCTCCGCCGGCCGCGGATCCTGGAACTCGTCGCCGAGCTGGCCGACGAGTTCGTCGAGCTCCACGGCGACCGCCTGTTCGGCGACGACGAGGCCGTCGTCACCGGCTTGGCACGGATCGGCGACCGGCGGGTCGTCGTCGTTGGCCAGCAGAAGGGCTCCGACACCGACGAGAACATCCGGCGCAACTTCGGGATGCCCCACCCCGAGGGCTACCGCAAGGCGATGCGGGCGATGGAGCTGGCGGAGCGCTTCGGGCTGCCGATCGTGACGTTCGTGGACGTGCCGGGCGCCCATCCCGGCCCCGAGTCGGAGGAGCGCGGAATCGCCGAGGCGATCGCCCGGTCTATTGCATTGATGAGCCGTCTCCGGACACCGATCGTCGTGGTGATCACCGGCGAGGGCGGGTCCGGCGGAGCGCTGGCGATCGCCGTCGGCGACGTCGTCATCGCCCTCGAGAACGCGGTCTACTCTGTGATCAGCCCCGAGGGCTGCGCCTCGATCCTGTGGCGGACCGCAGACGAGGCCGCGACCGCCGCGCTGGCGATGAAGATGACCGCGCCCGAACAGCAGGCGCTCGGCGTGATCGACCTCGTCGTCGCCGAGCCGGGTGAGGGTGCCCACACCGACGTGGCCGAGACCGCCCGGCGCATCCGGCGGATCGTCGTGGAGCAGCTCGACGAGCTCGTCCGGGTGCCGCTCGACGATCTCGTCGAAGCGCGCTACCTTCGCTTCCGGACACTTGGCGCCTACCGCGAGGTCGAGGCGCCCCAACCGCCCGTTCCGGTCCGCCCCGGCTTCGCCGACCGGCTCCGGAACCTGCTCGATCCGGGCCGCCGGTCGGGCATCTCGACGACTCCTGCCGGACGCGACGACGACCTGCCGGCCCGCGATGAGGTCTGAACGCCCGTGACCGTGACCACCACCCGCTGCCGATCGTGACCGACCAGCCGCGTCCGCCCCGGAGCGCCGACGAGCGGATCGCCGACCACGCCGCGATCGATCGCCTCGCCGAGGAGTTGCTGCCGGCCCTGATCGCCAAGCTCGGAGCCACCGGGCTCGGGGAGATCGAGGTCGGCGAGGATGCCTGGACCGTCCGCATCCGCCGCCCGGCCGACGCGCCGGGCAGCCAGGCCCGACGAACCGGCGATCGGGCGTCGCGCTCCCAGCCCGGACATGCCGGCCACGGCCACCAGCCGGGTGGCTTCGAGGGCCATCGCAGCGCCCGCGACTCGAAGGCGATCGGTGGGCCGGCCGGGGCTGCCTCCGGCGCTGCGGCCGGGATCGCCGGCGCCTCGAACGGCTCGTCGCCGGGAGCGACGGATCCGGGGGGCGGCAAGGGACGTGGCGTCGATCCGGTCGGCGCCGATTCGCACCGGGTCGTGGCCACGTCACCGGCCGTCGGCGTCTTCCAGCCGCGCCCCGAGGTCAAGCCCGGCTCGCGGGTCCGCAACGGCGATCGGCTCGGCGCGGTCGACATGCTCGGGATCGCCCAGGAGGTCGTCGCCCCGGCCGACGGGATCCTCGGGGCGAGCCTGGTCGAGGCCGGCCAGGCGGTCGAGTACGGCCAGGAGTTGATCGTCATCGAGCTGGTCGCCCGGACGACCGACCGGAGCGAAACCTGATGTTCAAGAAGATTCTGATCGCGAACCGCGGCGAGATCGCCCTCCGGGTCCTGCGCGCCTGCCGGACGCTCGGCGTCGAGGCCGTGATCGCCTACAGCGAGGCGGACCGCGACTCGCTTCCGGTCCAGCTTGCCGACGAGGCGATCTGCATCGGCCCGGCCGACGCCCGCCGTTCGTATCTGTCCGCTCCGGCGGTGATCAGCGCCGCGATCGTCACGGGCTGCGATGCCATCCACCCGGGCTATGGCTTCCTGTCCGAGGACGAGGGCTTCGCCGAGGTCGTCCGGGCCCACGACCTGACCTTCATCGGGCCGCCGGCCAACGTCCTCGAGCGGTTCGCCAGCAAGGAGTCCACGCGGCGACTGATGGGCAACCTCGGGCTGCCGACGATCCCGGGCTCCAACGGCATCCTGCGCGACGACGCCCATGCCCTCGCGGAGGGCGAGCAGGTCGGCTACCCGCTCCTCATCAAGCCGGCGGCCGGCGGTGGGGGCAAAGGGATGCGCATGGTCCGGACGCCGCGCGAGCTCGAGGCGGCGTTGAACGTGTGCCGCTCCGAGGCCCGAGCGGCGTTCGGCGACGACTCCCTGTACCTCGAGCGCTGGCTCGAAGAGACTCGTCATGTCGAGGTCCAGGTCGCCGTCGACCGCTACGGCCGCGGGATCCACCTCGGCGAACGCGATTGCTCGGTCCAGCGCCGTCATCAGAAGATCCTCGAGGAGGGCCCGACCCCGGCGATGTCGGTCGAGGCCCGCAACGATCTCTGCGTCCGGGCCGTCCGGGCGGTCGTATCGGCCGGCTACGAGAACGTCGGGACGCTCGAGTTCCTCGTCGACCGCGACGGGAACGCGTTCTTCATCGAGATCAACTGCCGGATCCAGGTCGAGCACCCGGTGACCGAGATGCTGACCGGGATCGATCTCGTCGCGACCCAGATCCGGATCGCGGCCGGCGAGCCGCTCGG
>JBKJOK010000154.1:0-7552 GCA_046595595.1 Candidatus Limnocylindrales bacterium
GGTCAGTCCGCGATCTTTCATCGCAGGTTGCGCGACGCGCGCGATCTGGGGTGTCGGCTGGCGATCACCGAAACCGGGCCGGATACGCCCGAGGAGCCGAATCCCTCGTTCCACAACATGATCCGGCTGGGGTTCAACCTCGGCTACGACCGACCGAACTACGTCCGCCGCCGGGCCGAGGACGAGTAGCCGACCGGGGCCGCCGGTCTAGCCTCGAGGACGTAGCCGGCGCGCGGAGCAGCGGGCGGGATGGTCAGCACGGAAGCTGCGTCAACGTGATGGTCTTCGCGACCATCAGCTGCTGGAGCATCTGGTAGTAGGCTAGGAGGTGCGGCCAGACCGCGCCCATGTCCTTGGCGGCCTGACCCTCAACGCCCGGCTCCCCTCGCGCCTCTTGAACCGTGACGATGTACTTCTCGAGGCCAGCGAGGACGACCGTGAATTCCGCGTTGGCCGGCGTCCCAGGCGCCCAGGTCGCGCCGCGAGCGTTGGCTGCGCGAGCCGCCTCGAGGTGGAGCAGGACCGCGGCGGCTGCGGCGTCGATCTGCGTCGGGTCTTTGGCCGCGACGGCTGCGTCGAACGCCTTCCAGGCCGCGGACTTGACATTGGCGTCGGGATTACCAAAGGCGAGGTTCAACTCCTCGTTGGCTGTGCAGGTGGCCGTAGCAAAGCCTGCGGCATCGACAACGGCGACGGGACTCGGAGAAGAGGAGCTTGATATCTGCGCCGACGGCGAGGGCGTCGCTGAGCTGCAGCCCACCAGGACGACCAGAGCGGCACCCAGTAGTCCGAGAAGCAGGCGGCTGATCCGCGGCGTCCCGTTGATCATGAGACTCTCCTCTCCGAAGTTGCAGCCCCAATTCCGCGGTTGCACCTGGGAATGTAGACGGCCATCGTCACGGTTGCGTCGGCCCGCCGTCGCCGCCGGTCTAGCCCGGCGCTCCCCGGGCGGTCACACAGGCGCCCCGCGCCGGATCTGAAGTGCTCCCCACGTACGATAGGGGTACGGAGGCCCCGCCGACCCGAAGGCTCGACTGGGCGGTGTGCCCTGATCGGAGCGTGTCAGCGCCCGGCGAATCGTCAGGCCCTGTCATCATCGGTCCGTGATCGACGACCCGTTCGCCGCGCTCCGCGCAGCCGCCGCCCCGCCACGCCGCTCGATCGTCGAGCTCATCGCCGACGGCGTTCTGGATCCGGAGCTCGCCGGTCTCGTCTGGCTCCTCGTCGAGGCGCGCCTGCCCGTGGTTGTCGGCGGGCTCCAGCAGGGCGCAGGGAAGTCGACCCTGCTCGAGGCGCTTCTCGACTTCCTGCCGCCGACCGCCCGCCGGATCGACCTCGGCGGAGCCGCCGAGGACTTCGCATGGCTGCCCGAGGCCGAGACGCTCGGCTGGCCGGCCGACCCGTCGCGCGCGCCGGTTCGACAGGCGCCGGCGCTCCCGGTGACCCCTGCGACCGGCTACCTCGTCGCGGCCGAGCTGTCGGAGCACCTGCCGATCTACACCTGGGGCCGCGCTGCGCGGACGCTCGTGCGGGCCGCGTCGCTCGGCTACGGCGTTGCGGCGACCGTCCACGCCGATCGGCTCGAGGACGTCCATGAGCTCCTCCGGGAACGGCCCGTCGGCCTGACCGACGACGAGCTGACCTACCTCGGGCTCGTCCTGATCGTGCGGGCCGATCGCGGACCGCGCGGCCACATTCGGCGCCGCGTCGTCGCGGCTCACTACGCCCGGCCGGTCGGGCGCGACGAGCAGGGCCATACCCAGCGTCTCCCGCCGGCGGTCCTCGCGTCGCGGTCCGCGCCGGACGCCGAGCTCGACCACTTCGAGTGGGGGGTCATGCCGGAGCTCGCGATCCGGCTCGGCCGGAAAGCGGGCGACCTGGAGCGCGAGCAGGCGGAGCGGGCCCGCCTCCTCGGCCAGTTGGCGGCGAACGGCGCGCACGACGTTGATGCGGTCCGGCACGCGATCCGCGCGGCTCGGGTCAATGCCGTCGAAGGCATGCTGCATTGATCGCGTCCGTGGGCTGCTGACGCGGTGCTCCTCGGGATCGATCACGTCGTGCTTGCCTGCACCGATCCCGACGCGACCGCAACCGAGCTCGAGGACCGGCTCGGGCTCGCCGCGACCGGCGGGGGACGGCACGAGGCGCTCGGGACGTGGAACCGCCTCGTGTGGCTCGGCGACTCCTACCTGGAGCTGGTGGCTGTCTTCGACTCGGACCTCGCCGGCCGGAGCTGGCTCGGCCGACCGGTGCTGGCTGCCCTCGAGCGTGGCGGCGGGCTCGTGACCTGGGCCGTCGCGGTCGACGACCTCGATGAGATGCTGCGCTGGGCGCCGCCCGACGCCGGCCTCGTCGGACCGCTCCACGGCGAGCGCCGACGCCCCGACGAGCGCCTCGTTCGCTGGCGGCTGGCTCATCCGACGGCCCTCTCGGCCATGGCCCCGTTCCTGATCGAGCACGACCGCGGGGCGGCGGAGTGGACGGCCGACGATCGCGCCGCTCGCGCTGCTGAGCACCACCCGATCGGCGGCCGCGTCCGGCTGGCCGGACTGGAAGTCGTGGCCGACTCACCGGCCGTCGCCGCGGGGCGCCTCCGCTCGCTCCTCGCCGCGGCCGTCGAGTCGGCCGGTCGGTCCGCGGTCCGCGTCCGGTTCGCCGCCCAGGAGGTCCGGTTCGTGGCCTCGCGCCCGGGCTCGCCGGCCGTCGTCGACGTCGTCGTCGACGTTCCGCTCCGGACGCGGGTGGCGCGCGTCGGCGATTGCGACATCCGCCTCCGGGGGACTCCCGCGCCGGCCGGTGCGTCGCCGCGACCCGAGCCCGAGCCGGACGTTTGACGGTCCGGCGAGCCGGTCGTACGCTCGCCGCCCGTGCCGTCTCCCACCACCGATCCCGAGCGCCGACCCGAGACCCTCGGAGAGCTGCGCGCCGCCGGGTGGACGAGCCGGACCGTCAAGGAGGAGCTCCGCTCGAACCTCCTGGCCCGTCTCGCCGCCGACCGCCCGATCGTCAGCGGGATCGTCGGCTACGACGAGTCGGTCCTGCCGGCCATCGAGAACGCGATCGTCGCCGGCCACGATCTCGTCCTGCTCGGTGAGCGCGGCCAAGCGAAGACGCGGCTCGCCCGGCTGCTCGTCGGCCTGCTCGACGAGGCGATCCCGGTCGTCCGCGGCGGCGAGCTGAACGACGACCCGACCGCCCCGATCTCGCCCAGCGCCCGCGCGATCGTCGACGAGCACGGCGACGCGACCCCGATCGACTGGCTGCCCCGTGACCGGCGCTACAGCGAGAAGCTCGCCACGCCGGACATCACGATCGCCGACCTGATCGGCGAGGTCGATCCGATCCGGGTCGCCGAGGGCCGCTACCTGTCCGACGAGCTGACGCTCCACTACGGCCTGATCCCGCGCTCCAACCGGGGCATCTTCGCGATCAACGAGCTGCCCGACCTGGCCGAGCGGATCCAGGTGGGCCTCCTCAACATCCTCGAGGAGCGCGACGTCCAGATCCGCGGCTTCACGGTCCGCCTGCCGCTCGACCTGTTCGTCGTCGCGTCGGCCAACCCCGAGGATTACACCTCGCGCGGCCGGATCATCACCCCGCTCAAGGACCGCCTCGGATCGCAGGTCCGGACGCACTACCCGCGAACCCTCGACCACGAGCTCGCGATCGTCCGCCAGGAGAAGCAGCGTTTCGTGGGCGCCGAGGACGAGCCGGTCATCGCCGTCCCGGCGTTCATGGAGGAGCTCCTGGCCGAGCTGACTCACCTTGCCCGGCGCTCCCCGGAGATCAGCCAGCGCTCCGGGGTCAGCGTCCGGGTCACCGTCGCCAACGCCGAGGTGCTCGAGGCGGCCTCGCTTCGCCGGGCCGTCCGTCTCGGTGAGAGCGTGGCCGCGCCGCGCGTCTCCGACCTGGGCGCGGTCGTCGCGAGCACCGTCGGAAAAATCGAGCTGGAGTCGGTCGGCGACGATGCGCCCGAGGAGCGGATCGTGGAGCGGCTCATCACGAAGGCGCTGTTCGCGACGTTCGGCCGGGTCGTCGACATCGACGAGCTCGACGAGGTCGTGCTGGCGTTCGAGGAAGGGCTCGTGATCGAGACCGGCGACCGGGTCCCGTCGCGCGAGTACGTCCGCTGGATGGCCGAGATCCCGGGGCTCCACGACGCGGTCTGCCGGCTCGGCACGTTCGACGTCACGGACGGGGCCGAGGAGCCGGCGGTCGTCGCATCGGCGGTCGAGTTCCTGCTCGAGGGCCTGCACCTGAGCCGCCGGATCAACAAGGATCGCTCGGGAGCCGGCACGGTCTACCGGCGATGACGCCGGGGTCGCGATGACCGCCTACTCACCGGACCCGCGCGACCTCGAGGCCGCCGGCGCGGCGACCGCGGCGCGCGACCCGCTGCTGTCCCACGCCGCACGTTACGCCCGCTGGGACGGCACCCAGACGATCCCGGCCCTCGACGCCGACGAGATCCTCGACGCGCTCGCCGACGACGTGATGGCCGAGGGCGACCTGGCCGAGGCGCTGCGCAGGCTCATGGAGCGCGGTTGGCGAACGAGCGACCCGACCCGCCCGGACCTCGCCGGCCTGAACGAGCTGCGCGAGCGCCTCCGGCGCCGGCGCGACGAGCTCCAGGAGCGCTACCAGCTCCGTGACGTCCTGGCCGACGTCCGCCAGGAGCTCGACGAGATCGTCGCCCAGGAACGGGCCGGGATCGAGCGCCGCCTCGATGAAGCCGCCACGCCGCCCGCGTGGCGCGACGGCCGGCCGCCAACCGAGCCCGACGCCTCCGACGCGGCCCTCCGCTCGATGCTCCGCGACGCGGCAGCCCGCCGGATCGATCAGCTCGACGCCCTGCCGCGCGATGTCGGCAACCGCATCCGCCAGCTCGAGGAATACGACTTCATGGAGCCGGCCGCTCGCGACCGGTTCAACGAGCTGACCGAGAAGCTTCGCAAGCAGACGCTCGACCGTTTCGTCGATGGCCTGTCGGAGGCGATCCAGGGCACGACCCCCGAGGAGCTCGACGCGAACCGCGACATGGTCCGCGACCTGAATGCTCTGCTGGAAGAACGCCTCGAGGGCCGCGAGCCGAGCCAGGACCAGGTCGACGAATTCCTTGGCAAGCACGGCCGCTTCTTTCCCGGCGCCCGGACGCTCGACGACGTTGTCGAACAGCTCACCGCCCGGATGGCCGCGATGCAGTCGCTCCTGCGCTCGATGACGCCCCAGCAGCGGGCCGAGCTCCAGTCGATGATGGACGCCCTGCTCCGCGACGACCGGCTCCGCTGGGACCTCGCCCGACTCGCGTCGAACATGGACCAGCTCATGCCCGACGGCGTCGGCGAGAGCTACGACTTCAGCGGCGAGGAGCCGCTCGGGCTGGAGCCGGCCCTCGACCGAATCGGCCAGCTCCAGGCGCTCGACGCGCTCGAGGACGAGCTGGCGCGCATCGAGTCGCCGGCCGACCTCGGCGGCCTCGACCGCGATAACGTCACCGAGCTTCTCGGTCCGGACGCCGCGCGCGACCTCGAGGCGCTCGACGCGCTCGCCCGCCAGCTCGAGGAGGCCGGCTATCTCGCCCGCCGCGGCGAGAAGCTCGAGCTGACGCCGCGCGGCAGCCGGCGGATCGGCCAGAAGGTCCTCGACGACTTGTTCGCGAAGCTGTCCCGCGACGCGTTCGGCGGGCACAGGATCGACAGCTCCGGGCGGGGAGGGGACCGCGAGGAGACGACGAAGCCGTACGAGTTCGGCGACCCGTTCCACCTTGACATCCGGGGCACGATCGAGAACGCCCTGCGCCGGCCGGAGAACGCGCCGTTCGAGCGGCTGGCGCGGGCCGAGCCCGGCGTGCACCTGTCGCCCGCCGACTTCGAGGTCTTCCGGACCGAGACCCTGACAAAGACCTCGACCGTCCTCCTCGTCGACATGAGCCGCTCGATGCTCCTGCGCGGCTGCTTCCTGGCCGCCAAGAAGGTCGCAGTCGCGCTCGACACCTTGATCCGGACCCAGTACCCGCGCGACGACCTGACCGTGATCGGCTTCGCGTACTACGCCCGCGAGCTTCGCCCCGAGGCGCTGGCCGAGCTGACCTGGCACGGCCACGAGTACGGGACGAACCTTCAGCACGGCCTGATGCTGGCCCGCCGGATCCTCGCCCGGCAGCACGGGGGCAACCGCCAGGTCGTGGTGATCACCGACGGCGAGCCGACCGCCCACTTCGAGAACGGCCAGGTCGAGTTCAGCTACCCGCCGACCCGCCGGACGATCCAGGAGACCCTGCGCGAGGTCCAGCGCTGCACCCGCGAGGGGATCACGATCAACACCTTCATGCTCGAACGCTCGCGGGCGCTCGCCGAGTTCGTGGCCCTGATGACCCGCCTCAACCGCGGCCGGGCGTTCTACGCGACGCCGGAGCACCTCGGCGAGTATGTGCTGGTCGACTTCGTATCGGGCCGGACGCGCGGCGTGGGGTAGCGGCTACCCGCAGCACGGCCCCAGGGTCGTGAGCCGGCGTGAAGACGGTGCCGTCCTTCCGGATCCAGACGAGGCGGCCGCCGGTCCTGCGCTCCACGTCACGGACTGGCTTCCCTCCGCCCGCTGACCAAGCGGCCACGACGCGATACCGGTGAGCGATCGGCGCATCCACGTCGTAGATTGGCCTCGGCGCGCCTCGCTCGCTCCCGTCGAACGGCGCTGCCAGGGTGATGAGGGTGGCGATGCAATTCTTCCCGTACGTGCTGTTCCTGCATGTCTTCGGCGCGATCCTCGCGTTCGGGCCGACCTATGCGTACTCGATCATCGGCGCGATGGGCGGGCGGGAGCCGATGCATGCGAACTTCGCGACCCGGGTGAGCGAGCGGATCGGCACGACCCTCGTCTATCCCCTGGCCGTGTTCCAGGGGATCACCGGTTTGGCCCTGATCCTGATCTCCGGCCGGGACCTGACGAAGTCGGTCTGGCTGGGCGTCGCGATCGTCCTCTACGTCGGCGCGCTGGCCTACGCCTTCACGATCCAGCGCAACGCCGTCCACCGGCTCATCGAGTTGACGACGATGCCGGCCGGCGGGCCGCCTCCGGGCGCGCCCGCGGGTCCCCCTCCGGGCGTGCCCGAGGCGGTGAAGAAGGTCCAGATGGGCGGGATGATCCTCGGGATCGCGATCGCGGTCATTGTCTTCCTGATGGTCGTCAAGCCCGGGGCCTGATCCGGACCGGCGTTCCGCGTCCGTTCACGCTCCGCTTCGGGCGCGGGGCGACCGAACGGGCGAAGGAACGGGGGCGGTGGGATGTTCACGCTCCGCTTCGGGCGTGGGGCGACCGTACGAGCAAAGGAACACGCCGGGAGTGTCCTTCCTCCTCCCGTTCGGGCGTGGGGCGACCGACGAACGCCGTGGACCGGGACGAGGCGGATTGCTCGAGCCATCCGGGCCATCGGGCACGGGGCGGCGAGCAGGCATCGGGCTACCATGACATCGGATCAGCCAAGCCTGTCGCAGGAGCCACGACCGATGCCGCACGTCTCCGAACGCGCCCCCGACCTCCTCGGCCGTCTCGG
>JBKJOK010000112.1:0-2220 GCA_046595595.1 Candidatus Limnocylindrales bacterium
CCTGCCGGGAACTCGGCGCTTCCTCCGCCACACGGGAGCCATGGTCGGCACGGACAGCGTATTCGTCGGTGCGAAGCCGAGCCCGCGGACCTACGGCAGCTTCCCCCGGATCCTCGGACAGTTCGTCCGCGACGAAGCGCTCCTCGGCCTGGAGGATGCGATCCACCGGATGACGGGGATGCCGGCGGCGCGCCTCGGCCTCACGACCCGCGGCACGATCCGCGACGGGGCCGCGGCCGACCTCGTCATCCTCGATCCGGCCACTGTCCGGAGCGACGCCACGATCGACGACCCGACACGCGAGCCAGAGGGGATCGACCACGTCATCGTGGCCGGCGAACTCGTCATCGACGGCGGCCGACCCACGGGCGCCCGCCCCGGCCGAGGCCTGCGCCGTGGCCGGGACTGAGCGCCGGACGGGCACCCGACCGTCCACCGAGCCGCCGGGAACCGGTGATACCCTCGCACCAATGACGATCCGGACCTCGCCCAGCCGGACCACCACCCCGGTCAGCCCGCAGCGAAGTGCGCCCGACGCCCTGATCGTCGAGCGCGGCGCCGTCGTTCCCGGTCGTGCCCGGCCTGCCGCGCCCCTCCGGCGCGAGGGTCCGGCCAAGCTCACCGGCGAAGCGAAGTACGCCGACGACCTCGTGTTCCCGGGCGCCTGGTACGGGGCAACGATCCGCTCGACCGACGCCCACGCCCGCTTCGACGGCTTCGACCTCGACCCCGCCCTCGACTGGTCCAGGATCGCGGTGGTCACCGCCCAGGACATCCCCGGCGACAACATCGTCAGCCTGATCAGCGACGACCAGCCGGTCCTCGTCCCGGTCGGTGGCGAGATCCAGCACCACGCCGAGCCACTCGTGCTTCTTGCCGCGGCCGACCGCGAGACCCTCCGCCGCGCCCGCCACGGCGTGACGGTCCGGACGTCGCCCCTCGCCGCCGTCTTCGATCCGCTCGAGAGCGAGCACGTCTTCGCCCACTACGAGATCAATGCGGGCGACCTCGACGCCGGCTTCGCGGCGGCCGACCTCGTGCTTGAGGGGACCTACCGGGTCGGCCACCAGGAGCAGCTCTACATCGAGAACAACGCGATGATCGCGGTCCCGCGCGAGGACGGCGGCGTGACCGTCCACGGCAGCCTCCAGTGCCCGTACTACATCCACAAGGCGCTGAAGCGCTCGCTCCGCCTGACCAGTGAACAGGCCCGGGTCGTCCAGGCCGAGACCGGCGGCGGCTTCGGCGGCAAGGAGGAGTACCCCTCGATCGTCGCCCTCCACGCCGCGCTCCTCGCGCTCAAGGCCAGCAAGCCGGTCCGGATGATCTACGACCGCCACGAGGACCTCGCCGCGACCACCAAGCGCCACCCCGCGGTCGTGACTCACCGGACCGGGCTCAAGCTCGACGGCACGCTCGTCGCCCAGGACATCGAGGTCGTGATGGACGGCGGCGCGTATTGCACCCTGACGCCGGTCGTGCTCAGCCGCGGCGCGCTCCACTCCGGTGGGCCATACCGCTGCCCGAACGTCCGGATCCGCGCCCGCGCGACGAGGACCAACACCCCGCCCAACGGCGCGTTCCGCGGCTTCGGGGCTCCCCAGACCGAGTTCGCCGCCGAGGTCCAGCTGGGCCGCGCGGCCGAGGCGCTCGGGATCAGCCCGCTCGAGATCCGCCGGCGCAACCTGTACCGGATCGGCGACGAGACGCCGACTGGCCAGATCCTGAGTGAGAGCGTCGCCGCCGAGGAGGTCCTGGAGCGAGCCGCCGAGGCCGCCGAGTTCGAGGGCGTCGCGGCGCGCACGGCGAAGGCCCGCGCCCGCCGGGCCGGCTCGGGCCACGTGCCCGGGTCGCCGTTCCGGACCGGCCGCGACAGGACCGCGTCGGGGATCGGGGTCGCGCTCGCCTTTCATGGCGCGGGTTTCACCGGCAGCGGCGAAGTCAAGCTCGCGAGCGTCGCTTCGATCGAGCTCACTGCCGAGGGTCGCGTCCGGATCCTGACCGGTTCGACCGAGATGGGGCAGGGGACGAAGACGATCTTCCCCCAGCTGGTCGCTGCAGAGCTCGGGCTGGCGGTGGACGATGTCGACATCGCCCCTCAGGACACGGCGCTGGTCCCTGACTCTGGGCCGACCGTCGCGAGCCGCACGGCGATGGTCGTCGGCGGGCTGCTGATCCAGGCGGCACGCCGCCTGAAGGCCACGGTCGAGGAGCGCAACG
>JBKJOK010000174.1:0-11168 GCA_046595595.1 Candidatus Limnocylindrales bacterium
AGTTAGTCCCCGAAGGCTAACTCGGCGTTCAAACGCGTCGCTCGAAGCCGATCTGGCTGGCTAATGCTCGCCGAGGTGGCGTATGGCGAGTGGTCAGCCACGCGACCGAGGCCAGCAGGGAAGCCAACCCGACGATCGCGACCAGGTGGAGGGCAGGCTCGCCGTTCGGGCTCGGCGTGGCTGTCGCGGCGGTCGCCGTATCGGGCGGCAGGACCACGCCCGGCGCGACCAGGGTCAGCGCTTCCCGGAGCGTGTCGGCTGCCTGGAGGCGACGATCGCTCGTCGGCCAGGCCTCCGCTCCGCGCAGGGCGAGGAGGAGCAGCCGCTCCCCGCTGATCCGCCAAATGGCCGAGTTGAACGTGCTCGATCCGTCGGTCAGCGTGCTGGAGCTCACCAGCACCTCGTCACCGACGGCCATCCCGAGGATCTCGATGCCGCCACACGCGCCCGCGACGACGGCGAGTTCGCGGTGCGCCTCGAGACCCGTGCGGCCAGCGCCCGCGTAGACCCGCTCGACGGCGAACGTGATCGTCGGCGTGATGCTCGAATCAATGCCCTCGATCCGCACGACCCGCGCCGTGAACGTGAAGCCGCTGGTGTCGAGCGGATGAGCGGGCATCGTCGCGCCGCAGTGGTCGGCCAGGACCGATCCAGCCGTCGCCAGCGCGGCCACGGCGAGAAGGGCCGACAACGCGGCCGACTGGCCCAGGATCAGGAGCATGGAGCCATCGTCGACCGAGTATGCGCCGCGCCGCCGTCGAGGCGTGCTCTCGTCGCCGCCCACGCGGTGCATCAGGCGGACCGCCTGCTCACCCCGCGACCGCGGTTTCCATCGTCGGGCGTTCGCCGATCTCGGGATCCTCGATCCGAGCGCCTGATCGTCTGCTGCCGGTCCGCCAGATCGTCCGAAAGCGAACGACGTCAGACATCACCTCCGTTCCCGGCGATCCGCCGAAAGCGGACTCCGAGCTCGGACAATCCCTGGAAACGGAGGTGATCGCGAACGGCGTTCGATCTCGGACGACTTCGCGACGTGGGCGAGGCACGAGACGCCGAACCGCGTCAACCGGCGGGCGGCTCGCCGGCCTTGCGCGGCGGATCCTCATTGCCGTCGAGCAATGTCCGGGCGCCGAGCGGCTCGGGCAGCGGAAATCCGACCGGGAACGGGGCATTGCCCTGGCAGTCCTGACCGTCGCCGGGTTGCTGGCGGATCACGAACGTCACCGTGACCGTCGTGTCGTCGATCTCGATGGCGGGCGGATCGACCCGTCCTTCCGGCGTCCTTCCGCTGGCGCACGACTCCTCGAGGACGAGCGCCCGGATCGTGGTCGAGGCCGCGGTCGGCTCGGGCGCGTTCGGATCGAGCCACCAGGAAGCCGGCCCGACCGCCGCCACGACCTCGCCGACCGGCGCGTCGCCGACGGCACCGATCACCAGGTTCCGGGCATCGACCGCCGAGTAGCCGCTCGCGCGGGCCACGCCTGGCCACCACATCGACCACCACCCGTCGGCGCTGGCCGCCGTGTGGACCAGGCCGTCGTCGAAGCCGAGCTTGACGGCGAACGCATCCGGACCGACGCGACCGAACGCGATCGTCCGGCCGCCGGGGATGTCGTTGGCGTGGGTCACGTTGGCGACCGTGATGCCTGCCGCGTCGGCGGCGGCGGTCGCGCTTGTGGACAGGCGGGCAACCGAGTCGACCGTGGCGATCTGGGTCGTCTCATCGAAGTGCACGAAGCACTGGATCGCGGCCAGGTCGTCGGCCAGGATGGCCGTCGCGACACCCCCGCCGCGGGCGTCGATCAGGGCGGTCGGCAGGTCGGCCTCAGCCTCGCCGAGCTGCTCGCGAGCGGCCAGCGAACAGGCGTCCGAGATGATCGCGGTGTGGGTGTCGTCGAGATCGATCGGCGATCGTCGCCAGGCGCCGACCAGCTGGGTCGTCAGGATGTCGGACGGGTCGGGCTCGATCGCATCCTGGGACTTCTCGGGCGGCGGCTGCACCGTGGCGCCAAGAGTTGGGCCCGGCACGTATGTGCAGCCAGCCAGAACGACAGCGGCCAGCAGAATCCCCAGAGCCACGGAGCCTCCGGACCACCTCGCGCGGGTCACCATCACGGTCGACCATATCGGCTCGGACGGCGGAGCGTTCACCGCCGGGGGCGAAGCAACAACCCATCGCTGACCGGCTGAATGCAGATCGGACTTGCCGGAGGCGGTACGCTGATCCTGCCAACCTCTGCTCCTCGTGCCCGATTGGAGCCCCGATGTCGACCCTGCGCCGTCTCTTGGTAGTCGCTTTCCCCCTCGTCCTGATGGTCGCCCTGCTGCCTGCCGGGATCGTCTCGGCGAAGGCCGACAAGCCGGTCCGCTTCGCGACGTTCAACGCGTCACTCAACCGCAACGCGGCCGGCCAGGCCCTGGCGGATCTCTCGACCCCGAACAACGTCCAGGCCAGTAACGTGGCCGAGATCATCCAGCGCGTCCGGCCTGACGTCTTGCTGATCAACGAGTTCGACTATTACGCGCCGACCGCCGAGCATCCCGAGGGCCCGCTCGTCGAGGCGTTCCGCGACAACTACCTCGCGCTACCGCACCACGGCGCGGCCCCGATCGACTACCCGCACTCGTTCGTCGCCGAGTCGAATACCGGAATTTCGTCGGGCTTCGACCTGAACAACTTCGGCGGCACCGTCACGACGCCTCAGACGCCGGGCTACGGCGACGATTCGTTCGGCTTCGGGCAGTTCCCGGGTCAGTTCGGCATGGTCGTGTACTCGCGCTTCCCGATCTCGGTCAAGGACATCCGGACCTTTCAGAAGTTCCTCTGGAAGGACATGCCCGGGGCACGCCTGCCGGACGACCTGGCGACGCCGGCACCAGCCGACTGGTACTCCCCGGCCGAGCTGGCGGTTGTCCGCCTCTCGTCCAAGAGCCACTGGGACGTCCCGATCAAGATCCGCGGCGAGATCGTCCACTTCCTGGTCAGCCATCCGACCCCGCCGGTCTTCGACGGCCCGGAGGACCGCAACGGCACGCGCAACTTCGACGAAATCCGGCTCTGGGCCGACTACATCACGCCGGGCGCGACGTCGGACTACATCCACGACGACACGGGAACGTCGGGAGGTCTGGCTGCGGGCGAGCGGTTCGTCATCGCCGGCGATCAGAACTCGGATCCCCTCGACGGCGACAGCATTCCGGGCTCGATCCAGCAGCTCTTGAACGATCCCTTGGTGAACACCTCGGTCGCACCGGAAAGCGTGGGCGGAACGTACTGGGGCGCCGTCCAGGGCGCGCGCAACGTCAATCATCGGACGGATCCGAAATACGACACGGCCGACTTCTGCGACACGCCGGCATTCCCGCCGTGCAGCGGGCCGGGCAACCTCCGCGCGGACTATGTCCTGCCCGATGTGTCGCTCGACATCATCGGTGCCGGGATCTTCTGGCCGGCGCCGGCCAACGATCCGCTCGTCTATCTGACCGGTGCCGGCTTCCCGGTTCCGAGCTCCGACCATCGTGCGGTCTGGGTGGACGTCATTGTCTCGAAGACCTGAAGGCGGAATCGTCGCACGCCAGTCTGATCGGCCGGCGGCGCCATTCCGGCGATGGGCCAACGTGACGGCGCCCGCCACCGCGGGAACCGGTTGACTTTGCGAGAGGCTTGACGCGAAGGTACGCGATTCATACATTTGCGGTATGAAGACGACCGTCAGCGAGAAGGGCCAGATCACGATCCCCAAGCGGCTGCGCGAGCGGCTCGGCCTGCGGCCCGGCACGGTCATCGACTTCGAGGAGACCGAGGGTCGGCTGATCGGCCGCAAGCTGGTCCCCGCGGACCAGCTCGAGGATGTCTACGGGATCCTTCAGCTCCCGCCGGGTGGGACCGACGCATTCATCCGCGAGATCCGGGGACCCGGCCCGGCTGACGAGGCGTGATCACGGCGGTCGATTCCAACGTCCTGATCGACGTCCTCGGCGCCGATCCGACATTCGGGCCGCGCTCCAAGGCGGCGCTGAGCCGAAGCCGAGCCGAAGGCGTGCTCGTCGTCTGCGAGATCGTCTGGTCGGAAGTGATCGCCGCCTTTCCGGACGCGGCCGCGACCGAAGCTGCACTTGCCCGTCTCGCGATCGACTACTCAGCAACGAGTCCCGCCGCCGCTACCTCCGCGGGAACGGCGTGGCGCGTGTACCGCCAGGCTGGCGGACCACGGGAGCGCCTCGTGCCGGACTTCCTCGTCGCCGCCCACGCGCTGCACCAGGCGGATCGCCTGCTTACCCGGGACCGCGGCTTCCATCGTCGGGCATTCGCCGATCTCGAGATCCTCGATCCGAGCGTCTGAACCTCAACTGGCGGGCGGCTCGCCGGCCTTGCGCGGCGGATCCTCATTGCCGTCGAGCAATGTCCGGGCGCCGAGCGGCTCGGGCAGGGTGATCTCCACCGGGAACGGGCGGTTGCCCTGGCAGTCCTGGCCATCGCCGGGTTGCTGGCGGATCGCGAACGTCACCGTGACCGTCGTGTCGTCATGGACGCCTCCGGGGTACCCGAACGTTGCGGAACTTACACCAACCCGGCGTCGTCGATGGCGACAGCGAGGCGGAGCATTCTTAGCGGCGCTAACCATGGTGGCGCTGCTTGCGAACTCGTCACTCGCCTCAAACTGGGGCGTAACGGATTTTACGAACGAGTGCGACCAAACCGTCAAGAGCCAATGCGGCTCGAACCAGGGGTTTCAGATCTTCGACGTGTCGAACGTTCAAGACCCGGATGGCTTTGAATGGGTCTGCCTTCGCCTCCATCAGACCCAGTACGGTTCACTTGATACGTGCACGACGTGCCGGGGTTGTCGCGCTTGTCGGAGCCATCATGGTCGGGATCATGCCCGGCTATGCGTGGGCGAGCAGGATGGCTCCACGCCTGGCCAGAGGCTCGCGAGCTGGATGTGGCCCAATGTCCAGAAAGGCGAAGGCAACGATCTCGTTGCGATCGACCTCGCCGAGGATGGTTCACCGATGGACGAAGCCGTAGTAGTAGCGTCGGTCTGGCCCAGTTTCGAGGCGCGTCACTCGATGAAGGTCGGAGACACCTTCAACTTGATCCCGCTCGACCGCCAGGATGTCAAGGGTGGAAAGGCGACGCTTCATGCGACCGATCCAGAGGTCCTCAAAGCTGTCACGTCCAAGGACGGGACAGTCAAAGTCCAGCTCGACGTTTTCACCGTCGATGGTCGCACGACCGTCGTGATGGCTGAGCGAGTACGCGACAGCGTCGGGCGATGGGTCGACACCGAAGCGCTCGGAAGCGGACGGCCAGCGTTCGCTGGGCCGATGACATTCGGCCTTCGCAACGGATCGCTCACGAAGGTGGACCTTCCTGACGAAGCAGCCGTCAACCCAGTCGTGGAGCGCAATCACCAGGGGGTGACGTGCTCGGCGATGGAATACTCCGGGCTCTATCAAGTACCGGAGACTGTCGCGACGACCGCGGTGTACAAGGGCATCAAAGCGGACCTAACTTGGACGACGACGTCCTACACCCGGAGCGACCTGGGCTTCCAGTTGAAGGCGGGCGCTGCTTGGGAAATCAACGGGAACATGAACAAGCAGAGCACACTCGGCAACGACTACGTGCCGATCACCGGATCGAGTACTGCGTGGACGAATAGCGAGTTCCGCGCGACGTGGGGACACGACTCCTACTACCGTCACTGCGTCGACCCCTACGTGATTCCAACGGACTTCAACAAGTACATTACCCAGCGATTTACGGAGCCCTACAAGGTCGGCGGCTTCCCAGCCACGATTACGTCCCGGTATTCGCTGCCGGGTTGTGTGTCGAAGTGGGACCTTTCCGGTTCGTCCAGTATCCATACGGAGTCGCACGCGGCGAGCAGCTACGTGCAGGGCTTCTCCATCACGCTTGGCGCAGCGACCTTCAAGGGCGCGTCTCAGTCGGGCTATTCGACAACGGTTCGTCTGACCTTCTCGAATCCGACGGGAGCTTCCTACTGGTACTGGTGTGGGGACGCCTCGCCCCCGCAAGATGGCTATCGGGTTCGGGCGGGTCGGTGACCCGGGTCCGTGCGATCGTCGCACTCGCCGCGGCGGCGCTTGTCGTCGCCGCGGCCTGGGCCGTCACGCGGCCCGCGGATGGCGGCCTTGATTTGTCGACGCGCCCGCAAACTGTGTTTGAGACAATTCCGCTACCGGTCGGCTCGTCCTACACGCTAGGGTCGATGGCGATCCCGCCTGAAGTTCCTCGACCACTGCGGGTAACGTCCGTCGCGGTCCTCGTTCGCTCCGGCGTTGACGTCGCAGGGGTCGTCGTCGGGCGGGGCGACGGAGTTTCGATCGGCCTCTTGCCGATCTGGCCGCCGACCTCGGGCACCTGGAGCGACCCGAGCGCACCAGATACAAGCTATTCGGGAACGGTAGAGATCGCTGTGGGGCTTACTACCCGAACAGACCGCTCAGGAGTGCGTGGCATCGAAGTGAGCTGGACTGATGCGACTGGAGCTGCAGGACGCCGCATGTTCGACCTGGCGACCGTCACGTGTGCTCCCGACTCGTGCGTCGTCCCGTCAGACGATATCGATGGCTTTCTCCGGGAAATGGGGCTCGAGAGATAGGACGTTGGCGAGGTGCTTTCCTGCTCGCCGGTCCACTCCTATTTGTCGCGCTCTCTGCCTCTCTTAGCGCGCGGCCCGATCGGCCGGGAGTGGTTGCCCTTGTGGGGTTGTGGGCTGCATCAAGCCCGGTATCAGGGCAAACGTGCTCCGGCGTCCTTCTCGACACCCGAAGGATAGCGACCGCGAAGCACTGTTTGGGCGCCTCGGACTTGGCCCTCGTCGCGGATGGGTCGCTGTGCACGCCGCTCTCGTCAGAGGCGCCGCGAGTGATCGCGACATCCCGGATCGAGATCGGAGGGGACCTAGCTGTCGCTTCGCTTGATCGCGAGGTGTCGGGTCAGACACCGACGATTGGCTCTCCTACGACGGGCAAGGCATTCGTCCTCGGCTACGGTGATGACGCGGCCACAGGCCGCCCCGCCTGTGGCCCCCGAACATACGACGGCGAGCTGGCACCCTGCCAGGACCGCACGGGCTGGTGTTTGCTGGCGGCGGCGGTAAAGCAACTCTGCGGCGGATCCTCAGGCGCGCCGGTCTATCAAGAGGGCGACCGTATGACCCTTGTCGGGTTGGTCTCCGCCGGGCCACCATGCGGAACTGACGGCGCCGTGGTGATCGCGACATTTGAGCGACAGCCCTGAATCAGCGGCAACTTCGGACTCGCCTACCTACTACCCCCGTCCTCGATTGACGACGCACGGGCGCGGCCCTAGCATCAATCCCGATGAAATGACTCGGGATTGACCCGGGACGACAGCTGCACCGGAACCGATGGACGACCTCTACCGCGACTACATCCTCGAGCACTATCGGCGGCCCCACAACTTCGGGGTCATCGATGAGCCGACCGCGTCCTTCGAGGGCAGCAACCCCTTGTGCGGCGACCGGATCACGATGCAGCTCGGGATCGCTGGCGGCGTCGTGGAGCGGGTCGGGTTCACCGGCCGCGGCTGTGCGATCAGCCAGGCAAGCGCGTCGCTCCTGACCGACGAGGTCAAGGGCAAGCCGGTTGCCGAGGTCGCCGCCTTCCGGGCCGACGACCTCCTCGACCTGCTCGGGATCGACATCAGCCCGGCCCGCCTGAAGTGCGCGATGCTCAGCCACGAGACGCTCCACAAGGCGCTGGCCGAGACCGAGGCCGCCGCCTCGACGGACGGCGTGACGGCATGACGATCGTCTGCGTGGACCGCTGCGAGTGTCGCCGGCCGGCCTGAGCCGGCAGCGACCTGACCACCCGCCTTTCCGTCCGCCCTGCCGTTGACCGGCAGCCCGTCGCAAACCGGAGCACCCACCACCCATGCCACGAACCTATGCCGACCTCCTCCGCGAGGCCCGGGCGCAGATCCGCGAACTCTCGCCCTCCGAGGTCGACGCCCTGCCCGCGGGCGGCGCCACCGTCATCGATGTCCGCGAGGCCAGTGAGTGGGAGCAGGGCCATCTACCCGGCGCCCTCCACATCAGCAAGAGCTACGTCGAGCAGCAGATCGAGGCGGCCGTCGCCGACCGTGACGCCTCCGTCGTCCTGTACTGCGCCGGCGGCGTCCGCAGCCTCTTCGCCGCCCAGACCCTCGAGCAGCTCGGCTACACGAACGTCGCCTCGATGAGCGGCGGGTTCCAGGGCTGGAAGTCGGCCGGTCTCGCGTGGGACAAGCCAGTCGTCCTCAGCCCGGAGCAGAAGCAGCGCTACAGCCGCCACCTCCTGATCCCGGAGGTCGGCTCGGCCGGCCAGGAGCGGCTCCTGGGTTCGAAGGCCCTGTTCATCGGCGCCGGCGGTCTCGGCTCCCCGTCGTCGCTGTACCTCGCCGCCGCCGGCGTCGGCACGATCGGCATCGTCGACTTCGACGTCGTCGATCTCTCGAATCTGCAGCGGCAGATCCTGCACACGAACGACCGGATTGGCGAGCGCAAGGTCGAATCGGCGCGCAAGACGATCAACGCGCTGAACCCGGACGTGAACGTCATCCCTCACGAGGAGATGCTCGTGGCCGAGAACGTCGACCGGATCATCGCCGGCTACGACGTGATCATCGACGGGACCGACACGTTCGAGACCCGCTATCTGCTCAACGACGCTGCCGTCGCCAGGAACATCCCCGTTATCCATGCCTCGGTGTTCCGCTTCGAGGGCCAGCTGACGACATTCATCCCGTACGAAGGCCCGTGCTACCGCTGCCTCTACCCGACCCCGCCGCCGCCCGAGCTCGCGCCGGGTTGCTCCGTGGCCGGCGTCCTCGGAGTCGTGCCCGGGATCATGGGCATGCTCCAGGCCAACGAGGCGATCAAGGTCCTCCTCGGGATCGGTGACACGCTCAGCGGCCGCCTGCTCCTGTTCGATGCCCTCGACACCTCCTTCACCGAGCTGAAGCTCCGGCGCGACCCGGCCTGCCCGGTCTGCTCGACTGAGGCCGTGGCCGCCCGGGCCGAGGGTCGTCCGCTCGCCATCCCATCCTTCTCGGCCCCTGCTGCCGAGCAGCCGTTCGTTCTCGGAGGTCCCGCGTGAGCGTCGTCAAGATCCCGACCGTCCTTCGTCCCCAGGTCGGGGGCAACAAGGAGGTCGAGCTGAGCGGGGCGACGGTGGGCGCGGTCGTCGAGGCGTTGACGGCCGCCTATCCGGGCCTGAAGAGCCAGCTCCTGACCGAGGCGGGCGAGCTCAATCGGTTCGTCAACGTCTACGTCAACGGCCAGGACGTCCGCTACCTCGACGGGCTGGCAACGGCCGTCGCCGAGCGCGACGAAGTCCGCCTCCTGCCGGCGATGGCCGGCGGCGCGACGGGCTGACCGATGGCCCTGCCACGCCCGGTCGTGGTCCGCGCCGCCGAACCTGACGATGCCGGTCGCCAGGACCACGACCATGCCCATGCCCACGCGGAGCTCGCCCCGCATGGCGGCCGCTACGACTCGATCCTCGACGCGATCGGCCACACGCCGCTCGTCGAGATCCCGCGGATGTCGCCGAACCCCGCGGTGCGGATCTTCGCCAAGCTCGAGATGGTCAACCCGACCGGGTCGGTCAAGGATCGCGTGGCGAAGTACCTGATCGAGGATCTCGAGGAGCGCGGCCTGCTCGGCGAGGACTCGATCATCCTCGAGCCGACGTCCGGCAATACCGGCATCGCCCTCGCGATGATCGGCCGGCGCAAGGGCTACCGAGTCGCGTTGGTCATGCCCGACAACGTCACCAACGAGCGGCGCCAGATGGCCGCCCTGTTCGGCGCCGAGGTCATCGATTCGCCCGGGCACCTGGGCTCGAACGGGTCGATCGCCCTCGCCAAGCACCTCGTCTCGAAGGATCCGCGCTTCGTGATGCCCTACCAGTACGGCAACGACGCGAACCCGCGGGCCCACGAGGAGACGACCGGCCCCGAGATCCTTGCCGACTGCCCGGAGGTGAACGTGTTTGTCGCCGGGCTCGGCACGAGTGGCACGCTGATGGGTGTCGGGCGGTTTCTGCGGCGGGCGAAGCCGGGCGTCCGGATCGTCGCCGCCGAGCCGCTGCCGGGCGACAACGTCCAGGGCCTGCGTTCGCTCGACGAGGGCTTCGTGCCCGAGATCCTCGATCCCGCGATGCTCGACGCGAAGTACCTCGTCAGCAACCAGGACGCGATCGCCGCGCTCCGCGACCTCGTCGATCGCGAGGGGATCTTCGGCGGCCCGTCGTGCGGCGCCGTGCTGGTCGCGGCTGCGCGCGAGGCGCAGACGATGACCTCCGGGACGATCGTCGCGCTCCTCCCCGACGGCGGCTGGAAGTACCTGAGCGCGGGCACGTTCACCCGCGACTTCGACGAGATGACCGACGACCTGGAGGGCGGCGTCAGCTGGTGGTGAGCTCGATCCACGACGCGATCGAGCCGCTCGACGGGGCAGCTGTCCACCTTCGACCGGCGACCGTCGCGGACGCCGAAGCGGTCACGCTGATCCTCGCCGACGAGGGCGTCAACGCCTGGTGGCAGACGGCCGATCCCGCCCAGGACGCGATCGAGCTGGTCGACGACGACGAGCTCGCGTTCTGGCTGATCGAGTCCGATGGCGCCACTGTCGGGATCGTGATGGCCGGCGAGGAGACCGATCCTCAGTACCGGCATGGATCGATCGACATTGCGCTCGCCGAGCCCGGCCGGGGACGTGGCTTCGGGCCCGACGCCGTCCGGACCGTCGCTCGCTGGCTGATCGACGTGCGCGGCCACCATCGGCTGACGATCGACCCGTCGGTCGAGAATGAGCATGCGATCGCGGCGTACGCGAAGATCGGGTTCCGGCCAGTCGGGACGATGCGCGCCTACGAGCGCTGGCGCGACGGAACGTGGCACGATGGCCTCCTGATGGACCTCCTCGCCGCGGACCTGATCGACCGGTGACCGGCCATCCCGGTCCGGCGTCGATCCACCTGTCGGTCGACGTCGTCGAGGCGATGGTCGATCACGCCCGGGCCGACGACCCGAACGAGGCCTGCGGCCTGATCATCGGCGACCGGCCGGCGGCCGACGGCGGTCTCGCGCTGCGTTTCGAGGCGGTCCGCAACCGGGCCGCCTCGCCGTACCG
>JBKJOK010000181.1:0-4628 GCA_046595595.1 Candidatus Limnocylindrales bacterium
GCCCTCGGTGACCGGCGGTTCGACGGACGGCTTCGGCCGAACGACGCCGACGCCCTCGCTCGCGATCGCGAGCGGATCGAGTCCCTGCAGGCGCGAGCGGCGGCGATCGATCCGGGCCAGCTGTCGGCGGACGATCGGGTGACCCATGCCGCCCTGCTCGACTACCTCAGGACCGAGCACGACCTGGCTACCTCGGGGATCGAGGCGTGGGCCGTCGACCCACTCGACGGGCCGCAGGTCCAGTTCCTGAACATCCCATCGTTCCAGCCCGTGGCGTCCGAGGCGGACGGGGCCGCCCTGGTCGAGCGTTGGCGCGAGATGGGCCCCTGGGTCGATCGCCGGATCGAGACGACCCGCGCGGCGCTCGCCCGCGGCGTCGGCGCGCCGCAGGCCCTCGTCCGGAGCGTCGTCGCCGAACTCGACGACCTGCTCGGCCGCCCGGTCGCGGCGTGGCCGCTCCTCGACCCAGCCCGGAACGCGCCCGCCGACTGGCCCGCAGCGATTCGTGACCGGTACGCGTCCGATGTCGAGACGGCGGTCGTCGAGGGGTTCCGGCCGGCCCTCGAGCGTTATCGGGCGTTCCTCGTCAACGAGCTCGGGCCGGTGGCGCGCGGCGACGAGAAACCCGGCCTGGGCGCGCTGCCCGGCGGCGACGAGGCATACGGTCGGCTCGTCCGGGCGCACACGACCCTCAGCCTCACGCCGGTCGAGATCCACCGGATCGGCCTCGTGGAGACCGAGCGGATCGACGCCGAGTTCCGCGAGCTCGGCGACCGCGCCCTCGGCACCGCAACCCTGCCGGACGTCCTCGCCCGGCTGCGCTCGGATCCGGCGCTCCACTTCGGGGCCCCGGCCGAGGTGTTCGCCGTCGCCGAGGAATCGCTGGCCCGCGCGAACGCCGCGATCGGCGGCTGGTTCGGGCGCCTGCCGCGGACCCCATGCGTCGTCGTCGCGATGGCCGAGCACGAGGCGAAGCACTCCACGATCGCCTACTACCGCCAGCCCGCGGCCGACGGCAGCCGGCCCGGCACCTACTTCATCAATACCTCCGAGCCGACCACCCGGCCGCGCTACGAGGCCGAGGTGCTCGCATTCCACGAGGCGGTCCCGGGCCACCACCTCCAGATCTCGATCGCCCAGGAGCTCGAGGGCCTGCCGGCGTTTCGGCGCCTCGCCGGCCCGACCGCCTACGTCGAGGGCTGGGGCCTGTACAGCGAGCGCCTGTCCGAGGAGATGGGCCTGCTGTCCGACGAAATGGACCGGTTCGGGATCCTGTCATTCGATGCGTGGCGGGCGTGCCGGCTGGTCGTGGACACGGGGCTGCACGCCCTCGGCTGGAGCCGCGACGCGGCGATCCGGTTCATGGTCGAGCACACCGCACTGGCCGAGAACAACATCGCCAACGAGGTCGATCGCTACCTCGCGATGCCCGGCCAGGCGCTCGCCTACAAGCTCGGCCAGCGCGAGATCCTCGCCCTCCGCGATCAGGCCCGGGCGGGCCTCGGCGCCGGGTTCGACATCCGGGCGTTCCATGACGTCGTCCTCGGCCAGGGTGCGGTCGGGCTGGCGACGCTCCGCGACGGCATCGAGAGCTGGATCGCGCGCGAGCGACCCTGAACCAGCCGCGGTGACTGGGCGCCGCGGCGGTCCGGCGGCGAGCTGACCCGCCGCCGACCCATCATCGTCGCCGGCGAGCCCTACGCGGCGTACTCGTCGTGTGGCGAGACTGCGCCCGGATCGCCGATGACGATCGGATTGTTCAGCGGGTCAGCGCTCCACTCGAACCAGCCGCCGTCGTAGACCGCGATCCGGTCCCAGCCCTGGAGGTAAGCGTAGAACCAGGTCTCGCTTGCCCGCCAGCCGGTGCCGCAATAGAACGCGACCCACTTGTCGGCGGTGATCCCGGCCCCGGCCCAGTTGGCCGCGATCTCGGGGTACGCCCGCATCGTGTTGTCGATGTTCCGGTAGTGCTGCATGTGGTAGGCGTCGGAACCGCAGTTGCCCCAGACGTCGCCGGCGATCCGGCCGGCCGGGCCGATGTCGTTGTAGCCGCTGACCCGACCGATGTGCTCGTTCCACGTCCGGACGCTGACGAGGGCGGCGCCGTCGCGATCGGCAAGGATCTGCTTCGCCTCGGCGATGTCGACGATCACCTCCGGACGGAGCGGGATCAGTACCCCGAACGCCGCTACGGGCTCCGGCTCGCGGAGGGTCGCGTCGACCGGGAACCCGGCGTTGACCCACCAGTCGTAGCCGCCGTCGAGGAGGCGGACGTCGTCCACCCCGGCGTAGCGCAGGATCATCAGCGCCCGAGTGGCCGCGATCTGGCCGGCTCGCCGGCCGGGCCACTTCTCGTTCGCCTCACCGACGGTGTCGCGGCCATAGACCACGACCGTCGTGTCATGCGTGATCCCGAGGCTGCGCAGGGCGAGATCGAGCTGCTCGGGTGTCCGGCGGTTCCAGTCGTCGGGGTTCTCGAACCAGCTCGTGTCGAGGTATCGGGCACCCGGGATGTGGCCTTCGTCGTACTCCTCGGGGACGCCGAAGTTGACATGGAAGAGCAGGAACGGACCGTCCGGTGCGGCCTCGGCGCGCTCGCCGGCCAGCAGCGCGCTCAGCCAGTCGACGTGGACGAGCCGGTCGTGTCGGGGCAGCCCGTCGACCGGGCGATCCGGATCTTCGGCCCAGGCGGCGAAGCCACCGACAAGAACGATCGCGCCCGGAGCGCCCAGCTCGGCGAGGCCGACCGCGGCGAGTGCGGCGTCGATCTCAGTGCTGCCGTAGACGACGAGCGTCCGATCGGCAGCGATCGCCTTGCCCGCGAGCAGGCGCAGAAGCTCGGGCCGGTCGACGTTGTCCAGCCAGGCGGCCGGCAACGACACCGCGCCGGGAATGTGGCCGCCACGCGACTCGGTGCCGTGGCGCCAGCCGTTGAACGCGCTGAGCGGTCGGACGTCGACGATGGTGAGGTCGGGATCGCCGAGACGCTCGTGCAGCGCTCGCGGGTCGATCGTCGGGGTCGAGCTTGGCTCGGTGGTGACGGATCGGGTCATGGTCTGGTCCCTCCGCGGCAATCATCGCCACTGGATCTCGAATCGCAACAACAAAAAAGACCCCTGCCGAGCAGGGGTCCGAAGGTGTGGGGCGTGCCAGCCGTCAGTCGAGCCGCACGCCCTGCATACACCGCCTGCCCTGCGCGGCGGGACAGGAACACATCATGCGGACCATGGCGTGGACGGATGGGTTCATCGCCGGTGATGGTGCATCGGGCCAGTCCCGAACGCAAGGGTTCCGGCCGAAAGTCGTCCGTGACGGTTCGGTGACGGTTGGGTTGCGATCGCCGCCGGGTCAGTGCCCCGCGTCCGGCTCGAGGTGGCGGACGCGCTTCGCGAGCGCCTCGAAGACGCAGGTCCGGATCGCCGGGAACTGGTCCATCAGCGAGTGGAACTCGCGGTGACCGAGGACGAGGAGCTTCGAGTCGGCTTCCGTCGTCGCCGTCGCCGTGCGTGGTCCCTCGGCCAGGAGGGCGATCTCGCCGAAGAAGTCGCCGTCGTCGAGCGTCCGGAGGCGCTCGCCGCCGCGCTCGATCCCGACGGATCCGTGGACGAGGACGTAGAACTCCCGGCCCGTGTCGCCCTCGCGCATCAGGACCTTGCCGGCCGGAACATCGACCTCCTCGGCCAACCGGCCGACCTCCTCGATCTCGCGCCGGCCGAGACCGGACAGCAACGGGACCCGCTTGAGCAGCTCGAGCTTTTCGTCCGCCATCACCCTCTCCTGCGTTCGCCCGCCCGCGGCCGATGCGTCCGGGCAGCATAGCCGCGCGCCGGACGGGGCGGAAGACCTCCGGCGACGCAGGGCCCGGCCCGGTCGGTCCTACACTGGACGCCCGTCCGCCCGTCCGCCACCGGAGAGCCCGTCCCGATGTCCGATCCGACCCGACCCTACGAGCGCCCATCCGACCCGGCCAAGCGTCACTCGGCCGCCCTGACCGATGGCCCGGATCGAGCCGGGGCGCGGGGCATGCTCAAGGCGATCGGCTTCACCGACGAGGATCTCGCGAAGCCGATCGTCGGCGTCGGGACGAACTGGATCGAGACGATGCCGTGCAACTACAACCACCGGCGCCTGGCGGAGGCGGTCAAGGCCGGCATCCGGGCGGCCGGCGGGACGCCGATGGAGTTCAACACGATCTCGATCAGCGACGGCGTCACGATGGGCACCGAGGGGATGAAGACGTCGCTGGTGAGCCGCGAGGTCGTCGCCGACTCGATCGAGCTGGTCGCCCGCGGCCACCTGTTCGACGGCCTCGTCTGCGTCTTCGGCTGCGACAAGACCGGACCCGGCGCCGCAATGGCCCTCGGCCGGCTCGACATCCCGGCCCTCGCCCTGTACTCCGGGACGATCTACCCCGGCATCCGGTCCGCACCCATGGGCGGCGCTGCCGACGGCTCGCGGGACGCGACCGTGGTCACGATCTTCGAGGCGATCGGCGCCTACCGGGCCGGCAGGATCACGCTCGACGAGCTGTACGAGGTCGAGAGCGCGTCGTGCCCCGGGCCCGGTGCCTGTGGCGGCCAGTTCACGGCCAATACGATGAGCATGGTGATGGAGGCACTCGGCCTCTC
>JBKJOK010000355.1:0-2081 GCA_046595595.1 Candidatus Limnocylindrales bacterium
GTGGCCGCGCCGTCGTGGAGTGCCGCGATCGCCGCCTGGAGCTGGTACGGGCCAACCCGGCGCATCCGCATCGCTCGCTCGAGGAGCGCCTGGCCCTCCTCGATCCGGTCAGCGTCCCAGCGGCTCCGATCCTGATCCTCGAGCAGGACCAGCTCACCGGCGGGCCCCGTCCGCGTCTCGCGCCGGGCGTCGTGCAACAGCATCAGCCCGAGAAGACCGAGGGCCTCGGGCTCGTCGGGCATGAGCGAGGTGAGGATGCGACCGAGCCGGATCGCCTCGGCGGACAGCTCGCGCCGGACCAGACGGTCACCGGCGGACGCCCCGTAGCCCTCGTTGAAGACGAGATAGAGGACCCGCAGGACCCCGTCGAGACGCTCCGGCAGGGCGTGATCATCGGGCACGCGGTACGGAATCCCGGCATCGCGGATCTTGCGCTTGGCCCGGACCAGGCGCTGGGCGAGGGTCGCCTCCGGGACGAGGAAGGCCCGCGCGATCTCCGGGGTGGACAGGCCGCCGAGCGTGCGCAGGGTCAGGGCCACCCGGGCGTCCATCGCGAGGGCCGGGTGACAGCAGGTGAAGATCAGCCGGAGTCGGTCGTCCACGATCGGTCCGTTCGCTCCTTCGCCGTCGATCGCCGCATCGGGGTCGATCGCGGCCAGCTCCTCCTCGATCAGGGTCTGGCGCCCGAGCAGCTCCGCCTTCTCCGCGAGGACCTTCCGGCGACGGAGCCGGTCAATCGCCCGGTTGCGGGCGGTCGTCGTGATCCAGGCGCCGGGGTTGTCCGGCACGCCGCGCTCGGGCCACGTCTCGAGGGCCGTGATGAACGCCTCCTGAACGGCCTCCTCGGCGAGGTCGAAGTCGCCGAGGACGCGGATCAGGGTCGCGACGGCCCGGCCCTGCTCCTCGCGGAACAGGCGCTCCACGACGGCGCGGGGATCGGCGGACAGGTCGGTCAATGCATCGGAGGGATGGCGCGCTCGGTCGTCCCGGGATCAGCCGCCGGCGGCGGCCGCAGCTTCCGGGGCTGCCGACATGTCCGCGCCGAACTCGAAGATCGGCCTGACCTCGATCGCGCCATGGACCGCGCTCGGGATCATCGCCGCCAGCTCGATCGCCTCGTCGAGATCGCGCGCGTCGATGAGGTAGAACCCGCCGAGGGCTTCCTTCGTCTCTGCGTACGGGCCATCGGTGGTCAGCGTCTCGCCGTCGCGGACGCGGACGGTCGTCGCGCTCGACGTCGGATGCAGGGCTTCGCCCGCCTGGTACGCGCCGCGCGCTCGGACTTCGCGGGTGTAGGCGTCGTATGCCTCGATCTGGGCAGCGGCGGCCTCGTCGGTCGGCGGCTCCATCGACTCGGCCGTATAGATCAGGAGCAGGTAGCGCATCGGGCGGTCTCCTCGGGCTGTCCGGCGCGCTCGTCCGCGCCACTACCGGAACGACGAATGGGTGGGCTCTCGATCGACAGCACGTGACGAGCCTTCATCATCGGCGGTCGGGCGTCGCCTGTCACGGGCCCTGGCGCGTCCGGGTCGCGGCTTCGCGATGTCTGTCCTGCATTGTTTTCGAGGGCATCGGGCCCGAGGCGGCAAGCTCGGGGACGATTGATGCTCTCCGGGCATCACATGCGGGCCATGGCCGCGGAATCGGCGCCGATTCGTCGAGAACGATGTTCTCCGCGCATCGCATCAGCGTGTGCCGCCCGCTCCCTTCGAAAACGATGCCTCTGAGACATTGGCGGCGGTGTTGCCTTCAGACGAGGCACGGTGCCCGCACTGCGCGGCTCGCGTCGGTCGGGGTTATCGTCTCGCCATGCCCACCCGCAAGGAGGTCCTCGAGATCGGCGGCCGTGAGGTGTCGGTCTCGAACCCGGACAAGGTCTACTTCCCCGATCCGGGATACACGAAGATGGACCTCGTGTCGTACTACCTCGCGATCGCCGACGGGGCGCTCCGCGGCGCCGGCGGCCGGCCGATGGCCCTCAAGCGCTTCGTGGACGGGATCACGAAGGAGCCATTCTTCCAGAAGCGGGCGCCCGACAACACGCCCGACTGGATCCGGACCGCCGAGCTGAGGTTCCCGTC
>JBKJOK010000018.1:0-2321 GCA_046595595.1 Candidatus Limnocylindrales bacterium
GGATGAGCAGGACGTCGGGCTGGGCGCGCTCAAGCCAGCGCTCGACGGCGTCGCTCCGGGCCTTCAGCGAGTTGACGTTCCAGGTCGCGATCCGCATCCCGACAGGGTAGGGCGAAACCGCGCTCCGGGCGCCCGCGAACCGAGCCGCGCGTTCCGTCCATGGGAATCTGGCCAGATCGACGCCGGGACCGCAGCGCCCATCCGGCGCTCGCGTACGATGCTGGGGATGGCACGACCCTCGACCGATCCTGCCGCCCTCATCGACCGCATCCGGGCGTCCGTGATCGGCGACGACGAGGCCGTCGCGGGTCCGTTCGGCATCCGCCGCGTGACCTACGCCGACTACACCGCGTCCGGTCGCGCCCTGACCTTCGTCGAGGACTACCTGCGCGAGGCAGTCCTGCCGCTGTACGCCAACACCCACACCGAGTCGTCCGGCACGGGCCTCCAGACGAGCCGCTTCCGCGAGGACGCCCGGGCGATCGTGCGGAGCGCGGTCGGCGGCAACGCGGACGACCACGCCGTGATCTTCACGGGGTCGGGGATGACCGGCGCGATCAACCTCCTCGTCGGGATCCTGGAGCTGCGCATCCCGGCCGGTCTCGAGGATCGCTACGGGCTGCGGGCGCACATCCCCGCCGCCGAGCGGCCGGTCGTGTTCATCGGCCCGTACGAGCACCACAGCAACGAGCTGCCGTGGCGCGAATCGATCGCCGACGTGATCGTGATCGGCGAGGACGCCGACGGCCGGATCGACCTCGCCCGTCTCGAGGCCGCCCTGACCGAGACCGACGGCCGGCGCTTGAGGATCGGGTCGTTTTCGGCGGCGTCCAACGTCACCGGGATCCTGTCGGACACGCGGGCGATCTCGGTGATGCTCCATCGCCACGGGGCGTTCTCGTTCTGGGATTTCGCCGCCGCCGGCCCGTACGTCGAGATCGAGATGGACCCGCGCCGCGACCGACCCGCCGGCGACGCCGCGCCCGCCGGCGACGCCGCGCCCGACGGCGACGCCGACCTCGACTACAAGGACGCGATCGTCGTCAGCCCCCACAAGTTCATTGGCGGCCCGGGCACGCCTGGCGTCCTCGTCGCCCGCCGCGAGCTGTTCCGCAACCGCGTCCCGCACGCGCCCGGCGGCGGGACGGTCGCCTATGTCAACCCGCTCGAGCACGTCTACCTCGACGATCCCGAGCATCGCGAGGAGGGCGGGACGCCGGCGATCATCGAGTCGATCCGGGCCGGGCTCGTGTTCGCGCTCAAGGAGGCCGTCGGGGTCGAGGCGATCCGGGCGCGCGAGGAGAACTTCATCGATCGGGCGATCGCAGCGTGGTCGGCCGAGCCCGGGATCGGGATCCTCGGCAACCCGGCGCTGCCGCGGCTGTCGATCGTGTCGTTCACGGTTCGCCACGACGGGCGCTACCTCCACCACAACTTCGTCGTCGCCGTCCTCAACGACCTGTTCGGGATCCAGTCGCGCGGCGGCTGCTCGTGCGCCGGGCCGTACGGCCATCGGCTGCTCGGGATCGACATCGAGACCTCGCACGCGTTCGAGCGCGAGATCTCGCGCGGCTGCGAGGGAATCAAGCCCGGCTGGGTCCGGGTGAACTTCAACTACTTCATCAGCGAGGCGGTGTTCGCGTACGTGACCGAGGCGGTCGCGATGGTCGCCCGCGACGGCTGGCGGCTGCTGCCGTGGTACCGGTTCGAGCCCGCAACCGGCATGTGGCGCCACGCCGCGGGGTCGCCCGAGCCGCCGCTGTCGCTCCACGACATCCGGTTCGCCGGGGACGGGGTGACATATCCCGCGCATCGCCACCGCGCCGGCGACGAGGCGTTGGCTGGCCATCTGCAGGAGGGAGCCCGGATCCTGGCCGATCCGGTGGCGGTCCTGGGTGCGGCGCCCGTGTCCGAAGGGCCGCCGCTCGTCGGCGACGACTTCGAGTCGCTCCGCTGGTTCTGGCTCCCCGACGAGGTCCGCGCCGCCGTCGAGGCCCGCTAGCGTCGGCTTACCCCCGCACCACGCGTCGGAACCACGGGCTTACGGGACGACCTCGCCCACCAGCCAGTACTCGCCGCCGCGACATCCGACCGGAACGTCCGCAGGCATCAGCGTGCGAAGGAAGTCGTATTGGCTCTCGTGATACTCGCCACCGCCGAGTTTCACGGCGTCGCCAACCTTGGCGGCCGCCCCGCCTCGGCTCATCACAACGTCGCCGGTCAGCGAGAAACCTGACGGCCAGATCGGCAACCAACGACCACGTGGTTCCTCGCTCTGGGCATACAGGCACGCGCCATCTCGCACAAGCGTCGCCTGGAGC
>JBKJOK010000081.1:0-4008 GCA_046595595.1 Candidatus Limnocylindrales bacterium
GCGCCGCCGTTCGCGTCGCGGATCGGGAAGATCACCCGCTCCCGGAAGCGGTCGTAGACACCGCCGCGGGCAGACTGGCGCGGCTGGGCCAGCCCGACCTCGACGAGCTCCTCGGCCCGGACCTGGCGCTTGGCGGCGAGGGTTCGGGCGAGTTGGTCCCAGCCGCCGGGCGCGTAGCCGAGCTGGAAGGTCGCGATCGAGGCATCGGTGATTCCTCGGCCGTGCAGGTAGTCGAGGGCCGGCTGGCCCGTCTTCGAGCCGGTCAGGACCGCGTGGTAGAAGGCGATCGCGCTCTCCATCACGTCGCGCAGGCGGGCCTTGCGGGCGTCCTCGCGGGTCGTTCGCTCGTCGATCTCGACACCGGCCTTGGCGGCCAGGACCTTGAGCGCCTCCGGAAAGGACAGGCCGTCGCGCTTCATCACGAAGCTGAAGATGTCGCCGCCCTCGCCGCAGCCGAAGCACTTCCAGGAGTCGCGGGCGGGCGTCACGGTGAAGGACGGCGTCTTCTCGCCATGGAACGGGCAGAGGCCCTTGAAGGTGGACCCTGCCTTCTTGAGCTGAACGGTCTCGCCGACGACGTCGACGACGCTCAGCTTGTTCTTCACCTCGGCCGCGACACCGACCGCCAAGCTGGCCCTCCTGCCCGGTTGCTGCTGCCGGGCCCGATCGTCCGGCATGACGACCGGACGGTCCCGCTCACCCCTGGCCGGCGTGCGCCGGACATGACTGTGGGCTTGTCAAGTCTTGACAAGCCGCTCGGGGCGAAGAATAGCACTCGCCGAGGGCTTGACAAGGGTCTTGACAGGTTCACGGGCACAGTTCGAGAGCGGGCAGGCTGAGACGTAGAACCGCGTCTGGTGCCGCTGTCAATCGCGTTCGTCGACGGTCTCGGGTCAGGTTTGTCAAGCGGGATCGACACGCGCACCCGCCTCGACATGCGCACCCGCCTCAACGGGCGACGGAATCCGGCAACTGTCGTGCAATTCACCTGATCGGCGGTCGCATTCGGTAGATCGACCGCAGTCGCGCTGCCGCATCATCGCGTCACGACGATCGTCGGCCCGACACTGGAGCATGACCCAATGGAAGAACAGGACGTCCGCGGCCGCGCCGAAGCCCTCTGCGCTGCGCTGGTCAGCGGCGATATCGAGACGGCCACGGCCGACTTCAGCTCCGAGCTGCGCCAGAACCTCGGCGAGGTGATCGCCCTCCTGCCCCTGCCGGTCACCGAGGCGACCGTCGATTCGATTGAACGCGGCGGCAGCTCGGCGTTCGTGGCGATCCTGCACCTCGTCGGCGAGGCCGAGACGGTCCAGGTCCAGACCCGCTGGAAGGATCGCGACGGAGCCCCGACGGTCATCGAGGCGAGCCATCTCAGCCGAGTCGAAACGGAGATCCCGAGCGACGGCGAGGACGGCGATGACGGCGAGGACGGCGGTTCAGGCGACGCGCCCGGCTGACGATCCGTTGGCCACGCCGGCGTTTGGCTCCGGGTCGATGCGGCCGCCCCGGACCGTCGCGCCAACCACGATCGCGCCCGCGATCAGGACCGCGTTCTTGATGATGTACTGGCCCTCGAGCGTTGGCGCGTAGGGGAAGCGCAGGAACGTCTCGGCCGGGAAGATCACGAGCGGCGTCAGCGTCCCGAGCATCTGCACGAAGAGCAGGAGCAGGGTCGCTCGCAGCGCGATCCCGGTCAACAGCCCGAGGCCAATCAGGCATTCCCAGATCGCGAGGCCCGGGACCGAGATCGACGGCGGCACGATCCCGAAGCTGAGGACCTCGATGGTCCGCGCCGCAAGGTTCTCGGCCGGGCTCAGGCCGGGGATGAGCTTCAGGGCGCCGAACCAGAGGAAGACCAGGCCGAGCGCGACGCGCAGCAGGGGCACGCCGGAACGGGCCATCAGCGTCGTGATCCGGCGGTCGATCCGATCGAAGGCGGCAGCTGCGGTCGGCGCGGTCGGCGGCTCGCGGTGGTCCATGGCGTCATTGTCCGACGTCTGCCCGCCAGCCGTCATGCACGAGGCGATTCGGCGAACTCGGCTACGCTCGGGCCATGCCTCCCACCACCTTCCCGATCCGCGTCGGTCGGCGCTCGCGGTTGTTCCTCCGAACCTTCTTCGGCGTGAAGCCTGCTGAAGCCCGCGTCACCCTTGGCGACGGCCCCGACGGCGAGCTCGACGTGGTCTTCGGCTGGGCCTACTTTCACACGCCGATGGCCAACATCGCGAGCTGGCGGATCGAGGGTCCGTTCCGCTGGGTCACCGCGATCGGCATCCGGATGAGCATCCGCCACCGCGACCTGACGTTCGGGGGCAGCCACCACGGCGGCGTCCGGATCGACTTCCACGAGCCGGCTCCCTGGAGCCGCTTCAAGGTTCCAGCGATCTACGTCCCGGCCGACCACCTCGAGGGCCTGGCCGCCGAGCTGACCCGACGTGGCGTGCCCGGCGAGGACATCCGCCCGCGCGTCAGCTGACGGACGACCTCAGGGCGTCACGACCAGGTAGCCTGAGGCGACGATCTTGCCGGCCGGGGTGGTGAACGAGATGACCCACGTGCCCGGCGGCAGCGCGTCGGCCGTCAGATCGAAGGCGAAGGTATCGGCGCTCTCAGGATTGTTGACCGCAGCCGGCGGTCGGGGAGGCTTGTTCGTCGCGCCCGAGCCGACCTGGACGACGATCTCAGCACCCGGCCGCGGCGTGAACGCCCGACCAACGGCCACGACCGGTGTACCCGTCTTGATCGTCCCGGTCTTGCCGGTGACCGTGAAGGAAGCCGGGTCATAGGCCGAGCCGAAGATGACAGTGCTCGGCGCGGGAAGGTCACCGGCCCCGCCTCCGCCACCACCGCCGCCTCCGCCGGTCGTTCCCCCGCCACACGCCGCGAGGACAAGCGCGATCGCCGTCATCGCGCTCAGAAGCTGCCGCATCTCAGTCTCCCTGATTGATCGAAGGTGAGCGGAGTATCCCCTGCGGAGCGTTCGCGTGCGAGGCGTCCGCGCAGAGTCGACGGTCAGGGCAGCTGGCTCCGGGCTCCGCCGACGTCGGCCGGGTTCGCCGCGGCCATCGACCGGCCGGCCCGGAACGCCGCGATCAGATCCGTGTAGTCGGACAGGCCGCGCTCATAGCCGAGCGCCCAGAACCCGGCCCCGGCCAGGCCGCGCTCATTGGCCAGTCCGAGCTTCGGGGTCAGACTCCGGGGCGTGTCGTAGTACACGGTCTGCCAGCCGTCGCCATCGGGGATCGCGAGGAAGGCGACGTCCTCGACCTCGTCGTAGCCGGGTGTCGTGCCCGGATCGCGGATCGCGGCCAGATTGCGTCGGGGCACCCAGATATCGCCGCGCCCCGTGGCCTCCGCCCCGACCTCGGCGCCGACCGTCGGCCAGGCGAGGCCGTACAGCGGCAGGCCGAGCAGCGTGCGCTCCACTGGAACCCCTGCGGCCGCGTAGAGGTCGAGCGACCAGATCAGCGATCGGTCGGCTCCATCGCGCCGGACCAGGGGCGCCGATGCGCCCGGCTCGCTGGCCGCGGTTCGGTAGTCGTAGCCCATCAGGAAGATCCGATCCGCGCCGGCGAGGGTCGCCGCCAGGGCCAGGGCCGCGCCCTGGCGGCCGGCGCCGGTCGTTGCCGTCACGGTGGCGGCCGGTTCGTCGGCCCGGAGGGCGGTCCGGAGTCGGCCGACGAAGGCGCCGAAGGCCGGGATGTCGTCGTCGTCGATGCCCTCGACGTCGACCGCGATCCCGTCGACGCCGACCTCCGCCCGGAACGCCACGAGGGCAGCGATGACCCGGTCCTGGAGCGCCTCGGAGTCGAAGAGCGCCGAATTCTTCTCGCGGCCGAAGCTCGTCCACGCGACCTCGACCCGGCGGCCGGCCGCATGGGCGTCGTCGATGATCCGCCGTCCGATCGGCCCGGTCAGGTGGCGGTAGCCGTTTTGGGCGGTCGCGAGGGCGCCCTTGCCCGTGTGGGTCACGGAGAACAACCCGATCGTCGTCGCGTCCGTGGC
>JBKJOK010000168.1:0-1165 GCA_046595595.1 Candidatus Limnocylindrales bacterium
ATGAGTTCGGCCGAGCTCCGCCGTCTTCATGGGTGGCGCCGACGAAGCCGCGGTTCACGTGGCCTCGCCGGCGCCTCCGTCCGTCCGGCCTATCATCGAAGGATGCCGTCCCTCGACTCCCTGGTGGCTCAGTCCGACGTCCGCCTGACCGAGCTGACCAACTGCGGCGGCTGCGCGTCGAAGCTCGGGGCGGATCTCCTCGCCGACGCGCTGCGCGGCCTCGGCGCGGGTGGACCGGGCGGGCCCGAGCCGGACGAGCTGATCGCGGGCCTGGAGCGGGCCGACGACGCGGCCGTCTACCGGATCAGCGACGAGCTCGCGATCATCGCCACGCTCGACTTCTTCCCGCCCCTCGTGGACGACGCCCGGACATTCGGCGAGATCGCGGCCGCGAACGCGCTGAGCGACGTATTCGCGATGGGTGGCCGCGTCCTGTTCGCCCTGTCGATCGCGGCGTTTCCCGAGGACCTGCCACGGGACACGCTGGCCGCCGTGTTTGCGGGCGCGGCGTCGAAGGTCCGCGAGGCCGGTGGGACCCTGGCCGGCGGCCACACGATCCGCGACCTCGAGCCGAAGTACGGACTGGCGGTGATCGGGGCGGCCCATCCGGACAGGCTCCTGCGGAAAGGCGGCGCACGGCCCGGCGACGTCCTGATCCTGACGAAGCGGCTCGGGACCGGGTTGCTGGTCAGCGGCCGGCGCCAGGGCCGGACGTCGGAGGCGGACCTCACGGGGGCGATCGACCAGATGCGCATGCTCAACCGGGCCGCCTCCGAGGTCCTCGTCGAGCATGGGATCGCCGGGGCGACCGACGTCACGGGCTTCGGGCTGCTCGGACACGGGCTCGAGATGGCCCGGGCGTCCGGGACGCGGTTCGTGTTCGAGGCGGCGACGCTGCCGGCCCTCGGGGGCGCCACGGAGCTCGCGGCGAGCGGGCTCGAGACGGGCGGCGCCGCCCACAACCGGCGCTTCGTGCGGCCGGCCCTGTCGGTCGCGAATGGGGTCAGTGAGGCCCTCGCGGCCCTCGCCCACGATCCCCAGACGTCGGGCGGCCTGCTTGGCGCCATCCCGCCGGATCGTCTCGACGCAGTCACGGCCGGCCTCCACGAACGCGGCGTCGAGCACTGGATCATCGGCCGGGTCGAGGCGGCACCTTCTGCGGGCG
>JBKJOK010000241.1:0-14382 GCA_046595595.1 Candidatus Limnocylindrales bacterium
TGGAGGACGAACGGCTCGTCGTCGGCGATCGTCAGCAGCTCGGTGAGGTCGGGCTGTGGGGCGCGGACGTCGATGAACGGGTAGCGGTTGTTGCGGAACACGCGGAACGAGCGATCGAGGTGGAGGTCCACCGACGACGGCTGGAGGTCGGCCGGATCGTACGGCCGGATGCCGATCTCGCCGGCATCGAGCGCGGCCCGGATGTCGCGGTCGGACAGGACGCTCACCTGGCGGTCTTCCCGAAGTCGTCGGTGCCGCGCTCGGCGTACAGCGAATCGACCTCGCGCTTGAGCGCCTCGAGGTCGTCGAAGCTCTGGTAGACGCTGGCGAAGCGGATGTACGCGATCTGGTCGAGTTCGCGCAGGCGGGCCATCGCCAGGGCGCCGACGCGCGACGAGTCGACCTCGGTGGTGCCCTGCGAGCGGAGCTCGGCCTCGATCAGATCGGCGGCCTTGTCGGCTGCGTCGTCGGCCACGGGTCGGCGAGTCAGGGCCTTGCGCAGGCCCGAGGCGAGCTTCTCGCGGTCGAACTCCTGGCGGGCCCCATCGCGCTTGACGATGACCAACCGAGCCGCCTCGACCCGCTCGTAGGTCGTGAACCGGGTGGCGCAGGTGGAGCACTCGCGACGGCGTCGGATCGTCGCCGATTCGTCGAGGTCACGCGAGTCGACGACCCGCGTCTCGCGCTCAGCGCATGAAGGACAGCGCATCGAGGCTCCTGCTTGGCGCACCACTACCGCTTGTGGTGTCAAGCGATGATACCACTACATAGCGGGTGATTCGGGCGGTTGCGGAGCCTCCCGGCCCCATCAGCCACTGACCTCAGGCGTTCCGCCGCAGGATCCGCCGCGAACCGTCGCTCGGCGTCAGCGCCGCGGCAGATCGGGCGAGTCCGGCGATCGCCTCGCGGGCGTGGAGCACGTTCAGGTAGCCGCGTTTGATCGCGGTCTGGGCCTCGACCTCGCGGCCACCGCCCCGGGCAGACATCTGGATGGCCCGGCCGTGCTCGATCATCTGGAGGGCGCGGGCGCTGCGCTCCAGCTCGTTGACGAGTTCCTCCCGGATCCGGGCCCCGTCGGTCGGCGGATGGAAGTCGCGCGCCTCGTCCGCGTAGCGGGTGACGGCGTCGAGCGATGCGCTCAGGTCGTCGGCGACCGCGTCCGCGCCGAGCTGGCCGCGCCGGACCGCATCGATCCGGCCGCTCAGCTCGCCGAGCGAGGACTCGACGCGGCCAGCGAGATCGCCAACCTGGCGACGGAATCGCTCCGCGTCGCGGGTCTCGGCGACGAAGCGGCCGGCCCGCCGGAGCACCAGCCCGAACAGGGTCAGCAGGATCAGGAACGCGAGCAGCGGCAGGACGAGGAGCGGCTCCATCTCGATCGTGCCCCGGCCCGGTTCCGCCCGCCCGCCGCTCAGCCGGCTCGGGCGCGGAGCGCGGCGAGGAGCGCGGGAGCGACCTCGAACAGGTCGCCGATCACGACGACGTCGGCGAAGTCGGCGATCGGCGCGTCGGGATCGCGGTTGACCGCGACGATCGTGGACGCGGTCTGCATCCCGACCTTGTGCTGGATCGCGCCGGAGATCCCGAGCGCGAGATAGAGCGCAGGCTTCACGATCTTGCCGGTCTGGCCGATCTGCTGGGCGTACGGGATCCAGCCGGCATCGACCGCGGCCCGGGTCGCCCCGACCGCTCCGCCGAGCGCCTCGGCGAGCTCCTCGACAACCTTGAAGCCATCCGGGCCACCCATTCCGCGGCCGCCCGCGACGATGATCCGGGCCTCCTCGATCGGAGCGGCGGCGCCGGCCTCCTCGACCCGGTCGATGACCTTGACCTGGGGCAGCGCCAGCTCTCCGTCGACGGTCGTCGGCTCGACGGTCCCGGCGGCATCGGCGGTCGCGGCGGCGATGGCGTTCGGGCGGACGGTGACGATCCCGTGATCGGTCATGAAGCGGCTGGTCGTCGTGAGCTTGCCGCCGAACACGCTCATCGCGACGACCGGCCCACCATCCGACCACTCGACGCCGACGGCGTTGACGAGGACACCCCAGCCGCTGAGCGCGGACACGACGCCGGCCAGGTCCCGACCCTCGGGTCCGGCGCCGGTCAGGAGGAACGCAGGCTGCTCGCGCGCGATCAGGGCCGCAAGGCGCTGGCCGACGATCGTGCCGGCCGCGTGGTCGGCGGTGGCCGGCTCGGTGACCGCCAGGACGCGCGGCACGAACGCCGCGAGCTCGGTGGCGGCTGCCGTCGGATCGGCGGCGATCACCACCCCGACGACCTCGGTCCCGGCCTCGGCCGCGAGGGACCGGGCGAGCGTTGCGACCTCGGTGCTGATCTTCGCGAGGCTGCCGTCGAGGGCGAGCTCGCCGTGGACCCAGATCTGGCCGGCCATCAGATGATCCTCCGCTCGGCGAGGAATGCGACGACCTGGCGAGCGGCTTCGTCGGCTGGCTCGCGGATCACCCGGGTCGCGGCTCGCGGCGGCGGCGCCTCCGACCCGAGGACCGCCGTCGTGCTTGCCTCGCCGCCGATCGGCGCATCACCTTCGACGCCTACGTCGGCGAGGCTCTTCGTCTCGAGCGTCTTCGAGCGGGCGGCCATGATCCCCTTGAGCGACGGGTAGCGCGGCTCGCCGAGCGCCTGGGTCGCGACGATCAGGGCCGGCATCCGCGCCTCGAGCACCTCGTAGCCCGTCGGGGTGATCCGGTTGACCCGGACCGTGCCGGCGGCCGGGTCCGGAACGATCTTCGCCGCATACGACAGGTACGGCAGGCCGAGCAGCGCGGCCAGGCCGGCCGGAACGATGCCGCCGCCACTGTCCGAGGTGTCGGCGCCGGCGAGGAGCAGGTCGTACTCGATGCCGCGGAGCGCTGCGGCGAGGACCCGCGTCGTCGAGACCATGTCCGAGCCCGCGAGGCTGTCGTCGCTGATCAGTGTCCCGCTCGCCGCGCCCATCGCGAGCGCCTTGCGCATCGTCTCGGGGGCGTTCGGGCCGGCCATCGACACGAGGTGGACCTCGCCGCCGTGCGCCTCGGTCAGCTTCAGGGCCGCCTCGAGGGCGTACTCATCGTTGGCGTTCACGACGGTCGGAGTCGCGGCCCGGTCGAGCCGCCAATCGTCCGGGCGGAGACGCTCGCCGCCCGACGCGGTGTCGGGCACGGGCTTGACGAGAACGACGATTCGCACGGGCGGACAGCCTCCTTGCGGTGATTCGGGACGGGTCCGTCAGTCACCACGGGCGGTGAGCGCCCGGGCGATGACCAGACGCTGGATCTGCTGGGTCCCCTCGTACAGCTGGGTGATCTTCGCGTCGCGCATCATCCGCTCGACCGGGAACTCGTCGATGTAGCCATAGCCGCCGAGCACCTGGACCGCATCCGTGGTGACCCGCATCGCGTTGTCGCCGGCGACGAGTTTACACAGGGCCGACCAGCGTCCCGCGTCCGCCGCGCCGGCGTCGATCTCGGTCGCCGCCTTGTACAGCAGCTGCCGAGCGGCCTCGGTGCCGGCATCCATGTCGGCGAGCATCGCGGCGATCATCTGGAAGTCGCTGATCGGCTTGCCGAACTGCTTGCGCTCGGTCGCATAGGCGGCCGCGATCTCGAGCGCGCCCTGGGCGATCCCGACGGCCTGGGCCGCGATCCCCGGCCGGCTTCGGTCGAGCGTGCGCATGGCCAGCGGAAAGCCCTCGCCGACCGCCCCGACCCGGTTCGCGTCGGGAACACGGACGGCGCGGAAGCCGAGCTCGGCGGTGGGGCTGCCGCGGATGCCCATCTTGTGCTCGATCCGCTCGACGCTGAAGCCGGGCATGTCCTTCTCGACCACGAAGCAGGTCAGGCGCTCGCGCCGCGGGGTGCGGTTTGCGTCGGGCGTGTCGGGCGGATCGTCCGCGGTCACGGCAAAGACGACGATCAGGTCGGCGACGCTGCCCTGGCTGATGAACCGCTTGCTCCCGTCGATGATCCAGTCGTCGCCGTCGCGCCGAGCACGGGTCCGCGCCGCGGCAACGTCCGAGCCGGCCTCGGCCTCGGTCAGGGCGAAGGCGATCAGTGTGTTGCCCGCCGCCAGGTCCGGGAACCAGCGATCCTTCTGGTCCGCGGTGCCGGCGAGAAGGAGGGGCAAGGACGCGAGTTCGTGCACGGCGAGGATCAGCCCGCTCGTGGCGCACACCCGGCTGATCTGCTCGACCGCGAGGCAGACGGTCAGGAGGTCGCCGCCCAGGCCGCCGTACTCCGCGGGAAAGGGCAGGCTCAGGATGTCGTGGCTGGCGAGGAGCTCCTTGACGTCCCAGGGGAACTCGGCGGTCTTGTCGATCTCGGCGGCGCGCGGCGCGATCCGTTCGTCGGCCAGGACCCGGACGGCGTCGCGCAGCGCGGACTGGTCCTCGGTGAGGCGATAGGTGGGGGTGGGGCGCGGCTCGGAGTCGGGCGTCGAGCTGACCATCCGCCCGATCGTAACAGCGGACGGTTCCGACCGGGCATCCGCGTCATCGGCGCGCTAGGCTTCGTGCAGGCAGCGAGTCCGCCGCGGGGGTCGGGCTCCAGCCGCCGAGGACTCGCCATGGACCAGACGACCCAGCTCCTGCTCCTCATTGCCGCGGCCTCGATCGGGATCGTGGCGATGCTCGTGATGCTCCGTCGCCAGCGCGTCGAACGAGAGTCCGAAACCCGCGAGAACCCGTACGCCACGTCGTCCGAGGGCCAGAAACGGTGCCCCAGCTGCGGCGCCTACAACTCCTGGACGGATCGGAACTGCGTCAGCTGCCACCGGAAGCTGCCGGGCTGACAGTCTGCTCGGTGCGCCGCGGCGAGCCCCATGGCCCGGCCCAGCGCCACGGTGTTCGCCATACGCACGCCGGACGAGCCTTGGATGGCGTGGACCGGCCTTCGCGGCGTTCCGTAGCTCCGGAATGAGCCGTCTACGACTAACTCGTGACGCGATCGAGCCGATTTCGTGGCCTCGGGACGCTTGTTCGCGTGGCTACCGCTCACCCCATGCGCGAATGGCGAAATGCCGACAGTTCCGCGGGCACAGACGACGCTACTGCAGGACGGGCAGGCGGCGGCTGGTGGGGATCGGGTCGGGCTCGATGACGTCGGCGAGGATCTCGGCGATGTCGCGGGCGCTGACCGCGCCCGGCCCAGCGCCAGCGGTCGCGAGGGCGATGCCCGACGGCGACGCCGCCATCGCCCCCGACGCGTCGGCGTCGGCCAGGCCGTCCTTCATCATCACCATGCAGAACGGGCAGCTCGTCGCGACGGTCGCGGCGCCCGTCTCGAGCGCCTGACGCGTCCGCTCCGCGTTGATCCGCGTCCCGCGCGTCTCCTCCATCCACATCCGGCCGCCGCCGGCGCCGCAGCAGAACGTGTTCTTGCCGTTCTTCTCCATCTCGCGGAGCTCGAGCCCGGGCACAGCGCCGAGGACGTCGCGCGGCGCGGCCACCACCCCGTTGTAGCGGGTCAGGTAGCACGAGTCGTGGAACGTCACCGAGCCGGCAGCCGCCGCCGACGCCTCGGCGACCCGTAGCCGTCCCTCGTCGAGCAGGCCCTGGAGGTAGACCGAGTGATGGACGACCCGGAACGATCCGCCGAGCTGCCCGTACTCGTTGGCGATCGTGTTGAAGCAGTGGGGGCAGGCGGTCACGATCGTGCGCTGGCCCATCCCGTACCGGTTCAGCATCTCGACGTTGCCCGCGGCGAGGATCTGGAAGACGTAGTCGTTGCCCATCCGGCGGGCCGGATCGCCCGTGCACGACTCCTCCTGGCCGAGGATCGCGAACCGCACGCCGGCGGCGTTCAGGCAGGTCGCGAACGCCCGGGCGACCCGCTTGTTGCGCTCATCGAACGCCGCGGCGCAGCCGACCCAGTAGAGGACCTCGAGCTCGTCGAGGCCACCGGGCGCCGAAGCCAGCGACGCCACCGTCGGCACCGCGAACGGCAGGCCGCGCGTCCAGTCGGTCCGGGTCGAGGCCGGCTGGCCCCACGGATTGCCCTGGCCCTCCATCCCGCGGAACGCGCCGGTGAGCTCCTGCGGGAAGCGCGACTCCTCCAGTACCAGGTTCCGGCGCAGCCCGACGATCTTGTCGACGTGCTCGATCAGGACCGGGCAGGCCTCGACGCACGCCCCGCACGTGACGCAGTCCCAGACTGCGTCGTAGGGGATCGCGTCGTCGACGATCGGCGCGGCCATCCGTGCAGCGTCCGGCGCCACCCCGCCGAGGGCGTGCGTCTCGCGGACGATCGGGTTGTTCGGGATCAGGTCCAGCCCGTGCTCGGCCTCGACCGACATGTCCCGGATGCCCATGATGAAGGCCTTCGGGTTGAGTGGCTTGCCCGTGGCATTGGCCGGGCAGGCCGCCTGGCAGCGCCCGCACTCGGTGCAGGTGAAGCCGTCGAGCAGGTCCTTCCAGCCGAGGTCCTGGAGCGACTTCAGCCCGAACGTCACGTCCTCGCGCTCAAGATCCATCGCCGGCAGCTGGCCGCGCGGCGCGAGCTTGCGGTACCAGATGTTCGGGAAGGCGGTCGCGATGTGAAGGTGCTTGCTGAAGGGCAGGTAGACGAGGAACGCCGCGACGAGGGCGATGTGCGCCCACCACGTCACCACGAACAGGTCGTTGAGGAGTGCCGCCGAGATCGGGCCGCGCAGGGGCGTCGCCAGGACGGCCGACACGAACGCCCCGGGCTGGTCGCCGTGGGCGGCAAACTCGAAGACCTCGGCCAGCAGCTCCGTGGCCACGACTCCGCCGATCATCCCGAGGATCATCAGCGCGTCGCGGTTGTACGTCAGCCGCCGCGGCTTCGAGATCAAGCGCCGCTCGAACGCCCACAGGATCGACCCGATCACGATCACCGCCACGACGTTCTGCATCGCGCTGATCGCCGTCCAGAGCAGCCCGTCGAACGGGGCCGACAGGATCGTCTCGATCACCCCGCCGGTCACGATGTTGGCCGTCCCGATCGTGAGCAGGACGAACCCCCAGAAGATTCCGGCGTGCATGAGCCCGGCCCGCGGATCCTGGAACATCCTGGTCTGGATGAGGGCGTACTGGATCAGCCCGCCGAGACGCCGGCGCACGTCACCGAGCGGCGGCGGCTGGGGCTGGGCCGGTCGGGCCGCCGCGAAGACGCGCAGGTGGCGGGCCATCGCGAGGGCGAAGATCGCCGCCGCGCCCCAGAACACGACGAACGCGAGCGGATAGAGGGGCACGTCGGCGAAGACCGGGAACATCAGTCGGCGTCCTCGGGCTCGCCGTCCCAGGCGTCCGGCCGACCGAACGCGTGCTGGTCCTCCGTGCTGTCGGCGGGCGCGTCGCCGTCGCCGCTGCCGACCCCTCCACCGGCCCTTCGCCCGTGGTCGTGCGGTCCCGCAAGCGTCTCGAGGGCGTGATCGAGGACGGCCACGATCGCCTCGAGCGACTCGGCCGCGCCCGTGGGTGAGCCCGGGGTGTTGACGATCAACGTCCGGCCGCGGACCCCCACGACAGCCCGGCTCAGGTCGGCGAGCGGCGTGCTCGCCCGGCCCTCCGCCCGGATCGCCTCGGCCAGGCCCGGTACCTCGTAATCGATGACCGCGAGTGTCGCCTGGGGGGTCACGTCGCGCGGCGTCAGGCCCGTCCCGCCGGTGGTCACGATGAGGGGGTGGATCTCGGCCGCGTCGATGAGGACCTGCTCGATCAGCGTCTGCTCGTCGGCCACGGTCTCGCGGTCGACCACGAAGCCGAGGGCGGTGAGGCGATCCGCGAGGATGGCGCCGCTCGTGTCGTCGCGAGTGCCGGCCGCGCTCCGGTCGCTGGCGGTGAGGACGAGGGCCGTCCGGGCGCGCGCTGCCGTCCCCTCCCCGGTCATGCCCGCGATCCTCGCCGCGGGCCTCCGCCGATCCGTCCCGCCGCCCGATCGCCGGGCCGACGCTGGTCCACCTGGGGCTCGACGTCCTCGGCCGGGCGGTGCCACTCGCCGCTGTTGCCGCCGGTCTTGGAGATCAGGCGGACGCCCCGGATCTCGACGCCGCGCTCCACACCCTTGACCATGTCGTAGATCGTCAGGGCCGCGACGCTGGCGGCGGTGAGCGCTTCCATCTCTACCCCGGTCGGGCCGGTCGTGGCGGCCTCGGCCCGGACCCGCAGAACGCCGGCGGCGCGATCCGGGGTCACCGCGACGACGAGATCGGTCAAGGCGAGTGGGTGACACAGCGGAATCAGTTCGCTCGTCCGCTTGCCGCCCATCACACCGGCAAGCTCGGCCACGCCGAGGACGTCGCCCTTCGAGCCGCCGCCGTCGATCACCATGCTCATCGTCTCGGCCGAGACCGCGACGAGGGCTTCGGCGACGGCGCGCCGAGCCGTCGAGGGCTTGTCCGACACGTCGACCATGCGCGGCCGGCCGGATCGGTCGACATGGGTCAGGCGGCGGCGCTCGGAGCGAGGTGCGGGTGCGGTGTCACGGGCCATCGTGTCTCCATTATCGGCGGATCGGGGGCCGCGCGGGCGGCGGAACGGTGAGTCAGTCGCGATCGAGCCACCACAGGTCGACGGCGGCGCCGGCATCGAGCCGGTCGATGTCCTCGGGAACGATCGCCAGCCCGTCGGCGATCGCCAGGGCCGACAGGACGTGGCTTCCCTGCCCTCGCCTGCCGCCCGCAAGGCGGACCAGGACGTGGCCGGTCTCGTCGCGCCGGGCGGCGCCCGCCTCGTTGCGCTCGGCCACCACCCGCAGGAATGCCCGGCGGCCCCGGCTCTTCGAGACGTCGTCGAGCAGCACGGCCCGATCGCAGGGTCGGACGAGGCGATCGAGCGGCAGTCCCGCCAGCCGTCGAATCGCCGGCCGGACGAACAGCTCGAAGGTGACGAAGCTCGACACGGGGTTGCCGGGCAGTCCGAACAGGAGCGTCCGGCCGCCGTCAGGCCGCTCGACGACCCCGAACGCGAACGGCTTGCCCGGCTGGACCGCCACCCGCCAGAGCTCCATCCGGCCGATCTCGGCAAAAGCCGCCCGGACCACGTCGTACGGCCCGACCGACACCCCGCCCGAGACGACGATCGCGTCAACGGCACCGAAACGAGCCGGGTTGAGGCGAGCTCGGACGTCCTCGAGCCGGTCGGCCGCGATCCCGAGCGTGCGCGCCTCGCCGCCGGCCTCGTCGACGAGGGCCATGAGCCCCGGCCCGTTCGCGTCGGGGATGCCGGCCGGACCGAGCGCCCGGCCCGGCGCCCGGACCTCATCACCAGTCGCGAGGATTCCGATCCGCGGCCGGGCATGGACCATGAGCGAGTTGTGGCCGGTCCCTGCGGCCAGTCCGATCGCGGCGGCGGTCAGGCGCGAGCCCGCGGCGAGGATCGGGAAGCCGTCGGGCAGGTCGTCGCCCGCTCGCCGGATCGCCGTGCCGGCCGCCACCGCGGCGTGGACCAGGACCGCGGCCGGGAGCGGGCCCGCGGCATCGCGTCCGCGTTCGCCCGTCGCGGAGCCGTCGGCGGCCGCAGGCGTCGTGAACTCGACCTGGACGACGGCGTCGGCGCCCGGCGGGATCGGCGCGCCGGTCGCGATCCGGATCGCCGCACCGCGGTCCACCGCCGTGTCCGGCGCGGATCCCGCCCGGACCTCGCCCGTCACGTCGAGCCGGACCGGGGCACCGTCCGTCGCTGCCGCGACGTCGGCCGCCCGGATCGCGTACCCATCCATCGCCGAGTTGTCCCACGGCGGGAGGGCCGTCAGGCTGATCACGTCCTCGGCGAGGATCCGGCCGCGCGCCTCCGCGAGGTAGGCCCGCTCGGCCGGCGTTGGACCGGCGATCGCCGCCAGGACCGCGGAGCGCGCCTCCTCGACCGAGAGCAGCCGATCGGTCGGCGCGATCACGCCGTCATGCCGTCACGCCGCCCGCCGTCCGCCGCGCCGTGGTCACAACGCCTGGCCGCGCGACTCCGCCCGGGCATGGAGCAGGGCGGCGATCGAGCGGCGGGTCAGGACGCCGCGCAGCACGGTCCCGTCGAGGACCGGCATTCCGTCGAGCCGGGACCTGCGCAGTCGGTCGAGCGCGTCGGTCAGGCGCTCGTCGGCCCGCGCTGTCGGCAGGTCGTCACCGCCGATCATGACGTCCTCGGTCCGGGTCGAGGCCCAGTTGCGTTGGGCCACGGCCCGCAGCTGGGTGGCTCCCACGATCCCGACGACGAGATCGCCGAGGACGACGGGCAGAGCCGGGGTCACGGTCCCATCGAGGACACTCGCCGCGAACGTGTCGAGGGTCAGCTGCGGCGAGATCGTCTCGAGCTGCTGCTCCATCGCCTCGCCGACGATCATTCCCTGGACGAGGTCGTCGAGGACGAGCCAGCGATCGACCGAACGGGCGGCGGCCATCAGGAACCAGCCGACGAGCCCGAGCATGATCCCGTCGAGCGTGTCGCCGGTGACGATGACGCCCAGGCCGACGACGATCGCCACCCGCCCGGCCCACGTGCCGACGACACCGGCAACGCGCGTGCCGGTTCGCTGGCTCCCGGTCCGCGCCCACGCGATCGCCCGGACGACGCGACCGCCGTCGAGCGGAAACGCGGGCACGATGCTGATCGCGGCGAGCAAGAGGTTCAGCGCGCCGATGATGACGAACACGTCACCGACGGGGCCGGCGGCGCCACCGATCGGCAGCACGGCGAGCGCAAGACCAAGCAGCACGAGCCCGATGACCAGGCTGGTGAGCGGACCGGCGAGCCCGACCGCGGCCTCGGCTCGCGCCGTCCGGGCGACGACGTCGACCGAAGACGGCGAGCCGACGAACTGGACGACGAGTACTGTCGTGTCGGCGCCATCGCGCCGGGCGACGACCGCGTGGGCGAGCTCGTGGACGATCACGGTCAGCATGAAGCCGAGCGACCCGAACAGGCCGATCGCCCAGCTCACCTCCGCGTCGATCCCCTGCTCGAACTGCGCGATCCGGCCGGCCACGGTCACGGTCACGATGGCGACGATGAACAGCCAGGACAGGTGCAACCGGATCTCGAAGCCGAGGATCCGGGCGACCGGCACGCCGTTCATCCAGCGCCCTCCGGCCTGGTCGCGGGCGACGTGGCGTTCGATCCGGGCACGACGGCGGGCCGGGCGGCGCGCGCTTGTCGCCCGGTCACGACCGCGAGCACCGCGGCCAGGGCGATGATCACGGCCCCGAGCACGATCGTCGTCTCCGACCAGAACGCGAACGGAAACACCTGAACGAGGTGATCCGTCCGCGGGTCGAAGGTGTAGTTGCCGCCCGGGAAGAACACCTGGTGGAAGATCTCGAACACGGCGTCGAAGGCGACGGCCGCGATCACTCCGGCAACGACGATCCCACCGATCAGCCAGCGCATCCCGCTCGACACCGCGGCCCACGCCCATTCGGAGTGGCCCTTGCGCCGGACACCCGCCACGAGGCCGATCAGCAGGACGGCCGCGCCGAGGGCGAGGACGGCGAACCCGGCGAACACGGTCCGCACGTCGCGCATGTGGCCCCGCTCGCGCTCCTCGAGAACGGCGACCCCGTTGACTTCGACCGCGAAGTCGGGCGGGCCGAGGACGAGGTCGTGGAGGATCGCGTTCGTTGCGAATCGGAGGTCCTGCTCGCTGTATCCGGTCAGGGCGGCGGCATCGGTCCGGCCCTGTTCGAACGCGATCCAGGCCGGTGTCAGGAAGGGCAGGATCGCGATCGCGATGACGACGATGGCGGCCGCGACGGCCGTGGCGACGGCGGCGGCCCGTTCGGGCAGCGTCCGCGCGGTCGAGGGGTGTGCAGTCACCGCCGCATGGTAGTCCGGCGCTCTGTCCGGTGCCGACGCCCGATCTGGCGGCTGGGCATGGGCGGCCTGAGGGTGAGGTCAGTCCTCGAGCGTTCGGGCCTGGTCCCACCAGCCGGACGTCGTCAGGTCGTCGGGCGGCTCGACGTTGAGCTCGGTCGCACCCCGTCGGATCCGGGCGCGGAACGCCTCGAGGTCCAGCCCGAGGATGTCGTGCAGGCCGTCGATCCCGGACTGCATCAGGAGCTGGTGGTCGTCGGGGCCGAAGCTTGCAAGGTTGAGCATCAGCGCTTCGTCTCGCCACATCAGGACGTCGTTCGTTGACGCGTCCACCTGGTCGGCCAGGGTCTGGCGACGCGTGACGGTCTCGCTGACCTCGAGGAGGAGGCCAGTGGTGAAGATGCCCTGGTGCTCGAGGCGGTCGAGATGGACCTGCTCGATCCGGGTCAGCTCTCCGATCGGTGGCACGTGACGGGTCGACCTCAGCAGCGAAACACGACGTCTGGATGATGCCACGGCAATCCGTTCGGATGCACGGCGACTACCATCGGCCGCGATGAAGGTCAGAAGTCCGATTCGGCCCCGGCGTCTCGCTCCCGGCGACACAGTTGCGGTCGTCTCTCCGTCGTGGGCCGGTCCGGCCGCGTTTCCCCACGTCTTCGATCACGGCCTGGCGGTGCTCCGCGGATGGGGCCTCGACATCCGGGAGTACCCCTCGACCAGGGCGCCGGCAGCCCGGCTTGCGGCGGACCCTCGTCTTCGTGCCGACGACCTCAACGCGGCCTTCGCCGATCGGTCGATCCGGGCGATCTTCAGTTCGATCGGCGGCGACGACTCGATCCGGCTGCTCCCGTTCCTGGATCTGCCGGCGATCGCTTCAGATCCGAAGATCGTGATGGGCTACTCGGATACGACGACGATCCTCGCCGCGACTCGCGCCGCCGGCGTCGTCGCCTTCCACGGCCCATCGATCATGGCCGGGATCTCGCAGCTCGGCGCGCTGCCGGCCACCCACGCGGAGCACGTCCACGAGATGCTCTTCGAGCCCGACGCGTCGCACGCTTACGTCCCGTACGGCAGCTTCGTCGAGGGCTACCCGGACTGGGGCGACCCCGCGCTCGTCGGCCTCACCAACCCGCTCCAGGCGGACGATGGGTGGCACGTGGTCCAGGGCGCCGGCCGCGTCTCCGGCGAGCTGTTCGGCGGCTGTCTCGAGGTCCTCGACTGGCTGCGCGGGACGAGCGCATTCCCGACCGCTGACGAGTGGACCGGACGACTGCTCTTCACCGAGCCATCCGAGGAGATCCCGACGCCGACGCAGGTCGCGCGGATCCTCCGCTCGTTCGGCGTCCTGGGCATCTTCGATCGGATCGCCGCCATCCTCGTCGGGCGCGCCCGCGACCAGTCCGTCGACCAGAAGCGCGCACTCGAGGCGACGTTCCGGGCCATTGTCGGCGACGAGTTCAAACGGCCGGACCTGCCGATCGTCGCCAATCTCGACTTCGGGCACACCGATCCGCAGTGGGTCCTGCCGCTCGGCGTCCAGGCCGAGCTCGACGTCGATCGACGGCACCTGCGGCTCACCGAGCCCTGGCTCACCTGACGCCCGTTCGTCGCGGTCCCGTCACCTCGATGACGCTCTGCGCGAGGTCCCGTTCAGGTCGCCCGCCCTACGGTCGAGCCATCCCCATGAGAGGAAGACCATGTCCACCGATGACAACAAGACGATTGTTCGCCGGTTCATCCAGGAGATCTTCGTTGAGGGCCGCACCGAGACCGTCGACGAGCTCCTCGCCGACGACTTCGTCGGCCACACCTGGCCCTCGACCGGCCGCCCGAAGGACGACCTCAAGGGCGCGATCGACCGGACCTCGAAGGGCCTGACCGATCCTGTCTTCGACATTGAGGACCTGATCGCCGAGCGCGACCTGGTGGCGGTCCGTTTGACGGCCGCGGCGACCCAGACCGGGCCGCTGATGGGCATGCCGCCGAGCGGCAAGCGCTACGAGATCGGCGAGATCCACATCTTCCGGCTCCGCGGCGGCAAGGTCGTCGAACATTGGCACCAGTTCGACCAGATGACGATGATGCAACAGCTCGGCGCGACGCCGGCGAAGGGCGCGGCCGGGGCGTCGGCCGACAAGGAGCCGGCGAAGGCCGAGGCGGGCTCACCGGGCTGACCTACTCGAGCGGGCGCGGCTCGAGGGGCACGTCCCAGTGGGCCTCGAGGAGCTCGAACCGGCGGGCCTCCTCGCGCTTGAACGTCGCCTGGTCCGGGTAGAGGCGGGCCGCGATCTCGGCGTCGCTGTGCTCCTCCATCGCGGCCCAGTCGCGGAACGTGATCGAGACGAGGATGTCCCAGTCCGCCCGGCCGTCGCCGTGGAAGCGGGGCGTGCTCATCTCGACCGCCGTGAACCGCCCGACACGCTGCTGCTCGCGCAGGATCGGCCAGTGGTTGCGCCGGAACAGCTCGACGAACTCGTCATGGCCGCCCCAGCGCGTCCGGTAGAAGTAGAGGACGGTGACCGGCGGGTTGGCAGCGGCGTCACTCGACATGGATCCTTCGAGCCTCCTGTCGCCGCTGCCCGGAACTCAGGCCAGCCCGGCGCACACCCGATCGTAGCCGT
>JBKJOK010000059.1:0-2112 GCA_046595595.1 Candidatus Limnocylindrales bacterium
TGCAACGTCTGCCAGCTCCACCGGTTCTTCGGCGAGGACTGGGCGGAAATCCAGGACGGCGAGCGGACGGCCCGAACCGGCTGCGTCGACACGAAGAAGCTGCTCGCGGAGCGGATCATCCGGCACTACGCCCCGGCGCGCGAGCGCTACGCCGAGCTGATGGCCAACCCGGCCGAGATCGACGGGATCCTGGAAGCCAGCGCCGACCGCCTTGGCCCGGTCGCCGCCGCGACGCTGGCCGAGGTCAAGGAGAAGATGGGCCTACGCTAGACGAGCGGGATCGTGGGCCGACTACCATGACGGCGCATGGACGATGATCGATCCAGGATGGCGCAGGTGACCGACCGACAACGGCGCTGGCTGACCGCGGTCCTCGTTCTCGGCGCGTTCGTCCTCGCTCTGATTCTCGTCGGGATTCTGGCTGACGTCTTCTACACGTTCGGCGACACGATCCTCGTCTTCTTCCTGGCGTGGCTCCTCGCGTTCATCCTGAGCCCGGTCGTCGGCGGCCTGACCCGGCTGGTCCCGATCCTGCCCCGGATCGGCGCCGTCGTCCTCGTCTACGCCACCCTCGTCGGCGCGATCGTCCTCGTCGTCGTCCTCGTCGCCGGCGCCCTCGGCCAGTCGATCGCCGCGTTCATCGACAGCGTCCCGACCCTCCGCGGCGACCTGCCAACCCTCCTCGCCCCATGGCAGGAACGGCTGAACGCAATCGGCCTCGACCAGGTGGACCTCGTCGCCCAGGCGGGCAGCTTCCTCGACAACACCGCGACCTACGCCGCCCAGCTGGCCGGCCCCATCCAGCAGCTCGCGGTGGCCAGCCTGTCGGCACTCGCCAGCCTCCTGCTCGTCCTGATCCTGTCGCTCTACATGGTCATCGACCGCGACGCCATCCTGTCGTTCATGTTCCGGGTCGTGCCGCCGTCGATGAAGGAGGAGGCCCGCCTGCTCGAGACGAGCGTGGCCCGGTCGTTCGGCGGCTTCCTCCGGGGCCAGGCGATCCTCGGCATCGTCTACGCCGCGGTCGCGGCCCTGACGAGCGCGATCCTCGTCCTGCCCTACCTGCCAGTGACCGCGGCCGTGGCCGGCGTCCTGATGGCGATCCCGTTCTTCGGGCCGTTCGTCGCCTGGGCGCCGCCGGTCATCGTCGCGCTCCTGACGCCGGGGGCGCCCGTCCTGCCCACCGCGATTTTGATGGGCGTCGGGTGGATGGTGGTGATGAACGTCCTCCAGCCGCGGCTGATGCAGGAGGCCGTCGGGATCCACCCGCTCGTCGTCCTGGGCTCGGTTCTGATCGGGAGCAAGATCGCCGGCGTCACCGGGGCGATCTTCGGGATCCCGATCGCCGCCGTCCTTTCGGCCTTCTTCTTCCACTTCCTCGTCGTGACCCGCGAGCCGTCGCCGGTCGCCGCCCGGGCGGCCCGGCGGGTGGAGGAGCGCGAGGGCCGCCGGGTCCGGATTCCGCACGAGCCGGTCGCCGGCGTCGATCCCGATGTCCACGGGGTGACGGGGACGACCGAGACGATCTCGTGAGCGACGAGGACGACGGCGTCGAGGAGGGCCCGGCCAACGACGAGCGCCACCCGACGTGGTCGCAGCCCCCCGCCCGGGCCGACGAGGGTCCCGGCGACAAGCCCGACATGACCCGCGAGCGGGCCCGGACCGAGCGCCGCGACGTCGACCTCGAGCGCGGCGAGCCGGTTGCCGGTGGGGCGGCCCGTGGCGGACCGCGCGCCCTCCGGCCCAGCGCCCGGCCGCTCCACGACTGGTCGACCCGGCCGAAGATCCTGATCACGAACGACGACGGCGTCGAGTCGCGCGGCCTGCTCGCCCTGAAGCAGGCGATGGACCTGCTCGGCGACACTACGGTCGTCGCGCCCGACACGAACCAGAGCGCGGTCGGCCACCAGAAGACGCTGATGCGCCCGCTCCGCGTCCGGGAGCGGACCCTTGGCGACGGCTCGCTCGGCTACTCGGTCGACGGCAGCCCGACCGACGCGGTCAGCATCTCCTTCCTCGGCTACTTCGGCCACGGCTTCGATCTCGTCGCGTCGGGGATCAACTACGGGGCAAATCTCGGCGACGACATCACCTACTCGGGGACGGTCTCGG
>JBKJOK010000285.1:0-11214 GCA_046595595.1 Candidatus Limnocylindrales bacterium
GTCCGCTTGATCCGGAGCGTGTCGGTGACCATCGACATCACCTGCTTCCGGATCAGGTCGGGCTCGCCGAGGATGTCGATCGTGTTCCCGACGGACTTGCTCATCTTCTTGACGCCGTCGGTGCCGAGGACGGTCGGCGCCTCGGTGTAGACGGCCTGCGGCTCGGGGAACGTCTCGCCGTAGCGGCGGTTGAAGGCCCGCACGATCTCGCGACTGAGCTCGAGGTGGGCCGCCTGGTCGCGCCCGACGGGCACCATTGACGCCTTGTAGATGACGATGTCGGCGGCCTGCAGGACGGGATACGTGAGCAGGCCGTGGTTCACGTCGTCGGGCTGCTGCTGGACCTTCTCCTTGTAGGTCGGGGTCCGCTCGAGCCAGCTGACCGGCGTGACGGTCGCGAGCAGCCACATCAGCTCGGTGTGCTCGGGGCGATGGCTCTGGACGAAGAGCGTGCAGCGGTCCGGGTCGAGGCCGAGGGCAAGCAGGCCGGCCGCCATCTCGCGCGTCCGCTGGCGGAGGATCTCCGGCTCGTGGGTGCTCGTGAGCGCGTGGTAGTCGACGATGCAGTAGATCGCCTCGTACTGCTCGGCGAGCGCGACGTAGTTGCGGATCGCGCCCAGGTCGTTGCCGAGATGGACGACGCCCGACGGCTGGATCCCCGAGAACGTCCGCGGCCGGGTCGGATTGGCGGCGAGCGGCGCCCGGTCGGGAGTGGGGGCAGGAGCAGCCGCGGCGTCGGTCGTCATGGGCGGCGAGTGTAGCGGACCCCGTTGACGACCCGCGTCGATCGTCGTAGGGTGCAGCCCAGCACCGCCCCCGGCAGGTCTCGGAGCCCGAATCGCCGTGGCGATCGGCGGCTCGCGCGATGTAGGGAGAGGGAGGATCGCGATCGGCTAGCACCCGCGACACGCGCCCCTGATCCGCACCGTCGCGTGGCAGCCGTCACTGCCCGCGTGCGCACCCTCGTGTGAAGGAGCCCACCTTGGCCACGATGCCTGCGACCGCGCGTCCCACGTACCGCCTGCCGTTCGTGATCTCGGCCTCGGCCGCCGGGACGATCATCGAGTGGTACGACTTCTACCTGTACGGCGTGCTCGCCGCCTTCTTCAGCACCCAGTTCTTCCCGCCCGGAAACGACACGGCTGCCCTCCTCGCGTCGCTGGCGACGTTCGGTGCCGGATTCGCGGTCCGGCCCTTCGGCGCGGCGTTCTTCGGCCGGCTCGGCGACATCACCGGGCGGAAGTTCACGTTCATGCTGACGATCCTGATCATGGGCCTCTCGACGGCCTTCGTCGGCATCCTCCCGACCTACGCCCAGATCGGGATCCTCGCCCCGATCATCCTGGTCGTCCTCCGACTGGCCCAGGGTCTGGCCCTCGGCGGCGAGTACGGCGGCGCTGCGATCTACGTCGCCGAGCACAGCAGCGACGCCGATCGCGGCAAGAACACGAGCTGGATCCAGACGACGGCGACCCTCGGCCTGCTCCTGGCCCTCACCGTCATCGGGCTGACCCGCGTCAATATGTCGCCCGAGGCGTTCACGAGCTATGGCTGGCGGATCCCGTTCATCCTGTCGGTCGTCCTCGTCGTGATCGCCCTGTTCATCCGGATGCGCCTCCAGGAGACCCCCCTGTTCAGCCGGCTCAAGGCCGCCGGAAAGTCGTCCACCTCACCGTGGCGCGACAGCTTCGCCAACGCCGCCAACCGCAAGCTCATCGTGCTCGCCCTCCTCGGGGCGACCGCCGGTCAGGCCGTCGTCTGGTACCAGGGCCAGTTCCAGTCGCTGTTCTTCCTCGGCACGATCAACGGTGTCAAGTTCATCGATGCCTACCTGATCGTGGGCACGGCGCTCCTCCTCGGGACGCCGTTCTTCGTCGTGTTCGGCAGGCTGTCGGACCGGATCGGGCGCAAGCCGATCATCCTCGGTGGCTGCCTGATCGCGGCGATCAGTTACTTCCCGATCTACAACCTGATGACCCAGTTCGCCCACCCCCAGGGCGCGTTCGACCCCAAGCTGGGCAAGTACGCGATCGACGGCGTCGCCACCGTCGCCCAGCCGGAGATGATCCCCCTGATCGTGCTGGTCTGGATCCAGGTCATCTTCGTGACGATGGTCTACGGCCCGATCGCGGCCTTCCTGGTCGAGTACTTCCCGGCCAAGATCCGCTACACCTCGCTGTCGATCCCGTACCACATCGGGAACGGCTGGTTCGGCGGCTTCCTGCCCCTGATCTCGGCCGCCCTGCTCGCCTCGACCGGCAACATCTATGCCGGCCTGATCTACCCGATCACGATCGCCTTGATCACCGTCGTCGTCGGCGGGCTGTGGATCAAGGAGAGCCGCCACATCAAGATCTGGGACGAGGTCGGCGGCCACGAGGAAGAGCCGATCTTCGACCCGCCGCCGGCCAGGTCCCCGGCCTGACCAACGCATCCGTCGAAGAGACCCGAACGCGCCGGATCCCGTCCGGCGCGTTCATCATGTCGGGGTTTCCGGAGTTCGAACCGGGCTCCGGATCCCACGCGTCGGTCGGATGACCCGGGGTGCACACGGAGGACGACCAGATGACCGCCGACTCGGCCCAACCGAACGCCGACTCGATCCTGGCCCGGCTCCGTCGCGAGGCCAGCACGAACCCCGAGGCCTTCTGGCGGGCCGTCGCCGCCGAGCACATCGGCTGGTTCCGAGAGCCCGATCGGATCTTCACCCGGGACGAGCCGCCGACGTTCTCGTGGTTCGCCGGCGGCCGGATGAACCTCGCCTGGAACGCGCTGGACCGGCAGGTCGAGCGGGGACTGGGCAATCAGCCCGCCCTGATCGGGGTCGACGAGCGCGGCAACCACCGGACGCTGACCTACGAGGAGCTGCTCGACCTCGTCCGGCGTGTGGCGGCGGGCCTCCGGAATCTCGGCGTCGGCCGCGGCGACCGGGTGACGATCTACATGCCGACCTGCGTCGAGGCGATCGCGGCAATGCTCGCGACGGTCCGCATCGGGGCCATCCACTCGGTCGTCTTCGCCGGCTTCGGCGCGGGCGCGCTCGGCGACCGGATCCGGGCATCCGGGTCGAAGGTCGTGATCGCGGCCGATCTCACCCGGCGCAAGGGCGCCGACGTGCCGCTGACCGCGATCGTCCGTGACGCAATCGCCGACCCCGGGGCTGTCGAGCGCGTCGTCTGGTTCCGGCGGGCGGTCGAGCCGCAACCTCTCGAGGCGACCCGGGACCTCGATTGGGAGGAATTTCTCGAGGCCGGCGCCGGCTCGCCGGACGGGCACGAGGAGATGGAGGCGACCGATCCCGCCTTCATCCTGGCAACCTCGGGCACGACCGCGCGACCGAAGCTCGCCGTCCATCGCCACGGTGGGTTCGCAGTCCAGGTCGCGGCGATGGGCCGCTGGGTCATGGGCCTCCGCCAGGGCGAGATGTGGTGGTCGCTGTCGGACATCGGCTGGATCGTCGGCCACGCCTACATCGTCTACGCCCCGTTGATGGCCGGCTGCACGACCATCGCCTACGAAGGTTCGCTCGATCATCCCGGCCCGGGCGCCACCTGGGCCCTGATCGAGCAACTTGGCGTCACGGGCCTCTTCGCGTCACCAACCGGCGTTCGCCTCCTGATGCGCAACGGCGAGGAGCACGCCCGAGCCCACGACCTGTCGACCGTGGAGCGAGTCTTCTGCGCCGGCGAGGTCCTCAACCCGTCGGCCTGGCAGTGGCTCCAGGAAACCGTGTTCGAGGGCCGGGTGCCGGTTATCGACCACATGTGGCAGACCGAGACGGGCGGACCGATCTTCGGCAACCCATATGGCCTTGGGCTCCTGCCGATCAAGCCCGGGTCGGCCGGTCTGCCCCTGCCCGGGATCGTGCCGCGCATCGTGACCCCGGACGGCCGGGATGTGCCCATCGGCGAGACGGGGATCATGGTCCTGGAGCAGCCGTTCCCCGGGCTCATCGCCACGCTCTGGGGCGAGCCGGAGCGGTACGTCGCCGACTACTGGGCGCGGATCCCCGGCCACTACTACGTCGGCGACGCCGCGCGCATCGACGATGACGGCTACGTGTGGTTCAGCGGCCGAGCCGACGAGATCATCAAGATCGCCGCCCATCGCCTTGGGACGATCGAGGTCGAGAGCGCAATCCTGACCCATCCGAGCGTGGCCGAGGCCGGCGTCACCGGCCGCCCGGACGAGATCCGCGGCGAGGTCATCGCCGCCTTCGTCGTCCTCCGGGCCGGCCACGAGCCGTCCGATGCCCTGCGGACCGAGATCGTGGCCAGGGTCCGCCACGAGCTCGGGCCGGTCGCGGTCATCGGCGAGGTGTCCTTCGTGGACGTCCTGCCCAAGACCCGCAGCGGCAAGATCATGCGGCGCGTCCTGCGGGCCGTCGTCCAGGACGTCGACCCGGGCGATCTGACCACGATCGAGGACGAAGGCTCCGTCGAGGAGGCGCGGGCCGGTCTCGCCGAGCTCCGAGCGTCGATGCGGCCGTGAGCGACGCCGGGGACGGCCCGGGCGAGGGTCCCACCGCCGGGCGGCGTCCGGGACCGGCCGGAGCCCAGTCGGTCGCGGCAGTCTGGTTCGACCTCTATGGCACCCTCGTCACGATCGAGCCGCTTGCGGCCGCCTGCGAGGCCGTTTCGCCGGGCCGCGGAGCCGAGCTGGCAGGCCGCTGGCGCCAGCGTCAGCTCGAGGCGTCGTGGCTCAGCAGCCTGATGGACGTTTGGCAGCCGTTCGACGTCGTGACTCGCGCCGCACTCCGGGTCGCCGCGGCGGAGCTCGGGCTCGGCGACCGGCTGGAGGGGCTCGATGGGGCATTCGAGCGCCTGCCGCCCAGCCCCGGCGCCCGCCCGGTCCTCGACCGTCTCCGCGAAGCCGGCGTGCTCGTCGGCGTGCTCTCGAACGGCTCGTCCGACATGATCGGGCGGACGCTCCGGCAATCCAAGCTGGCGTCCTCGATCGACGCGATCCGATCGGTTGACGAGGTCCGCCGCTACAAGCCGGACCCGCTCGTCTACAGGCTCGCTGTCGAGCGGAGCGGGGTCCGACCGGACCGGATCGGGTTCGTGACCGCGAACGGCTGGGACGCCGCCGGCGCCGCGGCATCCGGGCTGCGCGTGGCCTGGCTTCGGGCCGACCCGGCGGCCGAGCTGCCCGCCGTCGGGGCGCCGCCGGTCACAGTCGCGACCTGGACGGATCTTCCGAAGCTCTTCGGCATCGCTTCCTGAGTTCGTTCGGCCGAGCTGCTCGGCTACCATTCGCCCGATGCCGCCACCGTCACGAGCCCATCGCCGATGAGCCGCGCGCCCCTGCGCGTCGCGGTGCTCGGCGCGGGCACGGTCGGTCGGGAAGTGATCCGGGCGCTCGTCGAGCGCGGACCCGAGCTCGTCGCCGCCGATGGTGCGCCGTTCGAGCTGGTCGGGATCGCTGTTCGCGACATCGACCGGGCGCGGGCCGCCGGCCTCCCCGCCGGGCTGCTCACGGATGCCCCGGCCCACCTCGTTGCGGCGCCCGACACCGACGTGATCGTCGAGCTGATGGGCGGCGATGAGCCCGCCCACACCCTGATCGCGGCGGCCCTCGCGGCGGGGAAGTCGGTGGTGACGGCCAACAAGCACGTGATCGCCCACCATGGCCCGGAGCTCGAGGCGACTGCCCGGCGGACTGGCGCGGCGCTCCGGTTCGAGGCGGCGGTCGGCGGCGGGATTCCGGTGCTCGGGCCGCTCGCGACCGAGCTGGCGGCGAACCGCATCACGGCGGTCCGGGGCATTGTGAACGGCACGACGAACTACATCCTGAGCGCGATGGCCGACGAGGGTCGCGACTACGCCGAGGTCCTCGCCGCCGCCCAGGGCGCGGGCTATGCCGAGGCGGACCCGAGCGGCGATGTCGAGGGCCACGACGCGGTGAACAAGCTCGTGATCCTGGCCCGGCTGGCGTTCGGAGTCTGGCTCGACCCGGCGACCGTTCTCATCGCCGCCGTCGACGGTCCCGGCGACGGCCGGCCGGGGATCACCGGCATCGGCGCCGCCGACATCGCCGCCGCCGCGGTCGCCGGCCGGACGATCAAGCTCGTCGCCGACGCCCGCCGCGCGGCCGATGGCTCGATCGCCGCCGCCGTCATGCCCGTCGCCCTCCCCTCGGATTCGGCCCTCGCCCGGACCGGGGGCGTCCTGAACCGGATCGAGGTCGAGGCCGAGCCGCTCGGGACCGTTGCGTTCAGCGGGCCCGGCGCCGGCGGCGCAGCCACCTCCAGCGCGGTCCTCGGCGACCTGATCGCCGTGGCCCGCGAGCTCGGCTCGACCTGGGCCGGGTTGGCGCCGGCGACGACCGTGGGGATGGGGCGATGACCGCGTCGGCGCGCCTTAGCCGCCCGACCCTCGTCGATCGCTACCGCGCCTTCCTGCCCGTGACCGACGCAACGCCGGTCGTGAGCCTGGGCGAGGGGATGACCCCGCTCGTTCACCTCCGGCGGCTCGGGGCCCGGCTCGGGCTCGCCAATCTCCACGTCAAGGTCGAGGGCCAGAACCCGACCGGGTCGTTCAAGGATCGGGGCATGGTCGTGGCGGTCGCCAAGGCGGTCGAGGAGGGCGCGGAAGCGATCATCTGCGCGTCAACGGGCAACACGTCGGCGTCGGCGGCGGCCTACGGCGCGGCCCACGGGCTCGAGGTCGTCGTCGTCCTGCCGGCCGGCAAGATCGCGATGGGCAAGCTCCTCCAGGCGGTCGTGGCCGGGGCCCGGATCGTGGCGGTCGACGGCAACTTCGACGCGGCGCTCCGGGTCGTTCGGGCCCTCGCCGAGCAGGACGACCACCCGATCACGCTCGTGAACTCGGTCAACCCGTACCGGCTCGAGGGTCAGAAGACCGGTGCCTTCGAGGTCTGCGACGACCTCGGCCGGGCACCCGACATCCTCGCGATCCCGGTCGGAAACGCCGGCAACATCAGCGCCTACTGGGCCGGATTCCGCGAGTACGCCGCGGCCGGACTGGTCGCCACGACCCCCCGGATGTTCGGATTTCAGGCGGCCGGCGCGGCGCCTCTCGTCGGCGGTACGCCCGTCGAGGATCCCGACACGATCGCGACCGCGATCCGGATCGGCAATCCCGCCTCGTGGTCGAAGGCGATCGCCGCCCGCGACGAGAGCGGCGGCCGGATCGAGGCCGTCACCGATGATGAGATCCTCGCCGCCTACCAGGCGCTGGCCGAGGAGGAGGGGATCTTCTGCGAGCCGTCGTCGGCGGCCAGCGTCGCCGGGATCGTCAAGCTGGTCGGGGCGGCGACCGGCGCGATCGATCCTGACGCCCTCGTTGTCTGCGTCCTGACCGGGACCGGGCTCAAGGACCCATCGACCGCCGAGTCCCTGATCGGGGCCGGCCGCGTCATCGAAGCAGAGCCGACGGTCGGCTCGGTGGCGGTCGCGCTCGGATGGTGAGGCGATGGTGACGAACTGGCTGGCCGAGCTCGACGGCCGGCGGGTCACCGTCGAGGTCCCGGCCTCGAGCGCCAACCTCGGCGCCGGCTACGACTGCCTTGGCGTCGCCCTCGGGCTGTTCAACCGGGTCGAGGTCGAGGTCCGCGGCTGGAGCAGGGGCGAGATCGAGCTGACCGTCGATGGCGAGGGAGTGGACGAGCTCGCCGCGGACCGCACGAACCGCTGCGTCCAGGGGATCGAGGCCGCCCTGCGCGAGGTTCGCGGCGAGATGCCCGAGGGGGTCGGCTGGCGGATCGAGATGCGCAACGAGATTCCGCTCGCACGCGGGCTCGGCTCGTCGGCGGCCGCGACCGTCGCCGGGCTGGTGGCCGGCAACAGCCTGCTCGGTGAGCCGCTGACATCGGCCGACCTCCTCCGGCTCGCGACCGCGATCGAGGGCCACCCCGACAACGCCGCGGCCGCGCTCCTCGGCGGGTTCACCGTCTCCGCGCTGACCGACGACGGCATCGAGTTTCTGCGCTTCGACGCGCCGCGCGACCTCCGGGCCGTGCTCTTCATCCCCGAGCTGCGCCTGTCGACGACGGACATGCGGGCCGCCCTGCCGGCGAAGGTGCCCCTGGCCGACGCGGTGGCCAACATCGGACGGGTCGCGATCGGGGTCGCCGGGCTGGCGATGGGCCGGTTCGACCTGCTCCGGGTCCTGACGGTGGACCGGATCCACGAGCCGTACCGGGCGAAGGCCTATCCCCAGCTCCCGCGGCTCGTCGAGTCGGCGCGCAAGGCCGGGGCGATCGGGGCCTGCCTGTCCGGTGCCGGCTCGACGGTTCTCGCCTTCTCCGACTCCGTCCGGACGATCAGCCGGATCGAGGGCGCGTTCAGCGCGGCCGCGGCCGACACGGACCTGCCCGGGCGGATCGCGGTCGTGTCGCCACGCAACATGGGCGCCCACGTGGTGAAGCGACCCGGCTGACAGGTCTGGTGCGGTGCGGTCCGGGGCGATTGACGCGCCGTCCAGACTCAGACGGTGGGCGACTTCGTGGAGGCGATCGGGACCGGGATCAGTGGCCTGATCGCGGGCTCGTTCGCCGTGATCGGCTCTGCCCTGCGGGGCATGGTCGACACGCTGAACCAGGCGTTGCCGGGCGGGATTCTCGCCGGCGTCGTGTTCGTCGTCCTGGCCGTGGTCGCCTGGCAACTGATCAAGCGCTGACGACCGGGCTCAGGCTGAGGCCCGCGCCGCTCGGCCGCCCGCGACGTTCGGTCGCGGTCCTCCCGGCCGGGTGCCGGCTCAGCCGCCCGCCGCTGCCTCGTCGTCGGCCCGCCGCTCGCCGCCCTCCGGCGGGGGCGTCCACGATCGCGCGGCGTAGCGCTGCTGGCGCCGGACCAGCTCGCTGACCCGCTCCCGGTCGAACCGCGCCAGCTCCAGCTCGCGGGCCTGCTCTTCCGCGTCGATCGACGCCGCATCCGCGAGAACCTCGGCGGCCTCGCCACCGGGTCCATCTGGCCCCTCGCCTCCGAACAGCCTGCGCAGGAAGCCCATCCCTCAGTTCCCGAGCGCGACGCTCGGCGTCCGACCGCGGACGAACGTGAGCATCTCCTCCCAGGCCTGGCGACTGGCCTCGGCGAACTCGTCGGCCTTGCGATCGAAGAAGCTGTGCGGAGCGCCCTCGTAGCTCACGATCCGGTGATCGACGCCGGCCTTCGTCAGTGCCGCCTCGAACGTCGCGACCGATTCCGGCGGGATCGACGGATCGGCCGTGCCGAACAGGCCGAGGACCGGGTTCTTCATGTCCGCGGCGACCTCGGCCGGCGCCGCCATCCCGGCCCGGCCCAGCCCGACGGGGATCCCGTACAGCCCGATCGACCCGGCCAGGTCGAGACCCAGGGTCGGCGTCAGGAAGGCGAGCCGGCCGCCCATGCAGAAGCCGATCGTGAACAGGCTCGCGACCCGCCCCTCGTTGGCCATCCGGAGGTGCTCGGCGCCGGCCCGGACGTCGGCCGTCAGCCCTTCCCAGGTGAGCTGGTTGACGTGGCGCATGAACTCGAAGCCGTGCTCGCGCCCGCCGAGCCCGGCCGTCCGACCGAAGTAGTCGATCGCGAGGGCATCGACGCCGTGCTCGGCGAACCGCAGGGCGAGCTCTTCGTAGTAGGGGTGCAGGCCGCGGACGTCGGGCAGGATGACGATCCCCGCGCCCGTCGCGGTCGTCGCCCGCGCCCGGAACGCGCGAAGGCGGTTGCCGTCGGCGGCGTCGAGGATCAGCGCGGTCGAGTCGAGGGCGCCACCGGCGATCGGCGCGATCGGCGGCCGCGAGTCGAGGTCGAAGCACATGGGCACAGCTCCTTCGGGTTCGGCCAAGGCTAGCGCGCTCGCGGGGCCCGTGCCCGCAATGGGTGAGCAGACCCTTGTTTCCCCTGCTACCCGTCCGGTGGGTATTTCCTGGGGAACGATTGCCCAGGGCGCAGAAGGCCTGCGAATCGCCCTTCCTTCAGGCGTGAAGAACCCGTGGAGCGGGTGCGAGAGGTCGGAAGGTCCGGCCAGATGAGGTTCTGCGCGGTGTCGGCGAGCGTTGTCGATCGTCCAGTCCTCCCGCTACTCGTGGGGCGGGTACGGGTCGATCCTGGGGTCGGAGCGGGATCGAGCACCGGGTCATCGAGTGCCGGTCGACGCGCACGGGGCGGCCCGGAACCGGGCGGTAGAATGGCTCGATGCCTGCCGCGCCGCTCGTCGTCCAGAAATTCGGGGGGTCCAGCCTCGCCGACGCGGACCGCATCCGTCGCGTCGCGCGGCGGATCGCCCGCGAGCGCGCCGCGGGGTCGGACCTCGTCGTCGTCGTGTCCGCGATGGGCGATACCACCGACGAGCTCCTCGGTCTGGCCGCCGCGATCACCGACGCCCCCGACGAGCGCGAGCTGGACATGCTCCTCGCGACCGGCGAGCACCAGAGTGCGACGCTCCTGTCGATGGCCCTCCATGCGCTCGGCGTCGGAGCGATCAGCCTGAGCGGCCCGCAGGCCGGGATCACGACCGACGGCCGCTATGGTCGGGCCCGGATCGCGAGCATCGACCCGGCCCGGGTCCGGACGGAGATCGAGCAGGGCAGGATCGTGATCGTGGCCGGCTTCCAGGGCCGGGCCGAGAGCGACGACCTCGCGGCGGCCGACATCACGACCCTCGGCCGGGGCGGCAGCGACACGACCGCCGTGGCCCTCGCCGCCCGGCTCGGCGCCGACCGCTGCCAGATCTTCACCGACGTCAAGGGCATATACACCGCCGACCCACGGCTCGTCCCCGACGCCCGCCAGCTGAGCGTCATCGGCTACGAGGAGATGCTCGAGCTCGCCCACCAGGGCGCCCAGGTGATGCAGACTCGGGCGGTCGAGCTGGGCTGGGTCAACAACGTCGTCATCGAGGTCCTCAGCTCGTTCGAGGACGCTCCCGGAACGCTGATCAAGGAGGACCTGCTCGTGGAGCAGCGGAACAAGGTCCGTGGCCTCGCCCACGATCGGAACGTCGCCAAGGTCACGATCGTCGCCGTGCCCGATCGGCCGGGCATCGCCCGGAGCCTGTTCGAGCCGCTGGCCGAAGCCGGCGTCAACGTCGACATGATCGTTCAGAACGTCGGCCACGGCGGTGAGACGGACATGTCGTTCACGGTCCCGCAGGCCGAGCTCGGCAAGGCGAAGAAGACGCTCGAGGGCATCGTGCGCGACCTCGGGGCGCGCGAAATGACGACCGACGCGTCCGTCGCCAAGGTGAGCATCGTCGGGGCGGGCCTGCACAA
>JBKJOK010000309.1:0-32571 GCA_046595595.1 Candidatus Limnocylindrales bacterium
CTGGGTCGGCTTCGAGGTCATGCGCGAGCCGCTCTGGGACCCGTCCAACGAGCGGATCCGGCGCTGATGGAGGACATCCGGGCGGCGGGCGCCGAGTGGTCAGCGGCACGCCGGCGCGGGACGCCCGCCGAGCTCGCCGACTGGCTCGAATTCGCCCTCGAGCTGTGCGACGAGACCGACCCGATTGCCCTCCACGCCTTTCGCGGCGAGCTGGCTATCGACCGCAAGGCGGACGGCTCGTTCGTGACCGCCGCCGATCGCGAGGTCGAGACGGTGATTCGCGCCCGGATCACCGCACGCTACCCCGGCCATGGCCTGATCGGCGAGGAGTACGGCGAGGCCGAGGCCGGCGCCGGCGGCGAGCGCTGGTACATCGACCCGATCGACGGGACTCACAACTTCATGCGCGGCGCACCCCTGTTCGCAACCCTCCTCGCGGTCGAGCGAGACGGCGAGATCCAGGCCGGCGTCATCAGCGCGCCGGCCCTCGGCCAGCGCTGGTACGCCAGCCGCGGTGGTGGAGCGTGGGTGGTCGGTGGCCCGGCCAACCCCGACGGCCCGCGCCGCCTCCACGTCTCGAACGTCGACGAGCTGGCGCGCGCCCAGGTTCTGTTCCGCTCGATCAGCGACATGACCGCGTCGCGCGTCGCCGCCGGCTTCCAGCGGTTGCTGAAGGCGACGTGGCGGGAACGCGGCTTCGGCGACTTCTGGGGTTACACCCTGGTCGCCGACGGGGTGGCCGAGGCGCTGATGGAGCAGGACCTCCACGCCTGGGACCTCGCCGCGCCATGGATCGTCGTGGAGGAGGCTGGCGGGCGGATCACGGACTTCGACGGCCGGCGGAGCCTCGAGCGCGGCGAGGGCTTTGCGACCAATGGCCTGCTGCACGACGCCGTCCTGGCCGAGCTCCACGGCCCCTCAGGCTCCTGACCGGCCGCCGCCGGCGGTGGCGCCCCCTGACGCGGCGTGTGAAACAGCGTTGACGCGAACACTGACGTCTGACATCTTACAACTCATGACTGCCGCGACGAGCCGTTCCCGCGTCCGCCGACCGCGCTTCGTGGAGGTCCGGGGCGAGGTGCTCACGGATCTCGCAGCGAGCTATCGGCCCGGCGACCGCCTCCCATCGGAGCCCGATCTCGCGACCGCGTACGGCGTCAGCCGACCGACGATCCGGGAGGTCCTCCGGAGCCTCGAGGGCGACGGCCTCGTCCGCCGCGTTCATGGCGTCGGGACCTTCGTGACCCAGATCCGGCCCGCCGTGTCGAGCCGCTTCGACCTCGACCTCGGCGTGACCGAGGCGGTGGCCGCGGCGAACCAGCGGCTCGGCGTCCAACTCCTCCGAGCGACGATCGAGCCCGCCCCGCCCGCGATCGCCGAGAAGCTCGAGCTCGACCGCGCGACGAGCATCCTCTGGGTCGAGCGGGTGATCAGGGTCAATGACGTGCCGGCGGCCCACGCGATCGACGCGATCCCGGAAGCCGTCGTCGGAACTGCCTCGTTCGACGGCGGCTCGGTCTACCACTTCCTTGAGGAGGTCTGCGGGATCGGCCTCGTCGGCGGCCTCGCCGACGTCACCGCTGTCGGCGCCGATCGGGCGCTCGCCCGACTCCTCGCCATCGACGAGGGCGCGCCGCTCCTGCGGATCGACCAGGTCGAGCGCTCGACGGCCGATCGGCCCGTCCTCTACTCGACCGAGCACTACGTCCCGACGGTCCTCAACCTGAGCGTCCGCCGCGTCCGTCACGCGACGCCCGGCGACGGCTCCTGATGACCGCCGCCATCCGTCACCGCCGGCTCAATCCACCCACCGCTATGGAGGCTCGATGAGGGAAGCGTCGACGACGGCCGAGGAGGCCCTGCGCGCCGGACCCGTCCGGCAGCACGTCACCAGCGTCGGAGGTAGGAGGACGTCCCCGTGTCCCTGACCCGCGCATCTCAGCCCGAGCACCAGGACGACGATCGCGACCTGCGGTCGTTCGGCTACGAACCCCAGCTGGATCGATCGATGGGCTGGTTCAGCTCACTGTCGATCTCGATCTCGTGCATGTGCATCACAGCCGGGATCTTCACCGTCTTCGCGTACTCGCTCGGCACCGTCGGCCCGGCCTTCATCTGGACGTGGCCGATCGTGGCCATCGGCCAGATCATCGTTGCGATGGTCCTGGCGGACCTCGCCGGGCGGATCCCGCTCAGCGGCTACGCCTTCCAATGGACCAGCCGGTTGATGAACTCCCACTTCGGCTGGTTCACCGGCTGGGCCGGCCTGATGGCGTTCACGCCCGGCTTCACCGGCCTGAATCTGGGTCTGTCGCCGATCCTGTTGTCGAGACTCGGGATCGAGATCAACGTGACGAGCATCGCCGTCACCACCATCCTGCTCGTGATCAGCCAGCTCCTGATCAACCTGGCCGGCGTGAAGATCGCGTCTCGGATCAACAACATCGCGGCCTACACCGCTGAGCTCGGCCTGTCGATCGTCCTGACCCTGATTCTGCTCGTGGTCGGGTTCGTCACGAACCCCGTTCAGAGCGTCGGATTCCTGACGACGTCGACCGCCGGCGACGGCGGCTTCCTCGTCGCCTTCCTGTTGTCGGGTTTGCTGGGGATCTGGGTTCTGACCGGCTTCGAGGGTGCGGCCGACCTTGCCGAGGAGACCCAGGGCGCCCGGCGCAACGTGCCGAAGGCTGTCGTCACCTCGGTCGCGATCTCGGCCGTCATCGGTTTCTTCATGATCGTCGCCCTGACGATCAACATCCGTGACCTTGGAGCGACGACCTCGGCCGCCGTCCCGATCGTCGCGGTCCTCGAAGGCGCGCTCGGCACCACCGGCGCCTTGATCTTCGAGTTGGTCGCGATCGTCGCCCTGTACGCCGGTGGCCTCGCCAACATGGCCGCGGCCTCTCGACTCATCTTCTCCCTGTCGCGCGACCGGATGCTGCCGGCCTCGCGGTCCCTCGCCACGGTCTCCAAGAGCACCGGTTCGCCGACAGGCGCACTGCTCCTGGCAGCCGGCTTCGCGATCGTCCTGGTCGTGATCGGCTCGACGATTGCCGCCCAGGCCATGACCCTCATCGTCGGCATGGCATCGGTCGGCTACTACGCCGTCTACGCCCTGACGATCCTCGCCGCGATCATGGCCGCCCGGCGCGGTCTGCTCAAGGCGAAGAGCTCGTTCGACCTCGGTCCACGGGCTCAACTTGTCCGGTGGGTCGCCCTCGTCTGGTCGATCCTGGTGATCGGCGTCCTGACGATCCCGACCGCCAACCAGCAGACCGCACTCGCGGCTGCCGGGTTCTTCGTGATCGCCGCCATCTGGTACGCCGCGGTCCTCCGCGGCCGGATCCAGCGCGGGGAGGCCGGGGTCCCCGGGACCGCGGCCACGGAGCCGGTCGGCGGCGTGCTCGCCGAAGGCGCCTAGCTCCTCCCGGAACCGGTGCGGGTCGCGGCGGCCCGTGGCCCGCACCGCTCCATCAGGCAACTTCGAGGAGATCGATGAGCGACAACCAGATCGAGGACTTCCTCCGGCCCGGCATCGCGTCGGCGTCGCCGTACGACGCCCGCCACCACGACTTCGCCTGGCGTCACCTCGAGCTCGACCGCCTGATGTCGAACGAGTGCCCGCTCCCGCCCTCGCGGTCGGTGATCGCGGCCGCGACGGCCGCCCTCCAGATCGCGAACTTCTACCCGAACTCGGGCGAGGACCTGCGGGCGGCGATCGCGGCCTTCAACGGGGTCGAGCCCGCGAACGTCATCCTGGGCAACGGTTCGACCGAGATTCTGGACGTCGTGACGCGGGCGTTTGTCGGGCCCGGCGACGAGGTCGTCATCTCCGTCCCGACGTACGCGTTCTTCGAGTCCCAGAGCCGGCTCCACGGCGGCGAGCCGCTGCTCATCCCGATGACCGACGACTTCCGCTTCGACGTGCCGGCGATCCTCGCCGCAATCAACGGCCGGACGAAGGCGATCTTCCTGTGCAGCCCGAACAACCCGACCGGCAACAGCTGGACGCCTGCGGAGCTCGAGACGGTGCTGGCGCTGGGGGTGCCGACCGTCGTCGACCAGGCCTACCTCGAATGCGGCGACGCGCCGTCGTTCGCCGGCCTCGTCGCCCGCCACCCGAACCTGATCGTGACGCGGACGATGTCGAAGGCGTTCGGGCTCGCCGCGCTCCGGCTCGGCTACGGGATCGCGACGCCGAGTCTCGTCGATGCCTTCCTGCGGCTCCGGATCCCGTTCAGCATCAGCCTCGTGGCGCTGCGGGCCGGCCTGGCCGCGATGGACCACCCCGAGGAGCTCGAGGAGCGCCGGGCGTTCATCACGAGCGAGCGTCACCGGGTGTTCGCTGGCCTGACCGGGATGGTGGGCCTGAAGCCGTTCCCGTCAGAGGGCAACTTCATCCTGATCGACGTTTCCGGCACGGGCCGGACGAGCGGCGAGCTCGTCAATTTCGCGAAGCGCGAGAACATGCTCCTCCGGGCGATGACCGCCCACCGCCTGAAGGACGCGTTCGTCCGGGTCACCATCGGGACCGTCGAGCAGAACGACCGGTTCATCGACGTCTTCGCCCGGGCGATCGCCGGCGGCCCGCAGCTCGCCGCGGCGGCGACAACGGGGGGCGCGATGAACCGGCCCGAGGCGGTCACGGGCGGGAGTGCCACGGCGAGCCGGGCGGCCACGCCGCTGACCGGATGAGCGTCCTCGCCTGGGACATCGGGACGAGCGGGGTCAAGGCGGTCGTCGTCGACAGCCAGGGCCGGATCGTGGCATCGGCCCGGCGGGCGTACGGCCTCACGACCCTCGACGATGGCTGGGTCGAGCAGGACCTCGACGTGATCGAAGCGGCCTGCACCGCCGCGACGCGGGAGCTGCTCGAGGGCGGACGCGTCACCGCGGCCGAGATCGACGGGATCGGGCTGACGGCCCAGATGTTCGACCTTGCGCCGGTCGATGCATCGGGCGCTGCATCCATCCCGATGCTGAGCTGGCTCGACCAGCGATCCGTCCATCAAGCGGACGAGCTTGCGCGATCGATGGACCGTGCCGCGCAGGCGCTGGCCTTCGGCTCGATCCTGACTGCCAAGGATGTAGTACCAAAAATCCTCTGGCTGCGCGACCTTGCACCGGCGGCATGGGCGGCGACGCGCTGGCTCCTCGATTGCAAGGAGGCCCTCGTCCTGCGCCTCACCGGTCGGGCCGTGATCGATCCGGCTGGTGCCCTCGCGTTCCGCCTCTACGATCCCGTCGAGGGCCGCTGGTCGGCCGCGCTCTGCGACCGGCTCGGCATCCCGATCGATCGCCTGCCGGCCGTCGAGCCGGCGACTGCGATCGCGGCCGGCCTCCTGCCCACCGCCGCGGCACGACTCGGATTGCCGTCGGGTGTGCCGGTCGTCGTCGGGACGGGCGACGTTCCGGCCAGCCAGCTCGGGGCCGGCGCGACCGATCCGGGCGACGCCCACGTCAGCCTCGGGACGGCCGTCTACTTCGGGATCACGACCGACCGTGCCGTCGCCGATCCGTCCGGTCAACTGGGGGTCATCGGCCACGCCGATCCGGATCTCTTCATTCTGTGGCTGGAGGTCGCGACCGGTGGCGGAGCGCTGTCCTGGCTGCTGCGCCTGCTCGGGGAGGGCGCGGACCCCTCTGCGGCCGTCCTCGCCGCGGTCGAGCGTGGCGTCGCTGCCTGTGTCGACGAGATGGATGGGCTCATGTTCGCGCCATGGCTCAGCGGCGAGCGGGTGCCGGTCTTCGACGACCGAATCCGTGGCGCATTCGTCGGGCTCGGGCTCCGTCATGGCCGGTCTCATCTGCTCCGGGCGCTCATGGAGGGCGTCGCCTACCAGATGCGCTGGGCGATCGAGTACGGGGCGGGCTACGGCGTCCCGATCGGCTCGATCCGCGGCGTCGGCGGCGGGTTCATCGGGACGAGCTGGACCCAGATCATCGCCGACGTTCTCGGCCGGCCGATCGGCTCGATCGAGCGGCCCCAGGACGCGGCCGCCGTCGGTGCGGCGGCCTGCGCGCTCGTCGGAATCGGGGCACAGCCGGACCTGCGGTTCGTGCGCGAGCGGGTCCGGGTCGAGCGGACGCACGAGCCCGATCCGGCCCGGCGGGCCGGGTACGACGCCGGCTTCGAGCGCTTCCAGCGGCTGTATGCAGCGCTCGCGTCGTTGTCGGCGGCACCGGTCTCGTCCTCCACCGCCCCCGCGGCCGACGCCGCCCCGGCGGCCGACCGCGACCTGCTCGCGAAGCCGGCATGAACACCGCTGCCCGCGACGACGCCGGCGATCGGGCCGTGGGCCTGCCCGGACCGGAGCCGCGCCAGGACGTCGTCGTCACGTACCTGGCGGCGCTCCCACCCGACGAGCCCGCCGCTCGCGCCGCCGCGGACGCGTTCGCGCTGGGCCAGAGCCTCGGGACGTGGAAGCCGGTGCCGGGCATCACGGACGCGATGCGGGCCGCCCACGGCGCGCGCCTCGTCGAGCTCCGGCGGGCCGCGGACGGCGAGGCCCTGGCGGGCGGCGCCGCGACGGACGGTCGGTGGGTCCTCCAGGTCGCATTCCCGCTCGCGAACCTCGGCGACTCGCTGGCGATGCTGCTCACGACGGCGATCGGCAACGACCCCTCGACGTCGATCGCGATGCGCCTCGTCGACCTCGACGTCCCGCCGGGCTTTCTCGCCCGGTTCCCGGGGCCGCGCTTCGGGATCGCCGGCTGGCGCGCGATCACCGGCGTGCTGGACCGGCCGCTCCTCCTGAACATGATCAAGCCGTGCACCGGCTTCCCGCCCGACGTCGGCGCCGGGTTCGCGGCCGACAGCGCCCGCGGCGGGGTGGACCTGATCAAGGACGACGAGCTGCTCGCCGATCCGTCCTTCAGCCGGGTCGCGGAGCGAACCACGGCGTACGTGAGGGCGATCGCCGTGGTCGCGGCCGAGACGGGTCGGGCAACCCGCTACGTCGCCCATGTCACGACCCGCCCGAGCCGCCTCCTCGCGACGGCCCGCGCGGCCGTCGACGCCGGAGCCGCCGCCGTGATGGTCACGCCGCTGACCCTCGGCCTCGACGCCCTTGCCGAGCTGGCGGAGGCTGTCGACGTGCCGATTCTCGCCCATGTCGCCGGGATCGAGACGGTCACGGGCGCGAGTGAGGGCGGGATCGGTCATGGCGCGCTCGCCATGCTCCTCCGGCTCGGGGGGGCGGACGCCGTGCTCACGAGCACGCCGCACGCGCCGCGGCCGCTTCCCGATGCCGCGTACCGGGCGACCCTCGACCGGCTCCGCGCCCCGCTGGCAGCCGGCGAGGTGCGGCCCGCGATGGCGATGCTCGGCGGCGGGATCATGGCCGACCACGTGGCGTCGATCGTCGAGGCGGCGGGGATCGATGTGATCGTCGCCGCCGGTGGCTCGATCCAGGGCCATCCGGATGGTCCGGCGGCCGGCGGGGCGGCGCTCCAGGCCGCGATCGCGGCGGCCGCCGAGGCGTGGCACGCCGGTCGCGCCGGTGGACAGAAAAGCTGATGCGGCCGCTCATCGGGACGAGCTGGAAGATGAACCTGACCGCGTCGGAGGCGGCCGCCTGGCTCGCGATTGCCCGGCCGCTCCTCGAGCCGCTCACCGCCGAGCGCGACCTGTTCGTCCTGCCGTCCTTCCCGGCGATCCCCGTCGCCCGCGCGGCGCTCGCCGGGTCCGCGATCGGCTGGGGCGGCCAGGACATCCATGCCGAGGACGCCGGCGCGCACACGGGCGACGTCGCCGGGCCGATGCTCGTGGACCTCGGCTGCCGCTACGCCGAGATCGGGCACTCCGAGCGCCGCCGCGACCACGCCGAGACCGATGCGATCGTCGCGGCCAAGGTCCACGCGGCGCTCCGCTGGGACCTGACCCCGATCGTCTGCGTCGGCGAGCGCGAGGCCGGTCCCGTCGCGGACGCCCGGGCGATCGTCGAGGCCCAGCTCGTGGGTGCCTGTGCCGGTCTCGGGCCTGCCGAGCTCGACCGGCTCGTCGTCGCCTACGAACCGGTGTGGGCGATCGGGGAGGGGGCCGCGGCCGCCGACCCGGGTCACGTCACCGCCCTCCACCTCGCGATCGGCGCCTGGCTGGAGGTCCGTGGCGCGGCCACGCGGCGGGTCCTCTATGGCGGCAGCGTCGACGAACGCAACGCCGCGGACCTGCTCGCCTGTGACGGCGTCGCCGGCCTGTTCGTCGGCCGGGCCGCGCTCGATCCTCGTCGCTTCGCCGCGATCGCCGCCATGCCGATCGCCCATCACCCGCCCGCCCTCGAGAGGAGTGCCTGAGATGCCCGACCAACCGATCCTCCTCGGCGCCGACGACGCCGGCCTCGACCTGCTCGCGATCATCGCCGCCGACCTCGCCGATCTCGGCCTCGCTGTCGAGACCGTCCGCCCCGACGACATCGGACCCGACGCGATCGACTACCCGGACGTCGCCGAGCGCGTCGCGTTCGCGATTCGCGACGGCCGCGCCGACCGCGGGATCCTCATCTGCGGGACCGGGATCGGGATGGCGATCACGGCCAACAAGGTGCCCGGGATCCGGGCCGCCCAGGCCCACGACGTGTACTCGGCCGAGCGGGCCCGCAAGAGCAACAACGCCCAGATCCTGACCCTCGGGGCGCGGGTCATCGGGCCGGAGGCGGCCAAGACGGTTGTCCACGCCTGGCTCGCATCGGAGTTCGCCGGCGGGGCGTCGACGCGCAAGGTCGACAAGATCGAGGAGCTCGAGCGGCGGCTGGCGACGACGGGCCCGTAGCACGCCGCCCCGGCTCGGGTCGGCTCGCCCCGGGCGCCCTCAGTCGGTCGGCCCGATCGCCATCGGCCGGATCGCCGGTCGGCGGGTCCAGAGCGGCTCGGTCGTCCCGTCCGGCCAGACCTCCGGGCCGCAGATGAACCGCCGGATTCGGGGTGGCGGGACACCCGACGAGAGGAGCTCGCCGAGGGCGGCCTGGATGTCGGCGAAGCTCTGCCAGGCGCGGAAGGGCCAACCGAACTCGGCGCAGATCTCGGCGAGGTGGTCCTTGGCGAAGAGCGTGTCCGCGTGCCCCGCGGCGTACAGGTCGCTGAACCCGTCGCCGATGAACACGACGTGGCGGCCGGCCCGCTGGTGGACGAGGATCCGCTCCCGCTTGCACGTCCCGCACACCCGGCACGTCGGGTGGCCGTCTGGAAAGGCCATCTCGACGCGACCCGGCGGGAAGGCTGTCCGCGCCGTGAACACCGGCAGATCGGCCAGGCCGAGCCGGGCGAGAGATGGCCCGACGAAGAAGCCGAATCCGTCGCTCACGACCTCGACCTCGATCGCGCGCTCGCGGAGGAACGCCACGAACGGCACGAAGTGGGGATCGAACTCCTGGTCGTCGCCGATCGCGGCGATCTCGGACGTGTCGCCGTGGAGGACGGCGGCCTGCCCGACGAGAAGGGTCCGCGAGCCGATGTCGCCGCGGAGGTAGGCCGCCTCCAGGGGTGCCCAGGCAGCGCGGTCGGCGTGGCGCCACATCACCTCGTCGCTGACGTCGGACCGGGCGATCGTGCCGTCGTAGTCGATCAGGACGACGAGCGGGCTGGACTCCGCGGCGCGGACGGGGGCGGTCACGACCGCGGGGCAGGGAGGGCCGGCGCCCGGCCCAGGCCCTCCAGGAGGAGCGGGACGTCGTCGCCGATCAGTGCGTCGACGCCGACCGCGACGCCGTGGGCGATCGACTCGAGGCTGTCGATCGGCCACGACCAGACCGCCACGCCGGCGTCATGGAGGGCGTCGACGACCTCGACGGTCAGGTCCTCCCAGCGGTGCTGCAGGACCGTCGCCCCGAGCGCGGTCGCCTGGGCGACGGCCGTCGCGGGATCGGGCGGGCCGGACTCCGGCAGGCGCTCCGGGGCGAGGAACGCAGCAGGCGCGACGTCGGTCGCGGCGGCCAGCGCGGCGTGGTCGAACGAGGAGATGAGCATCCGGCCCAGCAGGCCCCGGTCGCGCAGCAAGGCCGCGACGACCGCGGCGGTCGCCGGCGCCTCGGCGGGCGTGCCCTTGATCTCGATGCAGAGCGGAATCCCGGTCTCGACCGCAAGCTCGATCGTATCCTCGAGCGACGGCACGCGGAGCCCGGCGAAGCGCGAATCGAGCCACGATCCGGCGTCCAGCCGCTGGAGGTCGTCCCAAGCGATCGCGGCGATCGGCCCGTGGCCGTCGGTCGTCCGCTCGAGGGTGAGGTCGTGGAACATCGCGAGCCGTCCGTCTCGAGTTCGCTGCACGTCGCACTCGATCGCGTCGCAGCCGAGTTCGATCGCGACCCGATACGCCTCGAGCGTCTGCTCCGGCACGGTCGCCCGCTGGCCTCGGTGGGCGATTGCCAGGGGCTGCGCCCGGCGCCAGGGATTCGCCCCGGACCGGCTCATTCGACCGCGAGGTCGATCGGCGTGGCCGAGGCCGGGATGAGCCGGGAGCCGCCGGGCTCGAACGAGACGCTCACCGTGTCGTCGATCGCGAACCGGACGTCGGCGGTCGCTTCGCCGGGCACATCGGCAAGCAGGATCTCGTCGCCGACCGCGACCGTCAGCCGGGTGACGGAGCCGAGGAACGTCCGCTCGACGACGCGGCCTTGCCACGACCCGCCCGGCACGCCGTCGCCGGGTACGGCCGACACCCGGATCCGCTCGGGCCGGACGATGAGGATGGCGTCGCTGCCGGGGGCGAGGGGAGCACCGGCGACCGTCGGGACGCGATTGCCGCGCCATTCGACGCTCCGCCCTTGGTCATCGACGGCCTTGACCGGGAGCCGGTTCGACGTCCCGACGAAGCGGGCGACGTACTCGTTGGCCGGCTCCGTGTAGATCTCCTCGGGCGTCCCGAGCTGCTCGACCCTGCCCTCGCGCATGACCGCGACCCGGTCGGAGATCGAGAGGGCTTCCTCCTGGTCGTGGGTGATGTACATCGTCGCGATCCCGAGGCTCCGCTGGATCCGGCGGATCTCGAGCCGGAGGGTGAGCCGGACGGCGGCATCGAGGGCCGACAGCGGCTCGTCGAGCAGCAGGACGGGTGGCTCGATCGCCAGCGCACGAGCGAGCGCGACGCGCTGCTGCTGACCACCCGACAGCTGGTGCGGGTAGCGCCCGGCGGCGTCGCCGATCTCGATCAGGTCGACGAGCGCGGCGACCTTCTTCCTGATCTCGTCCGACGGCCGGCGCCTGACGACGAGGCCGTATCCGATGTTGTCCGCGGCGGTCATGTTCGGGAAGAGCGCGTACGACTGGAAGACGACACCCATCCCGCGTCGGTTCGCCGGCGCGTGGGTCACGTCCTTTCCCTCGAGGAGGATCCGGCCGCGGTCCGCCTCCTGGAGGCCGGCGACCATCCGGAGCGTCGTTGTCTTGCCGCAGCCGCTCGGGCCGACGAGGGAGACCAGCTCGCCGCGATCGATCTCGAGGTCCAGGCTGTCGACCGCGACGACGCGCCCGAACGTCTTCCGAAGCTGATGCAGTTCGAGCTGGCTCACGACGCTCCCTCTGTCCTGACCGCTTGACATGGAGTGTACGGTTGCTAGGTCAGACGTTATACCTCATATGTCTTTGGTGTCCAGAGGCAAAACTCGTCGCGCAGAGGAAATCCGTTGTCCGTGACCGTGATCGGCCAGACGAAGCTCGCCTCGCGGGTTCGCGAAGAGATCCGCGACCGCATCCGCGACGGGCGACTCCCCGACGGCGTCCAGCTTCCGCCCGAGATCGAGTTCGCGGTCTCGCTCGGCGTCAGCCGGACAACCGTCCGCGACGCGCTCCTCCAGCTCGAGCAGGAGGGCCTCGTGATCCGGCGCCACGGCCACGGCACGTTCGTCCGGTCCAGCGCGCGCCTGCGCGGCAGTCTCAACGCGAATCTGAGCGCGACCGAGGTGATCCGCTCGCACGGCATGGAGCCGGGCACGAGTCACGCCCGGATCGAGCGGCGAACGCCGCCGCCGGCCGTCGCCGAGCAGCTCCGGCTCGCGACCGGCGACGTCGTCATCCATCTCGAGCGGGTCCGGACCGCAGACGGGCGTCCGGTGATCTTCACGATCGACATGATTCCCGCCCGCCTCTTCGAGGATGCCGCCGTCAAGCCCGAGGTCCTGCTCGATCCGGCCCTGTCGCTCTATCGACTGTACGCCGAGCGCCTCGGCCGGTCGATCACCGACGGCCAGGCGGCGATCCGCCTGACCCGGGCCGACGGGCTCGTCGCCGAGCGGCTGGAGACAGCGGTCGGCAGCCCGATCCTCCAGGTCGAGCAGGTCGATGCAACGGCCGAGGGGGAGCCCGTGCTCTTCTCGATCGAATCGTACGTCGCCGACACGTTCGAGTTCAGGGTTCATCGACGGGGGCCAGCGCTCGACGCCATGCCCTCCCGGGCGAGCCCGACCCGGTCGAGCGCCTGACGCGCGACGACCCCCACGCAGGCCTCAGGAGGGCCGCGCCGGACCCGAGGACCCCGGCCGGCGGCCAGGCACAAGAAACCGTTCGATCACCAGCCACCGACGACGCGATCACACTCGACACGACCATCTGTGGAGGCGGCCGGCAGCCCGCCAATCGGGACATGGAGGAGGACGAATGCAACGAACACGGACACGCCTCGGAACTCTGGGGCTCAGCCTGATCCTCGTGGGGGCGTGCGGCAACACCCCGTCGCCCGCTGCGAGCGGGGCGACCGGCGGTTCGGCGGCGCCGAGCCAGGACGCCGCGGCGATCATCGCCGACCTCGAGGCCAAGACCAAGGCGGAAGGCGCTCTGAACAGCTACGGCATGCCGCCCGACTGGACCAACTTCGAGGAGATCTGGAACACGTTCCTGCCGAAGTACGGCCCGGCCGCGGGGACGCCCCTGACCCACACCGACACCGACATGTCGAGCGCGGAGGAGATCCAGAAGTTCGACGCCGAGAAGAACAACCCGGTCGCCGACATCGGCGACATCGGGATCCAGTTCGGCCCGGTCGCCGTCGCCGCCGGCGCGGTCGCCCCGTACAAGCCGACCCGCTGGGACAAGATCCCGGATTACGCCAAGGACCCCGACGGGTACTGGATGTGCTGGTACACCGGGACGGTCTCGTTCGCCGTGAACACGGCCCTCGTGAAGAACGTTCCGCGAACGTGGGCGGACCTGCTCAAGCCCGAGTACAAGGGTCAGGTCGCGATCAGCGACCCGCGCAACTCCGGCCAGGGCGCGATGACCGTCCTCGCGGCAACCTTTGCCAGCGGCGGTGACGAGAAGAACCTGGCCCCGGGATTCACGTACTTCGAGAATCTGAACAAGGCCGGCAACTTCACCGCGGTCGCGCCGAGCAAGGCCAACGTCGAGAAGGGCGAGGCCCCGATCGCGATCCTCTGGGACTACAACGCCCTCCCGATGCGGGACGACCTCGCGACCAAGTCGCCGGCCGTGCCGATCGAGGTGGTGATCCCCAGCGACGGGACCACCCAGGCCCCGTACTGCCACATCATCAACAAGTACGCGGCTCATCCGAACGCCGCCAAGCTCTTCCGCGAGTTCATTCTCACGGACGAGGTCCAGATCATGCAGGCCAAGAAGTACGCCCGGCCGCTCGTCCAGGGCGTCGTCCTCCCGGCCGACATCGCCGCCAGGTTCCCGCCGGACTCGGCGTACGCTTCGGTCAAGCCGATCACCGACTGGAAGGCCGCAGCGGACGCCGTCGCCAAGCTCGCGACCGACTGGATCATCGAGGTCGGCACCTAGCCAGCTCCTCCTCAACTGCGGGGCTCCGCGCCCGTCGCCTCCGGCGGCGGGCGCGTCCCGCGATCCAGCACCTGAGGTGAACCAGTGACATTCTCGAGCCGGTCGATCAACCGGATCGGACTGCTTCTCGCGTTCGCCCCGTTCCTGATCTTCTGTGCGATGTTCATGCTGATCCCGGTCGTCGCCCTGCTCCTGGGGAGCGTCGGCGGCGTCGAGCGGCTCAGCTTCGAGTGGATCGCCAAGGTCTTCACGAACGCCACGTTCCAGCGCTCGATCTGGAATTCGCTCCTGCTGTCCGTGGTCAGCTCGATCGGCGGCGCCGTCATCGGGACCGCAATCGGCTATGCGATCACCCGGACGAAGCGGCCACGCGTCCGGCGGGCCCTGACCGCACTCGCGACGGTGAGCTCGAACGCCGGCGGGATCTCGCTCGGCTTCGCGTTCATCACGATCCTGGGCGCGGCCGGGATGATCACGATCCTGCTCCGAACGTTCGGGATCGACCTGCTGTCGTTCTTCTCGATCTACTCGGTCATCGGACTCATGGTCGTCTACCTGTATTTCCAGGTCCCGCTGATGATCGTCCTGATGCTGCCCGCGTTCGTCGGCCTCCGGCGGGACTGGTCGGAGGCGTCGGACTCGCTGGGCGGTGACGGCCGCGACTTCTGGCGCCGGATCGGGATCCCGGTCCTCATGCCCTCGATCGTGGCCGGGACCGTGCTTCTGTTCGTCAGTTCCATGGGCGCGTACGCGACGGCCCAGGCGCTCATCGGGAGCCGGGTCAACCTGATGACGATCCAGATCTCGATCCTGCGCCGTGGCGAGGTCCTGTACCAGCCCGCTCAGGCCGATGCGATGGCCGTCGTCCTGCTCCTGATCGTCGCCCTGTCGGTTCTCGCATACCACCTCATCCAGCGCCGCGCCCAGAGGTGGATCGAGGCATGAGCATCACGAGCGACGCCCCCGCGACCTTCGTCGACCGTCCGGTCGCCACGCCGCGCCGGGGCGGCCCGGAGCTCGGCTTCACGCTCCTTTTCGTCCTCTTCACGGGGTACATGCTGATCCCCCTTGTCGGGGTATTCCTGTTCTCGATCGCGACGACCTGGTTCGACACGATCCTGCCGGTCGGTTACACGCTCGAGCACGTCATCGAGACGGTGAACGATCCGCTGTTCATCCCGACGGTCGGTCGCTCCCTGATCGCCTCGATCGCGACGATCATCGTGAGCGTCGTCCTGATGACGCCGGTCGTCTTCCTGCTCCATGTGGCCGCGCCCCGGCTCCGCCCGATCGTCGAGTTCCTGTCGCTCCTGCCGTTCGCGCTGCCCACGATCGTCCTGGCGCTGTCCCTGATCCGGACCTACTCCGAGCCGCCGGTCGTCCTGTCCGGGACACCGACCCTGCTCATCCTGGCCTACGTCGTGACCGGGCTGCCGTTCATGTATCGCGGCCTTGACAACAGCCTCCGGGCCATCGACACGAAGAACCTCAGCGATGCCTCGGCGACGCTCGGCGCTTCGCGCTGGACCACCCTGAGGCGGGTGATCCTGCCGAACATCTCGACCGGCATCGTCGCGGGCGCCCTGCTGGTGTTCTCCGTCTCGTTCGGCGAGTTCACGCTGTCGTCGTTCATCGTCGGCGACGCGTGGAAGACATCCGGCGTCTGGACCGTGGCGATCTGGGACGACCAGCCCCACAAGACCACGGTCATGGTGATGATCGGGTTCGCGATCAGCTGGCTGATCTCGCTGATCATCCTCTTCGCGTTCTCGAAACGGGCGACGATCGAAGTCGGCCAGCGCTGAGGACGACAGGCGAGTGGCCGGGCCGTCGTGCCATGATGGACGGGCCATGCTCAGATCCTCGTTCACCCGGACCGCCGCATGACCGCAACGCGCGGGCGACCGCTGCTTGCCGACGTCGTTCGGCGGGAGCTGAAACGGCTGATCCTCGGCGGTGAGTTCGCCCTCGGCTCGAAGCTGCCCAACGAGGACCGCCTGTGCGAGCGGTTCGGGGTCAGCCGGGTCACGATCCGCGAGGCGGTCCGAGGCCTGATCGAGGACGGCCTGGTCGTGCGTCGCCACGGCTCGGGGACGTACGTCACGCGCCGGCCCCTCATCCGGAACTCGTTGGACGTGAACTTCAGCTACACCGATCACTTCCAGGAGTCGGGCTTCCGGCCCGGCCGTCGGCTGCTCGGCGTGAAGCGGATCCAGGCTGACGCCGACCTGGCGGAGACGTTGGGGATCGCCGTCGGCACGCCGCTCCTCGAGGTCCGCCGGATCCGGACTGCCGACGGGCGGCCGGCGATCTACTCGGTCGATCGATTGCCGGATGGCCTGATCGACCCGACCGTCGAGCGAGCCGCGTTCGGCGGATCGCTCTACCGCCTGCTCACCGCCGCCGGCCATCCGATCGCCCACGCCGAGGCCGTCCTCATCCCGGCCGTCGCCGACAAGGAGCTGGCCCACCTGCTCGACGTGTCGCTCGGGACGCCGATCCAGCACCTCCGCCAGACCGACTACGACGACGCGGGCCGGCCGGTGATGGTCTCGGACGAGTGGCACGTGACCTCGGTGATCGAGCTGCGGGTGTACCGCCGAGGGCCCGGACCGGTCGGCTGAAAAGAGGAGCCTCCTCGGGCCGGGTGGGGGAAAGGGACGCCCGCGCATGACGGTTCGGCTTGACGCGGCCTGACGGCGACCGTACGCTGAGTCATATTACGACTCTCGTTCTTGGAGGCTCTGCCATCTACGTCGTCGGCTGCGATGTCGGGACCCAGTCGACGAAGGCGATCCTCCTCGACGATCAGGGCGTGACAGCGGGCCGCGCGGCACGGACCTACCCCACCAGCCATCCCGCGGCCGGCTGGGCCGAGCAGCAGCCGCGCGACTGGCTCGAGGCGACCCGCGGTGCGATCGGGGACGTCATGCGCGAGGCGGGCGTCGGTCCGTCGGAGATCGCGGCGATCGGGATCGCTGCCCAGGTGGACGGGATCGTGGCAGTTGACCGCTCCAACCAGGCGCTGGCGCCCGCGCCGATCTGGATGGATCGCCGCGCGACCGGTGAAGTGCGCGCCGCGACGGACCGGGTCGGCGCCGCCGCGATCCTCGCGATCAGCGGCGCAAACGCCGATCCCTCGCACGGCGCGCCGAAGATCGCATGGTTGCGCGACCACCTCGCCGCACGGCCGGACGCCTACCTGCCGCCAGCCGCGTTCGTCGTCGCCCATCTCACCGGACGCCGTGTGCTCGACCGCGCGAACGCGTCGTCGCTCCTCCTCCTCGACGTGACCCTCGGGTCATGGTCCGCGAACCTGCTGGAGGCGTTCGGGATCGATCCGGACGCGCTGGGCGAGATCCTCCCGGCGACGGCCGTGGCCGGGACCATCCCGACCAACCTGGCCGCGGAGTGGGGCGTGCCGGCCTGCCCGGTGGTCGTCGGGACGGGCGACGAGCATGCCGCATGTCTCGCCGCCGGGATCCTCGGGCCCGGGACGATCGGCGACATCGTTGGAACGGCCGAGCCGGTCGCGGCCGCGAGCTGGACGCCCGTCCGCGATCCGAGCGGTCTGGTCGAGACGCATGCCCATGTCCCGCCCGATCGCTGGCTCATCGAGCATCCGGGCTTCGTCTCGGCCGGCAGCGTCCGCTGGCTGGCCGATCTGCTCGGCTGCGGGCCGGCCGAGATCGGTCAGCTAGCGGCCGAGGCTCCACCCGGTGCCGGCGGCGTCCGGTTCCAGCCGGCGCTCGGCGGGGCATCCACGCCGCGCTGGAACGCCGACGTGTTCGCGGCATTCACCGGGCTCGGCATCGGACACGATCGGCGACACCTCGCGCGGGCGGTGATCGAAGGCTGCTGTTTCGCCGTCCGTGACATCGTCGACCGGCTCGAACGGCTCGGCCTCGGCGCCGACACGATCCGCGTCGTGGGTGGCGGCGCCAAGGACCGGACGTGGCTCCAGGCCAAGGCCGACGTCACCGGGCGCGCTGTCGAGCTTCTCGTCGAGCCGGAGGCGACCGCCCTGGGCGCCGCGCTCATCGCCGCGGTCGGACTCGGCTGGTTCCCGGACCTCGATGCCGCGGCGATGTCCGCGCTCCGCGTCGATCCGGTCAGGTTCGAGCCCGACCGGTCGCTCGCCGGTCAGTACGACGACGGGTGGGCGGCGTACCGGGCGACGTTCGACGCCCTGGAGCCGCTCGCGATCGGGAGCCGGCCGTGACCGCGTTGCACCACGTCGATCCGACCGACCTCGACGCGGTCCGTCGAGCGGTCGGGCTGAATGACCCGTCGTCGCCGCTCGGCGAGATCGGCATTCGCCGGATCGTCATCGGACCCGACGCGCTCGACGAGCTCCCGCAGCTGGTCGACGGCGTCCGCCAGCCGGGCTCGATTGCGCTCGTCGTCGATGACACGCCCATGCGGCGCGGCCCGGACGACCTCAAGTCCCTCGTCGGCTCTCGCCTTGGCGCGATCGACCCCGACACCGACGTCAACGTCATCCGTCTCGGATCGGGTCAGGGCGGGCTGCACGCCGACGCTGCCGCGATCGCCCAGGTCGTGGCGGGCTCCGCCGGCGCGGGCTGTGTCGTCGCCCTCGGCTCCGGCACGATCTGCGACATCGCCAAGGAAGCGAGCCGGGTGCTTGGCGCGCCGTTCGTCGTCGTCCAGACCGCGAACTCGGTCAACGCATTTTCGGACGACATGGCGGTCCTGCTGATCAACGGCGTGAAGCGAACGATGCCGTCCCGCTGGCCGGACGTGCTCGTCATCGACCTGACCGCGCTGGCGCACGCCCCGGCTGCGCTCAACCGGGCCGGGGTGGGGGAGCTGGCCGCGATGTTCACCGCCCCGGCGGACTGGCGGCTCGCCGAAGCGTTCGGCATGGACTCGAGCTGGGACCGCCGAATCGTCGACCTGTTCCGGGACGGCGCGGCGGCGCTCCTCGACGCCGCGCCGGAGGCGACATCGGGCGACGTCGCGGCTCAGCGCACGCTCGCCGAACTCATGACGCTGAGCGGCCTCGCCCTCGGGATCGCCGGCAGGACGTCGCCGATCTCGGGTACGGAGCACACGGTTAGCCATCTGCTTGACATGGCAGCTGCGGGCAACGGTCGCCCGGCCGGGCTCCACGGCGCGCAGGTCGGCGTCGCCGCCCTGGCCGTGGCCCTCGCCTGGGAGCGGTTGCTCGCAACCTTCGACCCGCGCGTCCTGCTCACCGCCCGGCCGCCCGCGCCGGCCGCGATGCACGAACGGATCGTCGGCGCGTTCCGGGCGCTCGATCCGTCGGGTGCGATGGCCGAGGAATGCTGGTCCGAGTATCGCCGGAAGCTCGAGCACTGGAACGAGGCCCGCGCTGGTCTCCCGGCCGTGATCGAGCGCTGGCCCGAGATCCGGGCGGATCTCGCGAGCCTGCTCGGCCGCCCGGCCGCGATCGCCGGCGCACTCCGGTCGGCCGGTGCGAGCGCGACCTTCGCGGCGCTCGATCCGGCGGTGACCCGGGAGGACGCCGTGTGGGCGCTGTTCAACGGTCACCTGATCCGGAACCGGTTCACGCTCGCCGACCTGGCGTGGTTCGCCGGGGAGTGGACGGCCGAGGCGGCGGCGGCGGCGATCGACGAGGCCGCAGCCATCGCCCGCGCGGCTGCGCGACCCGAACCCGTCCCCGGAGCCGCGTCATGACCGCTCGCCCCGTGGTCCGCGACCCGCGGCTCCGCCGACCGGACCGCGTCTACCCGGGCTATGTCCTCGACCTCGACGGGACCGTCTATCTCGGGTCCGAGCCGCTGCCGGGCGCCGTCGAATCGATCGCTGCCCTGCGCGCCATCGGGAGCCGCTTCGTCTTCCTGTCGAACAACCCGCTCGAACGATCGGCCACGTACGCCGCTCGGTTGCGCTCGATGGGCGTGCCTGTCGACGACGGCGACGTCGTGTCCTCGATCGACGCGCTGATCGGCTATCTGCGCGAGCGACCCGCCTTCCGGATCCTGGCGATCGCCGAGGAGCTCGTCCAGGACGAGCTCCGGATCGCCGGCCACGTGCTGACCGACGATCCGCGTCGAGCCGATGCCGTCGTCGTCTCGTGGGACCGGACCTTCACGTACGAGAAACTCCAGCGCGCGTTCACTGCCGTTCGCAACGGCGCCCGCCTGATCGCGACGAACGCCGACCCGTACTGCCCGACGCCCGACGGCGGCATGCCCGACTGCGGCGCCCTCCTGGCCGCGATCGAGGTGTCGACCGGGATCGCCGCCGAGGCGGTCGTCGGCAAGCCGTCGGCCCACATCGCCCGAGTCGCCCTGGAGCGACTCGGCCTGCCGCCGGGCGATGTCGTGATGGTCGGCGATCGGCTCCTGACAGACGTCGCGATGGCCCGCTCGGCCGGCATGGTCGGCGCGCTCGTCCTGACCGGCGCGACCCGGCTCGACGACCTGGCGGCGGCGCCCGGACCGGACCTCGTCATCGAGAGTCTCGACCAGCTCATTCCCGACCAGCCGAAGCGGAGCCCTGCATGACCGAGTTCATCTTCATGCTCACCCACAGCGACCGGACGGTGCCCGACGCCCGCGCGGTCTACGACGAGGTCCGCTCGACCGGGTTGCGCTACGTCGGGTTCAAGGACATCGGCCTGCCCATCGCCGAGCTGCGCGACCTCGCCGCGGCGATCCGGTCCGACGGCCGCGAGGTGATGCTCGAGGTCGTGTCCGAGGACAAGGACGACGAACTCCGCTCGATCAGGGCTGCGCTCGAGATCAGAGTCGACTGGCTGCTCGGCGGAACCCACCCCGACGAGGCCCTGGAGATCCTCGCCGGCACGGCCGTCCGCTACTGCCCGTTTCCGGGTCGCGTGATCGGCCATCCGAGCCTGCTCCGCGGGACGATCGAGGAGATTGCCGCCGATGCGGCCGATCTCACCGCCCGGCCCGGCGTTCACGGCCTCGACCTGCTGGCCTATCGCTACGACGGAGAGGTCGAGGCCCTGACCGCCGCCGTGAACGAGCGCGCAACGGGGCCAGTCATCGCGGCCGGGAGCGTCGACTCGCTGGAACGGATCGCGGCCCTCGCCCGGATCGGCGTGTGGGGCTTCACGATCGGCGGCGCGATCTTCGACGGTCGCTTCGCGGGCGCTCCGTCGGTCGCGGCCCAGGTCGAGACCGTGCTGGCGGCGCTCGGCCAGGGTCCGCCGCACGACTAGCTCGCGACGCCTCCGCGGCGGGCGTCCGCCGCGTTGCTGCCGGCCGCAACCAGGGCCGCGTCGCCCTTGACATCATACGTCTTACCACTTACGGTCGTGCCGTGGATCGCGGATGGAGCGGCATGACCGTCGACACGGCCGAGGCTGTCGTCATCGGCGGCGGCGTGGTCGGATGCGGAGTCCTCCTCGAGCTCTCGGCGCGCGGGATCGAGGCGATCCTCGTCGAGTCCGAGCCGGACATCGGCGAGGGTGCCAGCAAGGCGAATAGCGCGATCATCCACAATGGCTTCGACGCGAAGCCCGGGACGCTCGAGGCACGACTGCTCCGTCGCTCAGCCGCGCGGTGGCCCGAGCTCCTCGAGGCGCTCGGTGTTCCCGCGCTCACCTGCGGCGCGCTGATGGTCGCCCGGACCGCCGACGACGCGGCCCGCCTCGGGACGATCCAGGATGTTGCGGCGGAGCACGGCGTCGAGACCGAGGTTGTCGATGCGGCATGGATCCGCCGGAACGCGAGGTTCATCGATCCGGCCGCCACGGCGGCGCTCCACGTCCCCGGCGAGGGGATCGTCGACCCGTTCTGGCTGACGCGGGCGTACGCCGAGGCCGCCATCGCGATGGGCGGCCGGGTGCTGACCCACGCGCGCGTCGCGCGGATCGCGGTCGCGCCCGACTCCGTCGAGATCGGCCTCGTGGACGGCCGGTCGATCCGAGCCGGCCAGGTGTTCGACTGTGCCGGCGTCCGGGCCGACGAGGTCGCCGCCCTGGCCGGCGACACCAGCTTCGCGCTCACGCCGCGCAAGGGCCAGTTCCTCGTCAGCGAGCGGACGTTCGGGGTCGACCGGATCGTCCTGCCGATCCCGGGTCCGCTCGGCAAGGGGATGCTCGTCACCCCGATCGTCTTTGGCGGGGTCCTCCTCGGTCCGACGGCGGAGGACGGTGACGACAAGGCTGATCGATCGACGAGCGAGGCCGGCCGGCAGCGAATCCTGGCGGCGTGCCGCGAGCTCGTCCCGGAGGTGGACGGCATGGAGCCGATCCGGAGCTTTGCGGGCGTGCGCGCGGTCTCGAGCACGGGCGACTACATCATCCGCTCATCCACCGCGGGCGATCGCCTGACCATCGTCGCCGGCATCCGCTCGACCGGGATCAGCGCGTCGCCGGCCATCGCCGAGGCGGCGGTCGAGCTGGCGAGCGCCGCACGTGGCTGGTCGGCGCGGCCGGCGGCTCGCCTCGATCCCCTCGCCGGGCCCGAGCTCGGCGCGGACGCCGGCCCGGTGGTCTGCGTGTGCCGCTCGGTCGGTGGTGCGGAGGTCGCGGCGGCCCTCACCGGCCCGGCAGCCGCGGTCACGACCGACGGGCTCAAGCGGCGCTGCGGCGTGGGGTTCGGTGACTGCCAGGGCAACCGCTGCCTGGCTGCCGCCGTTGAGCTGGTTGCGCGTGCCCGTGGCGTTTCGCCCACGGAGGTCGAGAAGCACCTCGCCGGCTCATGGCTCGTCGCTGCGATCGGCGAGGAGGAGCCGGCCGACGATCCTGGCGTCCGGCTGGAGCCGGTTGGCCCGATGTTGTCGGGCGACCCCGGCCGGCCGTCGGTCCTGGTCGTCGGTGGCGGGCTGGCGGGGATCGCCGCGTCCGTTGCCCTCGCCGAGTGCGGCCTGGAGGTTCTCGTCGTCGATCGCGGCAGTCGGCCCGGCGGGGCGCTCGCCGTCGTCGCCGGCGCGTGGTGGAGCGAGCTGGAGCGCACGGCCGTCCGTCGGGTGGCCGAGCTGGTGGCGACCGGCAAGGTGCGCTGGTGGAGCGAGGCGACCGTGGTCGGCCTGGGCGAGTCGCCGGATGGGTGGGTCGCCGACGTCGTTGCGGCCTCGGAGAGCCATTCGGTCGAGGCCCGCGGCGTGGTCCTCGCGACGGGCAGCTATCTCGAGCCCAGGGAGCACCGCTCGATCGACGGCCCCCGACCGAGCGGGATCATGACGGCCGACTTCGCGGCCGATGCGCTCGATCGCGGCTGGCGGCCGGGTCGGCGAGCCATCGTGAGCGGCGGTGGCCGGATCGCGCGGTCGGTCGCGGCCCGGCTCGCCCGGGCCGGGATCGAGGTGGTCGTCGGGGCCGAGCCTGGCAACGAGCCCGCCGCCGCCGAGGCGCTCGTGCGGGGAGTGCGCGGCGAGCGACGGCTCGAGGCAGTCGCGCTCGGTGGGTCGTGGGTCGCTGTCGATACCCTGGTCCTGGCGGACGCCGTCCGCCCCGCCTCGTTCCTGCTCCGCGGTCTCGGAATCGGGGACGACCGGCCGGGCGTGGCGATGCCGGCCGATGCGTCGGGAGCGTTGCCGCTGCCTGGCCTATGGGCGGCCGGCACGTGCGTCGACCCGCGCGTCGATCATGACCGGTCGCTCGAGGCGGGCATGGCGGTCGGGCGCGTGGTCGCGGCCGCCCTCGCAGGCTCCGGGCTGGCCCCAACCGCGGATCTGCGAGCGTGATCCGCTTCCGGCCGGCGTCGCCGCGCTCCGGGGCGGGACGATGACCGTTCTCGCCGATGAAGCCGTGATCGTCACGGTCGACCGGGCGCGGATCTGGCCGGTGTTCTCAGACGCGAACCTCCTCGGTCGCGTGCTGCCGGGCTGCGAGCAACTCGTGTCGGCCGGCCCCGACACGTACCGCGGCGTCCTGGCGACGAAGCTCCAGTTCCTGACCATTCGAGCCGACGTGACCGCAACGCTCACCGAGATGCACCCGCCGGATCGTCTCCAGCTCGAGCTCGACGGCCGGCCGCGTGGCCTTGCCGGCGGGTTCCGGGCAATCATCCCGATCAAGCTCGACGAGGTGCCGGGTGGGACGCGGATCAGCTACCGGCTCGAGCTGACGACGACCGGCCGGCTCGCCTCGTTCGGCGCCCCGCTCATGCGCGATTCGTTCCGCCGCCAGGTCGCGACCCTCGTGGCCAATCTCGAACGGGAGTTCAGCCGTCCCGGCGGGAACGGAGATCCGGACGAATCGGGCGCCGGCGCCGACGGATCGGGCCGACCCGTGGCAGGGGCCGGATGACGGCTGACCTGGTGATGGCCGTCGATCAGGGCACGAGCTCGACGCGCGCCATCGTGTACGACGGGACCTGGTCCGAGGTCGCGAGCGCGAGCCGGACCCTGACGACCGACCACCCGCGGCCCGGCTGGGCGGAGCAGGATCCGGAGGCAATCCTGGGCTCCGTCGTGGACGTCGTGGGCGAGGTCCTCGCCGCGGTGGGCGGCCCCCGGCGCATCGCCGCCCTCGGGCTCGCCAACCAGGGCGAGACCGTCGTTCCGTGGGACCGCGCGACGGGTGCGGCGCTCGGGCCGGCGGTCCTCTGGAGCTGCCGGCGGAGCCAGCCCGTCGTGGACCGCGTGGCGGGCGCCGGCCACGGGCCCGCGATCCGCGAGCTCACCGGGTTGCCGCTCGACGCGTATTTCTCCGCCTCCAAGATGTGCTGGCTGCTCGAGGAGAACCCGCAGGTCGCCGCCGCCTCGACAAGCGACCGACTGGCCGTCGGCACCGTCGACGCATGGTTGACCGCGCGCCTCGGGCCGCAGCCCCAGACCGACCCGTCGACCGCCTCCCGGACCCAGCTCTTCGGGCTGGAATCGCTTGCCTGGAGCGAGGAGCTGGCCCGCTGGTGGGACGTGCCGCTGCGCGCGCTCCCCAGGGTGGTTCCGTCGGTCGGCGAGCTTGGCGTCATGGCCCACCCGTCGTGGGGCGGCGCGCTTCCGCTCCGGGCGATGCTCTGTGACCAGCAGGCGGCGCTCGTGGGACAGGGTGGATTCCGGGAGGGGCTCATCAAGGCGACGCTCGGGACCGGCGTGTTCGTGCTGGCGAACGCCGGCGACGCCATCCCCGTGGCCCCCGATGGGATCCTCGTGACCGTCGCCTGGACGGATGCCGGCGGGCGGGCGACCTATGCCTTCGACGGAGGGGTGTTCAGCGCGGGCGCCCTTCTCGGCTTCCTCCACGACGGCCTCGGCGTCATCGATGATCCGCTGGAGCTGGACCGCCTCGCGGCGGAGGTCGACGATGCCGCAGGCGTCCGCATCCTGCCGGCCCTCGCCGGCGTCGGCGCGCCGTGGTGGGAGCCCGACGCTCGTGTCGTGATCGCCGGGCTGTCCCCGGTGGCGGGCCGGGCCAACGTGGCGCGAGCGGCCATCGATGCCATCGCCCAGCGGACCGCGGACGTCGTGGAGGCGCTGAACCCCGGACTGGCCGACCTCGGCGCGCCGCTCCGGGTCGACGGCGGCCTGACGGCGAGCCATCTCCTCGTCGAGCGCCTGGCCGACATCCTCGGCCGTCCGGTCGAGGTCGCCGCAGCCTCCGAGTCGACCGCCCTGGGCGTCGCTCTCATGGCGGCGATCGGAGCCGGGCGCCTGACCGAGCGAGAGGCAGCAGGCGTCGCGGCGACGGCGGAGCGCGTCGAGCCGCGACTCGCCGAGCGCGAGCGGCTGTCCCAGCGAGCGGCGTGGCGGACCTTCGTCCGGCGGGCCGTCGAGCTTGCCGAACCCGCCGGTGACCTCGTCCCGTGAAGAACTCCGCCGGCCCGACCACGACGCACCCAGGGAGGTAGGCACATGACCGCACATCCGTGGCTCAACCGGTCACATCCGTTGTCGATCGCCCATCGCGGCCATTCGATCGAGGTTCCCGAGAACACGGTCGAGGCGTATCGGCGCGCGATCGAGCTCGGCATCGAGATGATCGAGTGCGACGTCAACATGACCCGCGATGGCGAACTCGTGATGATCCACGACTGGACGGTGGATCGCACGACCGATGGCAGCGGCCGGGTCGGCGACTTCAGCCTCGAGGAAATCCGACGGCTCGACGCAGGCTCGTGGTTCGACCGCACCTACACGGGCCTCCGAATCCCGACCACGGGCGACACGATCGAGCTTGCCCGCGAGGCAGGCATCCTCATGTGCTTCGAGGTCAAGGGCGAGACGACGGCCGATCACCGGCGCACGGGCGAGGCCCTGGCAGATCTCCTGGCGGCCCGCGGCGCGCTCGACTGGGCGTTCATGTCGAGCTATGACCACGAGGCGCTGACGGCCGCCCGAGCGCGCGTCCCCGAGCTCCTCCTGGCGCCGGAGCGCCTGCCGGACGACATCCCGCCGCCGCCCGGCGAGGGAGTCCGCCAGGCGCAGGCGCTCGGCGCGCAGGTGCTCCAGAACCACTGGCGGTTCATCACGCCGGAGCTCGTGGACAGCCTGCACGAGCACGGCATCGCGCTCTGGTCCTGGCCGACGACCGAGGAGGCGGAGATCGCGTCGAGCCTTGCAGCAGGCGCAGACGGCGTCATGGGTGACGACGCTGCCGCGCTCGTTCGAGCCGTCGCCGGGCTGGAGGGAGTGAGGCGGTGACCATCGCCCCGAACAGCGCCCGGGCCGTCCGGCCGTGGCGCCCGGCGCAGGTCCCGATCCGGGTCGGGCTCATCGGCCTCGGTCACGTCGGGCTCGGCCATCACGTCCCGGCGCTCCTGGCGCTCCCCGGGCTCGTCCGGGTCGTGGCCGTCGCGGACCCGTCGCCGGAGCGGCGTGCGCTGACGGCCCGGGCACTCGGTCTCGACGTCGGCTCCGTCCACGCGACGCCCGAGGCCCTCCTCGGCCGGGACGACATCGATGTCGTGGATCTCGCCACGCCGCCCCATGTCCGGACGCCGCTCGCGATCGAGGCCCTGGGCCAGGGCAAGGCGATCCTGTGCGAGAAGCCGATCGCCCTCACCCCCGCCGACGGGATGGCGATCGCTGCGGCAGCGGCCGCCAGCGGCGCCCCGGCGGCGATCATCCACAACTGGCTTGCGCTGCCCGAGATCGTGGCTGCCTGCGACGCCATAGCCGCGGGAACGATCGGCCGGCCGGAGATTGCCATCCTCAACCTGCTTGGCGTGGAGGACCGGCCGGGCAGCACCGGCTGGCAGCCGAACTGGCGGCACGACCCGGCCATCGCCGGTGGCGGCGTCCTGATGGACATGCTCCACGTGGTCTACGTCGCCGAGGCGCTCCTGGGACGACCATTCCGGCGCGTCTCCGCCGAGGTCTTCGCCCGGACCGCCGGAGCGCCGGTCGAGGACGTCGCGCTGTGCCGCTTCGAGGCCGACGATGGCATCGCCCTCGTCAACGTGGGCTGGGGCGTCGGGCCCGGTGGCATTGCGGTCTCCGGACCGGACGGTCGCATCGAGATCGGCTTCGAGGGTGGCGGCACGGGCCCGTTCGCGCGGCTCCAATCGGTGCGCCTGACCCGGAGCGACGGTCGGGTCGAGGACCGGACGCCGCCGCTCCCGCCGGCCGACGGCTCGATCGACGTTCGCGTGAAGGAAACGTTCCGTGCGTTCTTCGAACGTCTGGCAGCCGGCCAGCCACCGGCGGCCACGGCGCTCGACGGCGTCCGTGCGCTCGAGGCGACGCTCGGGGCTTACGCGTCGGCGGCGACCGGCCGGACGATCGACCTTCCCCTCCCGCCCGAAGACCCGGTCCACCGACGTGGGCTCGCTGGGCTCGCCGAGCTCCCGCTCGCGCCCGGCAGCGCCATTGCCCGCCAGGGAATCTTCGGAATCCGGTCAGGTCGCTGAGGAGCATCAGATGGAGCTCGGGATCTACACGGACTCGCTGGCGGCGCTCGACCGGAGCGCGGCCCTCGACGTGGCGGTCGACATCGGGGCGACGGCCATCGAGATCGCGACCGGGGGCCAGTCCTCCGCCCCGCATCTCGCTCGAGCGGACCTGCTCCACTCGGCCGATGCCCGGGCGCGCTTCCTCGACGAGATCGCGAGCCGTGGGCTGCGCCTGGCGGCACTGAACTGTTCGGCCTGGCTGCTCCATCCGCGCCGTGCCGCTGAGCAGCGGGCGATCGTCGAGGAGACCTTCCGGCTCGCGGCGCTGCTCGAGGTCGAGACCGTGGTCACGATGTCCGGCTGTCCGGGCGACGGACCGACGGCGACCACCGTCAACTGGCCCGTGTACGCGTGGCCCGACGAGCTCCTCGACCTCCAGCGCCGGCAATGGGACGAGATGGTCGATCTGTGGCACGAGCTGGCGTCGGTCGCCCGCGATGTCGGCGTCCGCGTCGCGCTCGAGCTTCATCCCCTCCAACTCGTCTACAACGTTCCGACGCTGCTCGATCTCCGCTCGGCCGTCGGCGACGTCCTCGGCGTGAACATGGACCCGTCGCACCTGTTCTGGCAGCAGATGGACCCGCTGGCCGTGATCGCGGCGCTGGGCCCGGCGATCCATCACGTCCACCTGAAGGACACAGCGCTCGTGCCGGATCAAGTCGCGATCGCCGGCGTGCTCGACCTGCGCTCCTTCGACCGACCGGAAGGCCGAGCCTGGAACTTCCGGACGGTTGGCCGCGGTCATGACCGAGCCTTCTGGTCGGCGTTCGTGGCGGCCCTCGCGGCGACCGGGTACGACGGCCCCCTGAGCATCGAACACGAAGACCGGTCCGAGGATCCGCTGATCGGCGTGGCCGAGTCGGCGGCATTCGCGCGCGGGATCCTCGCCGATGGCGCGTCAGCTGCAGGGTGACGCGGCGTCGATCGTCCGGGCCAGCGGCCCGGATGCCTGGCCGGCGACGCCGCGACGCGCTGGTACATCGACCCGATCGACGGCCCCACAACATCATCCGGGGCGTGCCCCTGTTCGGGACGCTCCTCGCGGTCGAGCGCGACGGCGAGCTTCAGGCGGCGGTGCTGCCGGCTCCGGCCCTGCGCGAGCGCTGGTGGGCGCGCCACGACGGCGGAGCGTGGGCCCGCAGCGCCGACGACCCCGAGCCGCGCAGGGTCCGGGTGTCGCGGGTGGCCGCCCCTCACCGACGCCCAGCTCCTGTAGTGCTCGGGCCGACCCGGGCCGGAACGGGGCGGGGCGAGCTCAGCCGAAGATCGAGCGCGGGCAGTAGGCGGTCACGATCCAGTTCGGCTGGTCGACGATCTCGCTGATCCGAAGATCGCCGGCCACGCTCATCAGCAGGTATGCGTCGATCGCGGCGAGGCCGTGCTCGATCCCGAGCCGGTCGATCATCCGGCGAGTGGCGTCGCGGGCGGCAGTCATGAGATCGGGACCGACCCCGTTGGCGGCGTACCAGCCGGCCGTGTTCGTCGACGCGCCGAGGGGACCGGCGGTCCGGAACTCCGGCGCCGTGACCCGGACGTCGCGCCGGACCGTGAGCCGGACGGTGGCCCGCATCGGCGTCTCGATCGCCGTCCCGCAGACCTCGCCGTCGCCCTGGGCCGCGTGGCCGTCGCCGAGGCTGAACAGCGCACCGGGCACAGCAACCGGCAGCCAGAGCGTGGAGCCGGCGGTCAGATGCCGTGTGTCCATGTTCCCGCCCAGCTCCGTCGGCGGGATCGTCGAGCGCGCCTCACCAGCCGGCGCGACGCCGAGCTCGCCGCAGAACGGAGCGAGCGGGATCCGGACGCCGGGGAGGAACTCCGCGATCCGCTCGCCGAGGCGGGTGATCCGGAGCGCGGGGTCCGGGAACTCGTCGGCCAGCAGGCCGAAGCCCGGGATCGCGGCCGTCCAGCCCCAGTCGCCTGGCGTGAAGTCGAGGAGCTCCACCTCGAGGGTGTCGCCCGGCTCGGCGCCCTGGATGAAGATTGGGCCCGCTACCTGGTCGACCCGGGAGAAGTCGAGCGTGGCAAGGTCCGCCACGGTCGAGTCGGCGGTGATCTGGCCGCACGACGCGTCGAGCGCGTCGAAGGCCACCTCGCTGCCGCTGGCCACGCTCAGGACCGGTTCCACGGTGCGATCCCAGGCGAGATGGAACTGATCGCGGCCAACGTGAAATGGCGACCCACTCATCCGGACACCTCCGAGGTTGGACGGCTCGCCGCAGATGGCGCGGCCTCCGCATCGAGCCAGCACCGCGACCGCCGTTCCGGCCCGAGCTCCACGAACGGCGGCGTCGACTCGCAGAGGCCATGACGTTCCGGGCAGCGGTTCCGGAAGGGGCAGCCCGGACCGGACGCGAGCTCGACCCGGAGCTCGCCACGGGCCCGCTCCTCGGCGGCCCGCTCCCTCGCTCCTGCCTCACCCGGGATCGATGCGAGCAGGGCTCGCGTGTAGGGGTGATGCGGATCGGCGAAGAGCTCGTCCACCGCGGCCTCCTCGACGATCTCGCCGAGGTACATGACCGCGACCCGGTCGGCGATGTGGTGGACGATGGCGAGGTCGTGGGCGATGAACAGGTACGCCAGGCCGCGCGCCTCCTGGAGGTCCTCGAGGAGGTTCACGATCTGGGCCTGCACGGACACGTCGAGGGCGCTGACCGGCTCGTCGAGGATCAGCAGCTCCGGATCGACCGCGAGGGCTCGCGCGATCCCGATCCGCTGACGCTGGCCGCCGGACAGCTCGTGCGGGTAGCGCCGGGCATGCTCCGGACCGAGCCCGACGTCCGCGAGGAGCGCTGCCACACGCGTCCGACGCTCCGCGGCAGTCGCCCCGATCCGGTGGACGACGAGGACCTCCTCGATCGCCGCCCCGACCGCCTTCCGCGGGTTCAGGCTCGAGTACGGGTCCTGGAACACGATCTGGACCCGCTCCCGGAGACGGCGGAGCTCACCGCGCGACGCCGACCGGACGTCGATCCCGTCGAACGTCACGGACCCGGACGTCGCCTCGGTCAATCGGATGATCGCCCGGCCAGTCGTGCTCTTGCCCGATCCCGATTCGCCGACAAGGGCGAGCGTCTCGTGACGCCGGATCGTCAGGTCGACGCCGCGCACGGCGGTGAACCCCGCGGCCGCCCGGCCGCGCACCTGGTCGGTCAGGCTCCGTCGCTTCGGGAACGTCACGACGAGGTCGCGAACGGTCAGGAGCGGCTCGTCGCGCGCATCGGCGGGACGGTCGAGCACCCCGGTCGTCGGGGCCATTTCGATCGTCACTCGTCGCCCGCCCGCCCGGTCAGGCGGCCGGCTCCCGCCGAGCGCGCCAGGCTGGTCGGGTCCGCTTCGACCGCCGCGAGGAACGCCGCGCTTCGCTCCGGGGCGTCCGAGCGACGCAGGACGCGACCGGCCTCGGCCCGGGCAAGGAAGTCGGCCAGGACCGCCATGTAGCGATCCGGCTCTTCTGCATGCGAGAGGTGGCCGCTCTCCTCGAACAGGACCCACTCGGCCTGCGGCAGGCGAGCCAGGATCCGTGCCTTCTGGACGGGCGTGGCCTCGTCGTGGCGGCCGCTCGTCAGAAGGATCGGCTCGTCGACGCTCCCGAGTCGTGACAGGACCTCCCACGCCCGGAGCGTGCCGACGACGTGGAATTCGGTCGGCCCGTTCATCGTCCGATAGACCTGCGGGTTCCGGTCGAGCTTGGCGAACGAGCGGGTCACGAACTCGGGGAACGGCACCACCCGGCACAGGTGGCGCTCGTAGAAGACCTCCACGGCCGCGACGTAGTCTGGGTCGTCCCATGTCCCCGCCGCCTCGTGCCGCTCGAGGACGGCGATCACATCGGGCGGCAGGGCGGCCCGCTGTCGGCCAGTCTCCTCCATCCAGCCCGGCATGCTCGCGGGCGAGCTCGCGATCGTGGCCGACACGATACCGCTCGGCCGGCCGGTGAGGTACTCCATGAGCAGCATCCCGCCCCAGCTCTGGCCGAGGATGTGGCAGCGCTCGAGACCGAGCTGGCGCCGGACCGCGTCCACCTCGCGGACGAAGAAGTCCACCGTCCAGCGACCCGGATCGTTGGGCTGATCGGAGTTGCCGCAGCCCTGCTGGTCGTAGAAGATCACCCGTCGCCCGGTCGCCGCGAGGGCGGCCATCGACTCCAGGTAGTCGTGGCAGGCGCCGGGCCCGCCGTGGAGCAGGAGCACCGGGGCCAACCCGTTCGCCCGCTCGACGGCCTCGTCGCCGACGATCGCGTACCAGGTTCGGAGACCCTCGAACTCGACGAACCCTTCGCGTGCGCCAAGGGACGGGTCGATCGTCCAGTCGATGCTCATGGCGTGTCTCGCTGCTGCCAATCGAGGATCAGCCCTGCGGCCAGTTCGTCGCTCCGATGGCACGCCGACTCGCGTCCCGGGACCACCTCGAGGAGGACCGGCACCTCGACCCGACAGCGCTCGATCGCGGCCGGACAGCGCGGGGCAAAGGCGCAGCCCGGCGGCAGGTGAGCCGGGTCCGGCGGCGTGCCGTGAATCTGAGGCATCCGTCGGCGGCGGGTCGCGATCGACGGGATCGAGGCGGCGAGCCCGGCCGTGTACGGGTGGAGCGGTTCCCGGAACAGCCCGCGGACGGGCGCGTTCTCGGCCACCCGTCCGGCGTACAGGACGGCGGCCCGCTCGCACAGCTCATGGACGACTCCGAGATCGTGGGTGATCAGGAGGAGCGCCATCCCCCGCTCTCGGACCAGATCGCGAAGGAGCTCCAGGATCTGAGCCTGGATCGTCACGTCCAGGGCGGTCGTGGGCTCATCGGCGATCAGGAGCTCGGGCTCGCAGGCGAGGGCCATCGCGATCATTACCCGCTGGCGCATACCGCCCGAGAGCTGGTGGGGATAGGCCCGGCTCACTCCGTCCGGATCCGCCAGGCCCACCCGGTCGAACAGGTCGCGGACCCGGGCGCTCGCCGCCCGACGGTTCAACCCGAAGTGGAAGCGGAGGGCCTCGGCCACCTGCTCGCCCGCGGCGTAGAGCGGGTCGAGCGC
>JBKJOK010000030.1:0-6581 GCA_046595595.1 Candidatus Limnocylindrales bacterium
CTGGGTGACCGCATCGCCGACCTTCGGGGTGGCGATGACGTCCCGGCCCGCGATGTCGGCCACGGCCTGGAGGGGCTCGGGCGTCAGGAACGCCTCGAGCAGGAGGGTCGCACCGGCGGCCGCCTCGACGAGGGCGGCTTCGATCGCGAGCTCGTCCTCGATCGGGTCGCCGTCGATGTCGGTCAGGCGGGCGACGCCGCCGTCAACGAAGGCGAGGAGGCGCGGCCCGGTCCAGAACGGCTCGACGATCGGGTCCGCGATCTGGCGCGCCTTCCTGTCGCCGAACTGCTGGGGTCGCCAGGTCGCGGCGGCGGATGCGGCATCGGTGGCGAGCATGCGGCCGATGATACGTCGGGACCGGCGCCGGGCCGCCAGTCCGTCGACGGAGCCGGACGCGGCGCGAGACCAACCGAACGTGGCGTCGGGGCGCGCCTATGATCGCGCGGTGATGGCGACGGATCGAGCTCCCGGGACGCGTGCGGCCGGCGGCCTCGGCGCGCTCAGCCCGACGGGCCGGGCAACGGAGCCCGCCGCCTGGGCGCTGTACGACTTCGCGAACACGATCTTCTCGTTCGCCGTGGTCTCGACCGCGATCGGATTGTGGGCCACCGATCCGAGCCGGTTCGGTGAGCGCGACGGCAACGCGGTCGTGTCGATCGCGATTGCGCTCAGCGTCGGGCTCAACGCGCTCGTCTCGCCGATCCTCGGGGCGGTCAGCGATCGGGGCGGGCGGCGCCTCCCGTTCCTGCTGTTCTTCACCGCCCTGTGCGTCGTCCCGACCGCGCTGATCGGCCCGAGCCCAGCGGTCGTCGGCCTCGCCCTCTTCACGGTCGCCAACTTCGCGTACCAGGCGGCGCTGATCTACTACGACGCGACGCTCAAGGTAGTCAGCAAGCCGGAGACGCGTGGTCGGCTGAGCGGGATCGGCGTCGCGGTCGGGTATTGCGGGACGATCTTCGTCGGGCTGCTGCTGATCCTCCTCGAAGTTCCCAACGAGGGCCGGTTCCTCGTCGCCGCGATCCTGTTCGCGGTCTTCGCGATCCCGATCTTCGTGGTCGTCAAGGAGCACGGGCCGGTCGGCAAGGTCGGCCGAGGCGACGTCACCGCATCGTGGTCCCAGCTCCGGACGACGATCGCCCACACCCGCGAGGTGCCGGGCCTCGGGCGGTTCCTTGTCGGCCGGTTCTTCTACTCGGATGCGGTCAACACGATCATCGTCGTGATGAGCGTGGTCACGGTCTTTGCCAAGGGCCTGAGCGAGGGAACCGCCCAGATGGTCCTCCTCGGGCTGACGGTTGTCGCGGTGATCGCCAGCTTCGGCTGGGGCCGGCTGGTCGACCTGTGGGGGCCGAAACGGACGCTCCTGACGGTCCTGGCATCGTGGGCCGTCGGGCTCGTCCTCGGCGCGGTCTCGCTCGGGATCGACGGCCCCATCGGATTCGTGATGTTCCTCGTCGCCGGCGGAATCCTCGGCAGCGGGCTCGGCGGGGTCCAGGTCGCGGACCGCGTCTTCATGGTCCGCCTGTCGCCGCCCGAGCGGCTCGGCGAGTTCTTCGGCCTGTACGGGCTGGTCGGCAAGGGATCGCAGGTGATCGGCCAGATCCTGTACGGGGCGACGATCTTCCTGCTGCTCGACCGGTTCGGCGTCGGGGCCTACCAGATTGCGGTCCTGAGCCTGCTGGTCACGATGCTGATCGGGTATTGGCTCATCCGTCCGGTGTCGGATGAATGGACCGGCTCGGGCGAGGCGCCGCCAACGACGATGCCGCTGCCGCCGGAGCGCCTGTCGCCGGCCTCGTCCCCGATCGAGCCGCGCTGACCGTCTCGTCGTCGCCCATCGGAACGGCTCGCTCGCGGCCTAGCTGATCGGCGCCCCGGCGTCGTCGAGGTGCGCTCGGCGCCAGGCCCAGGCCGAGCCGATCATCTCCCCGAGCGTCGCTCGGCGGGCCGTCCAGCCGAGGACTTCGCGCGCTCGATCGACCGCCGCGACGAGGACCGGCGGGTCGCCGACCCGGCGCGGGCCGATCGTCGTCGGGATCGGCCGACCGACGACCGCGGTCGCCGCGTCGACGACCTCGCGGACGCTGAACCCGGCCCCGATCCCGAGGTTGCAGACGAGGGCCGCCTCAGTCCGGGCGTCGTCGGGCGCCGTCGCCTCGAGGGCGGCCAGGTGGGCGTCGGCCAGGTCGGCGACGTGGATGTAATCGCGGACACAGGTCCCATCGAGGGTCGGGTAGTCGTCGCCGAAGAGTGTGATCGGTTTCCCCGTCTCGGCAGCCCGGAGGATGTTGGGGATCAGGTGGGTCTCGGGGTCGTGGAGCTCGCCGTTACGCTCGGTTGCGCCCGCGACGTTGAAATAGCGGAGCGACACCGAACGGAGGCCGTACGCCTCGCCGTAGAACCGGAGCGCGCCCTCGAACGTCCGCTTCGTCTCGCCGTACGGATTGATCGGGGCGAGCGGCGCGCTCTCGGCGATCGGGGTCTCGGCCGGGACGCCGTAGACCGCGGCGGTCGAACTGAAGACGATCCGCCCGACGCCGGCCTGGCGGGCGGCCTCGAGGAGGACGATCCCGCCGCTGACGTTGTCGCGGTAGTAGCGCGCCGGCTCACGGACGGACTCGCCGACGAGGGATCGGGCGGCACAGTGGAGGATCGCATCGACCCTGGCGCGCTCGAAGAGCCGGGCCATCGTCGCCCCGTCGCCGTAGTTCCCGATCTCGAGCGAGGCGACGCCAGGGACCGACGCCCGATGGCCGGTCGACAGGTCGTCGAGGACGACGACCTCGTGGCCGGCCTCGAGGAGGCGCTCGACCGAGACGGAGCCGACATAGCCGGCGCCGCCGGTCACCAGGACGCGCATCGGGACCTCCGGGATCGGGGGCGGGGTGCTGCCATCAGCGGCGACGCCGGAGCAGGCGGTCGACGAGGCCGGGCCGGTCCGGCGCGGAATCGGTCAATGGTTCGGCGCTGCCGACGGCGGCGGTCCCTGCCGGCTCGTCGGGGAGTGCCTCGCCCCGGCCACGCATGATCTCGGCCATCCGCTGCGACAGGTGGCTGGCCATCGGGTTGTCCGGATCCATGGCCAGCGCGCGCCGGGCGAACGTGTACGCGCCACGCTGGTCGCCGCGCTCGAGCGCGACCCGGGCAAGGCCGACCACCGCGATCGAGTTCCTCGGGTCGGCGGCGGCAACCTGGGCGTAGTAGCGCTCGGCCTGGTCGAGCAGGCCGACGGCCATCGCCCGCTCGGCCTCGAGCATCATCTCGATCATCGGGCCCCGTCCGTCGTGGCCGTCAGCGGATCCCAGTCGGCCGGCAGTGCCTCGGCGACCGGCGGCCGGCTGTCCACCGCGACGAAGGCGCCCGACTCGGCCGATTCACCGATCGCGAGCATCACGTCGAGCACGTGGTAGGCGAGCTCGCTGTCGGCCCGATGGGGTCGGTCCTCGCGGATCGCGCGGGCCATGTCGAGGACCCCCGTGCCGCGCGTGGATCGCGCCGTTGTCCGGGCCACGGTCTCGGTGGCCGCCGCGCCACTCCGGCGGACCCCGATCTCGCCGTCGAAGCCGTTGGGATCGGGCAGGATCATTGTCCCGTCGCGACCAGTCAGCTCGAACAGGATCCGAGGCAGGGCCGAGTCGAACGAGAAGACGACCTGGGCGGACGGCCCACCGACGAACGACAGGAGCGCGCCGACGTGGGTCGGGGCAGTGACCTCGAACGTTTCGCCCGCCCGCGGCCCGGACCCGATCGAGCGCCGGTCATGGGCAGTGGACGCGACAGCTGCGACCGAGCCGACCGGCCCGAGGATCTGGACGAGCGCGGTGAGGTAATACGGCCCGAGGTCGAACAGCGGCCCGGCGCCCGCCTGGAAGAGGAAGTCCGGGTTCGGGTGCCAGGCGTCGGGACCCGGCGACTGGAGGAGGGCGAGGGCCGTCAGCGGCTCGCCGATCGCGCCCGCCTCGATCAGGCCGCGGACCGTCTGGAGGCCCTCTCCGAGGAACGTGTCCGGCGCGCACCCGACCCGCAGCCCGGCCGCCGCAGCCGTGTCGAGGACCGCTCGCCCGCTCGCCCGATCGAGGGCCAGCGGCTTCTCGTTCCAGACGTGCTTGCCGGCGTCGAGAACCCGTTCGGCGACCTCCGCGTGGGCTGCCGGGATCGTCAGGTTGACCACGATCTCGACGTCGGGGTGGCCCAGGACCGCGTCCACGTCGCCGCCGACGGCAACCCCGTGGGCGGCGGCCTTTGCCCGCGCCGCGCCGGGTCGGATATCGCCGATCGCGACGACCCGAATGTCGGGAAAGCTCGTCAGATTCTCGAGATAGGTGTCGCTGATGACCCCCGCCCCGACGACCCCGACCCCGACGGGTCCGGACCGACTCACGCGTCGCCGCCCGAAGCCCGGTCCGACGCGCCGAGCAGGAACGCCCGGCTCGCTCGGATCGCCTCGAACATGTCGCCGACGGTGTCGTCGAGTTCGACCACGCGCAGGGCAGACGGCGCTGCCGCGACAATGTCCCGGATCGGCAGCGTGCCCGACCCGACCGCGACCTGGCGCGAGGTGTCCAGGGTCCCGTCGCCGTCCTTCACGTGGAGTGCGACGACCCGGTCGCCGAGACGCCGGATGAGGGCGGGCACGTCGGCGCCGCCGGCGAACGCCCAGTACGTGTCGACCTCGAGGGCGACTTCGGGCGCGAGCAGGTCGGCGAAGACCTCGAGGGCGTGGCGGCCGTCGATCATCGAGGCCAGTTCGAAGTGGTGATTGTGGTAGCCGATCCGCAGGCCGCGGCTCGAGGCCGATCGGGCGACCGCGTTCATCTCGTCGGCCAGGCGGCCGACTCCGCCGGCGGTCTGCCAGCGCTCGGGGCTGACCCACGGCTGGACGACGATTCCGATCCCGAGCTCCGACGCGGCATCGAGGACCGCGTCGATGTCGCCGGACAGGAGCTCGCAGTGGGCGGTCGGGACCGCCAGGCCGTGGGCGGGCAGCCCGGTACGCAGCCCATCCCGGAACGCGAGCAGGTCGTACGGCTCGACCCGGCGGAACCCGAGCTCCGCGAGGCGTCCGAGGGTCGCCTCCAGATCGTCGGCCAGCGCCGATCGAACGGCGTACAGCTGGACGGACAGCTCGCCCGACCCGTCGGATGTGTCGTCAGGCGGGCCACCGGCCGGGCCGGCTTCGGAGGCGAGATCGCGCGCGGCGCGGAGGAGGCTTGCCTTGTCGTTCATTCCCGGATTCTCGACCACTTGCTCGAACAGCGCAGCGAGGATCCGCCCGAGGCCCGGACCGGCCGTCATGCCGAGCTCGGCGATCAGATCGGCCCCGTCGATCGCAAGCGCGGAACGGTCCAGGATCGGGCCGTCGGCCAGCTCGCGCCGGATGCGCGCCCGAAGCTCGTCGAGGTCGTCGGCAGCGCGGGCGACGTTGCTGCCGGCGTTGTCCGCTTCGCGCAGGGCGAACAGGTCGTCGATCGCCGCCGGGCCGATCTTTGCGAGGAACCGCCGGACTGCCGGGTCGCCCCACCCCCGCTCATAGCGGAACATGTGCTGTCGGACGAGGTGGACGACGGACGCCCGGGTCGCCGTCGCGACGTGGAGGCGGTCGAGCAGCCCGCCCGCGAGTTCCGCTCCGACCGTCTCGTGCCCCAGAAAGTGGCCGTCGGCGGCGGTCGCCGGCTTGCCGATGTCGTGGACGAGCGCGGCCAGCCGGACCTGCGGTCGGTTCTCCGCCGCGTCCACTGTCCGGACCGTGTGGTCCCATAGATCCTCGCCCGGGAACTTGTTCTGGGCGACGCCGCGCTGGGCGGCGAGGTCTGTCGAGATCGCGGCCAGGGCGCCGGTTTTCTCGAGCAGTCGGAGTCCGATCGATGGCCGGTCGGCCGCGAGCAGGCGCTCGAGCTCCGTCGAGATCCGCTCCCCGGAGAGGTGGGCAACGAGCGACGCCGTGTCGCGAATCGCAGCCAGGGTGGCGGGCTCGATCGTCCATCCGAGCGTCGCCGCGAAGCGGATCGCCCGGACGATCCGGAGGGCATCCTCCTCGAAGCGCGTGCGCGGGTCGCCGACCGCCCGGATGACCCCCGCTCGGATGTCGGCGAGCCCGTCGTACGGATCCAGGAGGCGGGGCTCCGGCTGCGCGCCGCGGGTTCCCGCCGCCCCCCAGGCGAGGGCATTCATCGTGAAGTCCCGGCGGGCGAGATCGGCCAGGATCGATGTCCCGAACTCGACCCGGTGCGGTCGCCGGAAGTCGGCGTAGTCGTGGTCGGTCCGGAAGGTCGTGATCTGATACTCGATGCCGGCTCGGCGAACCGCCACCGTCCCGAACCGGTTCTCGTACGCGGCGTCGTCGAAGAGCGCGGCGGTCTGCTCCGGGAGCGCCGACGTCGCGAGGTCCCAGTCCTGCGAGGATCGCCGGGCGGCTACGTCCCGCAGCGCCCCGCCGACGATGTACGCCGCATGTCCAGCTCGCCAGAGCGTCCCGAGCAGATCGTGGACTGCCGCGGGAACCGCAGCCGCCAGATGACCATCGACCGTCATGTCCCTATCGTCGCCGATGGCCGCCTCCCGGACGCGGGCGAGTCGCCCCA
>JBKJOK010000139.1:0-5191 GCA_046595595.1 Candidatus Limnocylindrales bacterium
CGGCACCAGTCGGCCCGCAAGATCTGGATGAGCGGCGTCGACCCCCGTGTCGAGGATCGCCACGATCGCCTTGCCGCTGACCGGAACGCTGACCGAGGGCCAGCCGATCTTCGGCAGTGACCACTGCTCGGCGTAACGGGGGTCCGTGGAAACTGCCTGGACGGCGCGGCCGCGATCGAGCTCCACGCGCTCGACTCCCGCGCTCGCTCGCAAGGCAACGGCCCCCGCGGCGGCACGTCCCGCTGGCAGATCGACGACCGCGAGACCAAGCGCCGCGACGGTCGAGACAGTCATGGAGTCATCGGTCGCCAGGGCGACGGCCCGTTGCGCAGCGGTGGACCCTCGAGTGAAGGTGACGATGTAGCGGACGGCCGGGGAACCGACCGAAGCAGGGGCCGGTGCACCATCGGGACGCTGGGAAGCGCCCGACGCTGCGGACGCTCGGCCGGGGTTGCTATCGGGAGGGGGCGCCGGTTGGGGTGGATCGCTCGCCCCGGGCGGTGGCTGGGGGCCCGGGGACGGGACGTCGGCAGGCGTCGGCGCCGGCGTCGGCTCGGCGGTCGGCGCCGGCGTCGGCTCGGCGATCGGCTCCGGCGACGGCTCGGCGATCGGCTCCGGCGACGGGCTCGCATCCACCGATGAAACGGCCGCGTCCGGCGGCGCGGGCGTCGGGTCTGCCGCTGCGGTGGAGGTGGGCATGAGCGCCGTGAAGAGATAGAGAGCGGCGAGGAGGCCAACTCGGAACCCGGCACGTCGCCGCGACCGGGGCCGGATGACGGTGGATCGGGTCCCGATCACGGGACGCCGAGCCCCCATCGAATGAGCTCCGGCGTCGTGTCCGCTGCGTCTCGGAACATCACCGGGTAGAGCGTGAACGACTGATATGGGGTCGAGCCGCCGACGGTCGCGCGGTCGATGACCATGGCTCCACTGCCGGTTTCCTTGCCGAACACACGGATACGAAGATCGTTCGCGATCGTGGTCGTCGTCAGCGACGATGCGATCGATGTCGAGAACGACGCCTGGGTCGTCCCGGTGACGCAGCCCAGGGGTGTGCCGGTGCTGCCGTATGTCCCGATGACCGCGCCGGTCGAGATTCGCCGAACCTCGAAGTAGTAGCAGGCCTGGCCGGCACCGTTACTGGCGAACCTGAAGTCGAAGGTGGCCGGCGTGACGGCCACGCCCGCGGCCAGCGAGTTGTTGAGGTCGAACTCGAGATAGCGGCTGGCTGCGAACGCGGTCGACCAGGCCGACGTCGTCGTGGTGAGGCCGTCGGCGGCGGCGGCGAACGAGGAGGAGCGATCGATTTGACTGCCCGACGAAGCGTCACCGACCACGAAGGCCGGCGCCACCCGCTCACCGGGGAATAGCGCCTTTGTTCCGAACACAGCCTGGGGCTCCGCCTGGGCCGTGAAGAGCGCAAGACTCAGGCCGATCGAGGCGAGCGCGATGGAGGCAAGCACGGCGCTGGCCGCCACGATCGCGAGGAGCTTCACTCCGCGACGGGCCGGGACCACGATCCCGACGACCATGCGGCGTCCCGGCCAGGTCGTCATCGGACCGCCGCCCGCGCGACGGCGTCAAACATCAGGGTGACGCTCATGGCTGCAGCCTGAAGCCCATCGCCGGTGTCGACCGGAAGCGAGGCGCGGAAGCACAGGATGTCGGCAGTCGCGCCCGGGAGCGGCCGACTGTCGCCGTCATTGCCGAAGGCCGCGGCGACCAGCGGGCCTTCGAACAGGACCGTGCCGTCGAAATCCGCGCAGGACAACCCGATCGTGCGGACGGTCAGGACCAGCGCCGTCGCGAGCGCTGTGCTGCCGGCGGAGATGATGCCGGGGCTCATGCCGTACACCATCGCTTCGCGGCCGGAGTTCGTGATCGTGATCGCGGCGCTGACCACGTCTCCCGGAGCCATGTTGGTCGCCGACAGGGTCGCCCTGCCGGTTCCGGCCGTGAGCTCGACCGTTGCGGTCCCGATGGCGACCGGCTGCCCGCCGAGCGACTTCCGCGGCTGGGCCGTGATGGCGTCGTAGGCGACCCCGAGGCCGACGAGACCCAGTCCGATCATTGCGGACACCGCCAGCCGACGCTCATGATTCACGGCCCGCTGGGTTCAGCTGCCCGGGACGGGCTCGGGCGGACAGAACGCTCGACCAATTCGAGAAGCGTGGAGATGAGGAACAGCGCGCCGAGGAACCCGACCGTCGACAGCAGTCCGGGCAGGGATGTCAGGTATTCCTGGGCAAACCCGGCGAAGGGGACGAACCGGTCTGCCGCTCCGACGATCGCCCGGGCGGGCACCAGACTGGCGTCCGGGGCCAGGTTGGCGTCGCCCTTCAGCTCGAAGAACCGGCCTTCCGACCGGTCGACCACGCGGAGGACGCGGTGGGTGATGACGACGCCGTTGTCAGCCCGGATCGTGACGACGTCTCCAGCTGCGATCGTCATCGGATCGGTCCGGCTGACGATGACCAGCGAGCCGAGCGGGATCGAGGGCTCCATCGAGCCGCCGACGACGATGAACAGCTCGCGACCGGTGAGCGGGGCGAGGTGGGTGAAGAGGGCGAAGACGACGAGAACAACGAGGAGCGCCATCCCGATGAGACCGACGACTCGCCGCGCAAGGCGGATCAAGGGCAGGGTCATCGGAGTCGCGCTCCTCTCGTGAGACGGCGGCCCGACCGAAGGCCGGGCCGCCCAGTTCCCGCGGGTGGCCTAGTTGTTCTTGGTCTGCTCGGCGGCGAAGGTGAAGGTCGCCGTGGACGAGGCGCCCTGGAAGGCGTTGCCGGTCGCGCTGGGGAGGCTGACGTTGAAGCAGAGGACCTCGTTGGCCGCAGCGGCCAGGGTGCGGTCGCCGATGTCGGCACCGGTGGCGACATCGCCGACGAGCTTGCCCGCGGCCGCATCAAGGTCGCCGGTGTAGACGATCGTCCCGCTGGCGGCGTAGGCGGCGGTGGTGCATGTCGTAACGCTCGACTTGACCGTCAGGACCAGCTGGTCCTTGAGGCCCTTGGCGTCCGCGTTCGTGGCGACCGACGAAATCGCGTAGCGCAGGACGAGCGTGCCGTCGTTGCTGACGGTGATCGGCGCGGTCACCTGATCGCCGGGCGCCATGGCTGAGAAGGTCACCAGGGCCGTGGTCGGGTTGGTGCTGATGATGACGCTACCGGTCGAGAACGTGTTCGCGGGGACGGTCGCGGTGCTGGTGAAGAGGGCGAGTGAGACCGCCCCCACGCCGATGCTCGCGACCGTCAGTGCGGCTCCGAGGGTGAGCAGAGTGCCCTTGCGCTTGAAATTCACGTGTCTGTTCTCCTGGCCGATGGATGAGGGTTGGTCCCGCCGCCCGACAGCACGGCGGTCCGGCACAGGGCCGGGTCGCATGGATCGCTCGCTAAGCCCATAAAAGCACGCGCAGAACGGACGCCGGTAGTAACCATTTTCCGGCCGGCAGATGACCATCGGCTGCCGTGGCTCTAGTCCATTTGCACGGACTCGACCGCATCAACTCGGCCTCCAACCACCCCGCACCCAACCGTCGCGGACCTCCCCGCGGCCGCACCAGCTCCGCGGCCGTCCAGACGGCTTGTGGCGCGGCCACACAACGAAGCTGGCCGCGAACCGTCGCCAACCCTCGGCAGGTCGAGCACCGGGCCGTCGGTCCGCGGTCGTAGACTGCCGACGTGAGCATTCCCGCCCGGATCAGCATCGTCACGCTCGGCGTTGCCGACGTCGCCCGCTCGGTCGCGTTCTACGAAGCCCTCGGCTGGCTGCGCTGCGCGTCGTCGATGGTCGAGATGGCGTGGTTCCGGACCGCCGATTCCTACCTCGGGATCTTCGGCTGGCACGACCTCGCCGAGGACGCCAACCTGGTCGAGCCGACTCGCGGGTCGTTCGGTGGGATCTCGCTGGCGATCAATATCGAGTCAGCGGACGCCGTGGACGCCGCGCTCGACGAGGCGGTCGCCGCCGGCGGCACGATCCTGAAGGCCGGTACCGAGCTGCCGTTCGGGTACGGCGGCTACTTCGCCGATCCGGACGGGCACGCCTGGGAGGTCTGCTACAACCCGTCGTTCCTGATCGGCCCCGACGGCCGGATCACGATCGACTGATGGCGGACCTCGGCCATCGCGCCAGCCGGGTGGTCGATCAGCGCCCCGACGTGGTCCACGCCCGGCTGCTCGAGCTGGCTGCCCGCCTCCGCAATGAGGCGCCACCGATCGAAGCCGGCACGCAGGCAGCCACGATCCTCGGGTTCAGCGGCCCGGTTACGGTCGAGATCTTCGACCGGAGCCCGAGCCGGATCGAGCTCCGCACCACGCAGGGCCGGATCCGGGGCGAGGCCGCCGTGGATCTCACGCCGGCCGACGGCGGTGCGCGGACGAACGTTGCGCTCGAGCTCGCCATCAAGCCCCAGGGCTTCGCGGCGAACATGATGCTCGGGGTCGCGCTGAAGACGATGCCGGGCGTCGAGCAGAAGGTGGTCGACGGCCTCGAGACCGGGCTTGACGACCTCGCGACGGAGTTGGCCAAGTCCGATGCCGAGTGGGATGCCGCTGCCTGGAACCCTCCGGGACTCCCGGCCGCCGGTTGACTGAACCGGAACGGCGACGCTGGAGGAACGTGAGCCTGCCACGATCAGTGGTCAACGGCGTATTCAGCGTCGACCCGAGGAGGGATCACCCATGGGCAAGTATCTGATCCGGGCGTCCTACACCCAGGCGGGCATCCAGGGAGTCCTCAAGGACGGCGGCAGCGGTCGCAAGGCGGCGATCGACGCGCTCGCCGCGAGCGTCGGCGGGAGTGTCGAGTCCTGCTACTGGGCGCTCGGTGACGACGACATCTTCATCATCGTCGAGCTGCCGGACGCAATCGCTGCCGCGGCGATCGCGGCGACCGTCGGTGCGACCGGCGCCGCGTCCATTCGCACCACCGTCCTCCTGACAGCGGCCGACGTCGACGCTGCGGTGGCGAAGCATCCGTCGTACCGCGCTCCCGGCTCCTGAGCGTCCGACCCGTCCGACCCCACCAGGGCGGACATGATCGGGGCCCGCGGTTGCGCGAGCCGGTGGCGCGCGGGCGCAACCTCCGCGGCTACACTCGCGGCGATGGATCTCCACGTCATCGGGCCGCTCGCGTCGCCGGCCGAACGAGCGGCGGTCGACGCCATCCTGGGCCCGGCCGAGTCCGG
>JBKJOK010000319.1:0-4073 GCA_046595595.1 Candidatus Limnocylindrales bacterium
CAGCATCGAGCCCCAGTCCGGATCGGGCGGCTGCTGGCCCAGGCCGAGGAAGCTCAGGGCGGCGATGTCGAGGATCGCGTAGGCCAGGTCGATCGTCGACTGGACGACGACCGCCGCGACGAGGTTCGGGAGGATGTGGCGGAACAGGATCCGGCCGTCCGAGAAGCCGAGGGCCCGGCCGGCATCGACGTAGGTCAGGGTTCGCTGGACGAGGGTCACGCTCCGGATCAGGCGGGCCATCGCTGGGACGTAGATGACGCCGAGGGCGATGACGACCGTACCGAGGCCGCGCCCGAACGTGGCGACGACGAGGATCGCGAGGAGCAGGGCCGGGAACGCGAGGAGCGCGTCGAGGACGCGCATGATCAGGGCGTCGACCTTGCCGCCGTAGTAGCCGGCCACCAGCCCGAGCGGAACGCCGAGCAGCCCGCTGATCACCACGACGACGACCGCGCCGAGGAGCGTCGGCTGGGCCCCGAACACGATCCGAGCCCACACGTCGCGGCCGAGCTTGTCGGTCCCCAGGAAGTGCTCGGCGCTCGGGAACCGGAGCGACTGGCTCAGGTCCTGGGCGTTCGGGTCGAACGAGGTCAGGAGCCACGGCGCGATGGTGGCGATTACGATCGGCAGGAGGATGATCAGGCCGACGACCGCGGCCCGGTTGCGGGCGAGCGGGGAGCGCCGAACGGAGCGAAACAGGCCGCCTCGGCGAACAGTCACGGGGGCCGCGGTCATCCGAGCCGGATCCGCGGGTCAATCACGCCGTAGACGAGATCGGTGGCGAGGTTGAGGACGCTGAAGGCGACGGTCAGGAGCAGGACCGTCGCCTGGATCACCGGGTAGTCGCGGTTCTGGATCGCGTCGGTGATCAGGCTGCCGAGCCCGCCGAGCCCGAGCGTTGTCTCCACGAGGACGCTGCCGACGAGCAGGAAGCCAACCTGGAGCGAGGTCACCGTCACGACCGGAATGAGCGCGTTCCGGAGGGCGTGCTTGATCAGGATCGTGCGCTCCGGGAGGCCCTTTGCCCGAGCGGCCTCGATGTAGTCCGAGGTCAGCGCCTCGATCATCGCCGAGCGCGTCATCCGGGAGGTCAGGGCGATCGTTCCGAGCGCCAGCGCACCGGCCGGCAGCAGGAGGTGATGGAGCTGATCCAGGGGGTCCGTCCCGGCGCCAAACGCCGGCACCCAGCCGAGCCAGACCGCGAACACCAGCACGCCGACGATGGCGCTGAAGTACACCGGGGCGCTCAGTCCGATCAGCGCGAGCAGGCTTCCGGCATAGTCGATGACCGAGTTCCGCCGGTGCGCCTGGAGGACACCGAGAGGCAGGCCCACGGCAATCGCGATGAGCATCGAGAGCCCGATCAGCTCGAGCGTCAGGGGCAGCCGGTCCGCGATCAGCGAGACGACGTCCTGGCGGAGCCGATAGCTCTCACCGAGATCGCCACTCAGCGCCCGGCCCAGCCAGGCGATGTACTGGCTGAACGGATCGCCGACGAGACCGAACTGCTCACGGAGGACGGCGGCCGTCGCCGGATCCACCTTCTTGCCGCCGAGGACGATCAGGACCGGATCGCCGGGCGCCAGGCGGATCAGCCCGAACGTCACGAACGAGACGAAGAAGAGGACAGGGACCAGCCCGAGCAGGCGCCGGAGCGCGTACGCGACCATGTTCCTCCTCGTTCGCTGTGGTCAGCCGTCCCCCAGCAGCGGTAGACGACGGGGCCCGGTCCGGTGGATCCGGATCGAGCCCCGCGGTGACAGACTGGTTGGTGCGGTCCGTCCCCTACTTGACGTAGACGTCCTTGAACAGCGACGCCCAGTACCAGAGCGACGAGACGGAGTAGCCCGCCAGCCGCTTGTTGACCGCGAGCGGCCAGCCCGGGTAGGCCGTGACGATCACCGGCGCATCGTCGGCGATCAGCTTCTGGGCCTCGATCAGCAGCTTCGCCCGCTCGGTCTTGTCGACCAGCGTGTTCTGCTTCGCAAGGAGCTCGTCGACCTTGGCGTTCTCGTAGGCGGAAGAATTGGCACCGCCGGCCACGATGTTCTCCGAGGCAAAGTTCGGGCGAAGGTTGCCGGACGGATCCGGGAAGTCGGAGCCCCAGCTCGCGACGAGGATGTCGTAGTCGTTGTGCTCCCCGAACTGGAGCGCGACGTTCTCCTGGTAGGTGACCTTGCGCGCCTTGATCTCGATCCCGAGCTTGCCCATCGAGTCGATGAATGCCTCGGCGGCGCCCTTGATCGACGGAGTCGACTCGTAATAGGCGATCTCGGTCCCGTTGAGCTGGGCGGCCACGCCGGACTCGTCGAGGAGCCGCTTGGCGGTGTCGAGGTTGACGTCGTAGGCCGGCAGCTGATCCCAGGCCGCCTGCCAAGCGGGCTGGTCGAAGGTCCACAGCGAGGGGTTCACGAGGGTGGCCTTGGTCGGCGCCGCCTCGGCTCCGTAGAAGAGCTCGCGGACGGCCTTCTTGTCGAAGGCATAGTTCAGGGCCTGGCGGACCTTGACGTTGTCGAACGGCGCCTTCTTCGTGTTGAACGTGATCCACTCGCCGTAGTACGAGTCCGTGAACGTCAGGTCGACGTTGCTGATCGCCTTGACCGTCGCGTACTGGTCCGACGGGATGTTGTTGATGATGAAGTCGATCTCACCGGTCTGGAGGCCGGCGACCCGGGTCGTGGGCTCCGGCAGGATCTTGATCGTGATGTCGTCGAGATACGGGCCGCCGTTGGCCTTGTCCCAGTAGTCGTCGAACCGGGCGACCTTCTGGTAATTGCCGCTCTTCCACTCGACGAACTTGAACGGCCCCGTGCCGATCGAGCCGACCTCGGGCTTGCCGTACTTGTCGCCGTTGGCCTCGACGAACTTCTTGCTCACGACATGGGCGGACGTCGCCGCCAGGGCGTACTCGAACAGCGCATCCGGCTTGGAGAGCGTCACGACGACGGTCGAGGCGTCCGGAGCCTTCACGTCGGCGACGTTGGCGAGCATCCAGCCGACATACGAGCCGAGCTTCGGGTCACGGATCCGGTTCAGGCTGAAGACGACGTCGTCAACGCTCATCGTGCTGCCGTCATGGAACTTCACGCCCTGACGGATCTTCAGCGTGTAGGTCATCCCGTCGTCGCTGGCCTTCCACGACTCGGCCAGGTTCGGGCAGAGCTTCGTGTCGTTCTCGCAGAATTTCAGGAGTGGCTCGCTGACACTGCCGACGGCCAGGCCCGACACGAAGTCGTAATCGAAGGCCGGATCCATCGACGCGGGCTCACCCTCGACGGCGACGGTGATCGAGCCGCCCATCTTCGGTGCGCCGGACGGGGCTTTCGATCCACCGGGGGCGCCGCTGGCTGGCGAGCTGACCGCGGTGCCGCCACAGGCACCCACGATGATCGCAATGACGGTGATCAGCGCCGGGAGGCGCCGCCGGTCGTTCAACAGGATCATGAGTTTCCCTCTCCTCCGCCATCACGCCGGTCGGCGGCGCATATCGTGCTCCGCGAGTGACGCGGCGCACATCGGGCGCCGCGAGTGATGCGGCGCACAGAGTAGCGTGCCGACCGCCGGCCGCGTTGCGCAGCGTGAGCGGCAGTCGCGCGGGACGGATCGCCGGTCCCTTGTCGATCGCCGGATGCTCTCCGCCATCGGCACCACCCCGATCGCCGAGCTCCGTCGAGTGCGGCCGGGTCCGATCAGGGGCGCTGGCGCGGGAAACGAGCCATCTGGTCGCGGGCGTCGTCGAGCTCGGCAGCTGTGAGGATCGTCGCGCCCCCGATCTGCTCCGCGCGCCAGGCGAGCATCGCCAGCTCCTCGACCCGCTCCGCGCGCCCGAGCGCCGACGCCAGCGAGCCCGCCACCGCGACCGCGCCATGGTTCGCGAGCAGGACGGCGTTATCGGCGTCGAGGGTTGTGGCGGTGTTCCGGGCGAGCTCAGCCGTCCCAAAGGTGGCGTAGGGCGCGACGCGGATCGTGTCCCGCCCTGGCGCGACGAGGAGGGCCATGACGTAGTGGACCGCCGGGATGTCGCGCCGCGTCGCCGACCATGCCGTCGCGAACGGCGAGTGGCTGTGGACGAT
>JBKJOK010000016.1:0-8746 GCA_046595595.1 Candidatus Limnocylindrales bacterium
GCCGGCGAGGAGCCGCTCGTGGTCGAGACGAGTTACCTTCCTGCGGCCCGATTCCCAGGGCTGGAGCGGGTCGACTTCTCGGCCGTCCGGCTGTACGACACCCTGACCTCGGCGTACAGCTGCCGACCGGTCCGGGCGCGCGAGACGTTTGAGCCGATCCTCCTGAGCCAGGATGAAGCCGACCTGCTCGGCCAGGCGGCCGGCGGCCCGGCGCTCCGCGTCGAGCGAATCGCCTACGACCAGGACGACACCCCGATCGAGTTCTGCCAGAGCACGGTCCGGGGCGATCGCTATCGATACGCCGTGGAGCTACGCGACCGATGACAACCCTCGACCATCTCCTCGGCTGGCAGGAGTCCTCGACCAGCGGTGACGCGATATTGGCCGCCCTCGACGCGGCCCGGGGCGGTGCGGCAGACGCGGCCCGGGCGATCCTCGACGGTGCGCAACGGGTCGTCGTGACCGGCGCCGGCTCGTCCTATTACCTGGCCCAGACCGTGGCCGCCGTGGCCCGCGAGACGACCGGGCGGCCGTTCGCGGCGGCTCCCCTGTCGGAGCTTCTCCTCCGCCCCGAGGGCGTGCTGCTCAATGGATCTCCGGGCGCACAGCCGGTCATCGTCATCTCCCGCTCGGGCTCGACGTCGGAAGCCGTCCGGGTCGTCGAGGAGATGCGCGGCCGCGGCCACCCGACGATCGCGGTCACCTGCCGGGCGGACAGCCCGATGGCGGCCGGGGCGGACGTGTCACTCGTCTCGCCGGCCGGCGACGAGCAGGCGATCGTCATGACCCGCTCGTTCGCGAGCATGCTGGCCCTCCTCCTCAGGCTGATCGCGGACGTCGCGGGCGACGGCGACCTCGCGACCGACCTCGACGCGCTGCCGGCCCACTGGCCGGAGGCGAGCGCCGCGGCCGAGGTCGGACGGCGCCTCGGGACGACCGATTGGAGCCGGATCGTCATCCTCGCCGGCGGTGCCGCGCTGCCGCTCGCGATCGAGTGGGGCCTGAAGCTCACGGAGATCACCCAGGTCCCGATCCTCGCCTGCGAGCCGCTCGAGTTCCGCCACGGGCCGATCTCGGTGTGCGAGCCGGGGATGCTGGTCGTCGCACTCGTCGGCGGTCCCGGCACGGCCGACGAGCTGCGCGTCGTTGCCGAGTCGGCGGCACTCGGAGCCACGACCTGGGTGATCGCCCAGGACGCGCTCGACGGGCCGTCGCCGACGGAGCTGAGCCTGGTCGGCGGCGGCCTCCGCGCGGCTGCCCGCCTGCCGCTGCTCGTCCACCCATCGCATGCGCTTGCGTTCAGTCTCGCCGCCACTCGCGGCCTCGACGCCGACCGGCCGCGCCACCTCGAGCAGGTCGTCATCCTCGATCGGGCATGAGCGCCGACGACCTTCGCCTGGCCGACTACCGGCCGCGATCGTCCCTGCGCGTGCCGTCCCACATCGTCGACCGGCCGCGATTCCCGGTGATCGACGCCCACAACCACCTCGGCTCGCCATTCGGCGGCGACTGGGCGACGCGGCCGCCGGGCGAGCTCAGGGCGATCCTCGACGAGGCCGGCGTCGAGCAGCTCGTCGACCTCGACGGCGGCCAGGGCGAGGCGCTGTCGCGCGAGGTCGAGCGCTGGGCCCAGGCCCTCCGGGACCGCGTCACCGTGTTCGCCGGGCTCGACTACGACGGCTGGGCGGACCACCCGGACTTCGGTGAGCGCGAGGCCAAACGACTCCGCGAGTCGGCCGGGCGCGGGGCGCGCGGGCTCAAGGTCTGGAAGACGCTCGGCCTCCGCGCTCGCGACCCGGAGGGACGGCTCGTCCGTGTTGACGACGCCCGGCTCGACCCGCTGTGGGCCGCCGCGGGCGAGCTTGGACTGCCCGTGCTCATCCACGTCGCCGACCCGATCGCGTTCTTCGAGCCGCTCGACTCGGAGAACGAGCGCTGGGAGGAGCTTCGCGCCAACCCGGACTGGCACTTCTGGCCGACGCGCCCATCCGCCGGCGGGGTGGCCGACGACGACGGCCCCGGGTTCCCGCCGTTCGACGAGATCCTCGCCGGGCTCGACCGTCTCCTCGGTCGCCACCCTCTGACGACCTTCGTGGGCGCCCATGTCGGCTGTGCCGCAGAGGACATCGGACTCGTCGGCCGGATGCTCGATGCCCACCCGAATTTCCACGTCGACATCGCGGCCCGGATCGGCGAGCTCGGCCGGCAGCCGTACAGCGCACACGAATTTTTCATCCGGTATGCAGACCGGATCCTGTTCGGCGTGGACCTGGCGCCCGATCCAGCCGTCTACCGGATCCACTTCAGATTCCTGGAAACCCGCGACGAGTCGTTCGATTACGGGACCGGGACCGTGCCCGAGCAGGGCCGCTGGCAGATCCACGGACTCGGCCTGCCCGACGATGTCCTGCGCAAGGTCTATGCCGACAACGCGAGACGGATTCTGCGCCTGGGTACGGCGGCATGACGCCGGAGCTCCGCCTCGGCACCCTCCGCGGTCTGGCCGCCTGCGCCTCCGAGAGCGGCACCTTTGCGGTCCTCGCCCTCGACCACCGCCAGAATCTGCGCAAGGAACTCAATCCCGTCGACCCAGCCGTCGTGACCCACGACGAGATGGTCGAGTTCAAGCGGGCCGTCGTTCGGGCGCTCGCTCCTGTCGCCACGGGGACCCTGCTCGACCCCGAAATCGGCGCCGCCCAGTGCATCGCGGATGGGTCGCTGCCAGCTCGAGCGGGGCTCCTCGTCGCGGTCGAGGCGACCGGGTTCCTCGGGCCATCGTCCGCCCGGGTCAGCCGCGCCCTCGACGGCTGGAGCGTCACCCGGATCAAACGCATGGGTGCGTCGGCGGTGAAGCTGCTCGTCTACTACCACCCCGATGCCCCGAACGCCGCCGACCAGGAGAGGTTCGTCGCCGAGGTCGCGGCCGCCTCCCGCGCGGCGGACATCGCGCTGTTCGTCGAGCCTCTGTCGTTCGCCCTCGTCGAGGGCGAAAAGCTGACCGGCGAGGCCCGTCGCCGGGTCGTCGTCGAGACCGCCCGCCGGTTGACCGCGATCGGCGGCGATGTCCTGAAGGCCGAGTTCCCATACGACCCGTCGATCGACGACGCCGGTGCCTGGCGCGACGCCTGCGCCGAGCTGGACGGCGCGTCTTCGGTGCCGTGGGTCATCCTGTCGGGCGGGGTCGACGACGAGCTGTTCGAGCGCCAGGCCGAGACCGCCTGCCGGGCCGGGGCGAGTGGCGTGCTCGTCGGGCGGTCCGTGTGGGCGCCGGCTGCGGGGCTCGCTGAGGGCGAGCGGGATGCGTGGCTCGCGTCCGAGGGGCGGCGGCGGCTCCAGCGCTTGGTCGACCTCGCGGCCGAGCACGGCCATCCGTGGAGAGCACGGCCGAGTGCGCTCGCGGCGGCGCCTGAGCCCGGCGAGGGCTGGTATCGCGAGTACGCCGAGTGACGCGCGACCTCGACCTGCTCGTCGTCGGCGAGCTCAACCCGGATGTGGTCCTGTCCGACCCGGATCCCGTGCCGGTGTTCGGCGAGCGCGAGCGGATCGTCGAAGCGATCCGGATGACGGTCGGCAGCTCGTCGGCGATCGCGGCCTGCGGCGCGGCCCGGCTCGGGCTCCGGACCGCGTTCGCCGGCGTCGTTGGTGATGATGCATTCGGGCGATTCATGCTCGGCGAGTTGGCCGGCCGCGGCATCGACGTCTCCGCGTGCATCGTGGATCCGGCAATCCCGACCGGGGGCACGATCGTCCTCACGAGCGGGCGCGACCGGGCAATCCTGACCGCGATCGGAACGATCGGGAGCCTCGATCCGGACGCGATCCCGGCGGCGTTGGTCGCCCAGGCCCGGCACATTCACGTCGGCGGGTTCTTCCTCCAGGCTCGTGCGACCGACACGCTGCCGCCGTTTCTTGCGCGCGCCCGGGCCGGCGGCGCGACGACCTCGTTCGACACGAACTGGGATCCGACGGAGCGATGGGAGGGCATCGAGCCGATGCTCCGCGCGGCCGATCTGTTCTTCCCGAATGCGGAGGAGGCGCGACGAATCAGTGGACGAGACGAGGTCGAGGACGCGGCCCGCGACCTTGCCAGGATCGGCGCCGAGGGCCGGGCCGACGGCGGGCCCATCGTGGTTGTCAAGCTCGGGGCCGAGGGGGCGCTGGCGTGCACGGCGAGCGGCGCCTTCGAACGGACGCCGGCGATGCCGATCATGCCGGTCGACACGACCGGCGCCGGCGACTCGTTCGACGCCGGCTTCCTCGCGACCTGGCTGAGAGGCGGATCGGTCGGCGAAGCGCTTCGTGCTGGCGCAGTTGCCGGGGCGCTGTCGACCCGAGCATTGGGCGGGGTCGACGGTCAGCCCTCGGCCGACGAGCTGGACCGGGCGCTGGCCGCGTGGCCGGCGTGACGGGCACCACGCGGATCCTGTTCGTCGCAGCGAACACCTCGATCGATCGGTTCCACGAGGTCGGGCATCTCGCGCCGGGGGCCATTCACAGGCCCGACCGGGTCGTGGCCGTGCCCGGCGGCAAGGGCCTGAATGCGGCGCGCGCGGCTGCACTGCTCGGCGCGGACGTCGTGGTCGCGGGCATCGCTGGCGGGCGGGCCGGTGAGTGGATCGCGGACCGTCTCGCGGACCTCGGCATCCGGGCATCGCTGATCCGGAGCGTCGGCGAGACCCGGACCTGCCTGTCCGTGCTGGACCGCTCGGACGGGTCGCTGACCGAGTTCTACGAGCCCGGACAGGCGATCGGAGCTGACACCTGGGCCGCTCTCGAGGAGGCGATCAAGGATCACATCGCGACCGGCGAGCTTGGCACGGTCACCATGTCCGGCAGCCTGCCGCCCGGCGCCCCGGTCGACGGCTACGCCCGGATCGTTCGAATGGCGGCGGATGCGGGGATCCCCGTGATCGTCGACGCCCACGGCCCCGCCCTCGACCACGCAATCGCGGCCGGCCCGTCGGTCGTGAAGATCAACGCCGCGGAGGCGGGCGCGCCGTCTGCAGCTGACCCAGGCGTCGTACCGGCGGCCCGTGCGATCCTCGCCCGCGGCGCTCGTTCGGTTGTCGTGACACTCGGCTCGGAGGGCGCGATTGCCGTCGACGACTCCGGCGCCTGGCGGCTGGTCGGCCCTCCGGCCCGCGGCGCCTACCCCGTCGGCAGCGGCGACGCTTTCCTGGCCGGCCTCGCGATGGGCACGGTCGATGGGCTCGGCCTGGTTGACGCCGCCCGACACGGGATCGCGGCGGGCTACGCGAACGCGCAATTGCCCGGTGCCGGCACGTTGGATCCCGCCGCGGCCAAGGCCGCCCTGGATCAGGTGGCCGCCGAGCCAATCGGCGATCCGCCAGCAGCCTGAGCCGCGCCCCGCAGCGCATCGCGCGACGACGAACCGTTGGAGTCCTCGCTTGTAACTCCAAGGTTAGTCGCGTAACCTTGGAGTCTCCGTAACTCAAATCCAAGGATGTGACATGCCGGAGTTGCTCGAGCGGCGGTGGGAAGGCGACGCCGGGGCGTACGGCGGACGGCGCAGTCGAGCCGGCTTCACTTACCAGGCCCACGTGCCGGACCCGATCGCCGCGCTGGACCTGGCCCTCCCCGGAGCCGTCAGCCTCCTGGTCAGCGACGCCGAGGGCGAGATCCGGGAGCTGAATACGGCTCCAGAGACACGGAACCTCGAGGCCATCGGCCCGCTCCTGCTGCGCGCCGAGAGCGTGGCCTCCTCGCGGATCGAAGGCATCGAGCTGACGCAACGGAGTCTGGCGCGCGCCCTCTTCAACCCGGCGGCAGCTCGCGGGGCGGCGCGCGCGGTGGCTGGCAATGTGCGGGCCATGGAGACGGCGATCCGGATCGGCGACGATGACCGCGACCTGACCGTGGACGACATTCTGTCCGTCCATCGAACGTTGCTGGAGGCGACGGACGATGCCGCGCTCGCCGGTCGGATCCGGGTCGTCCAGAACTGGATCGGCGGCCGCCTGAACAGTCCGCTCGACGCGGACTTCATTCCCCCTCCGCCCGAGCTTGTCGAGGCACTCCTCGAAGACCTCGTGGTGTTCGTGAACCGGGACGACCTGCCGGCCATCGTCCAAGCCGCCGTCGCTCACGCCCAATTCGAGACGATTCACCCGTTCGTTGACGGCAACGGGCGAGCGGGTCGCTGCCTCATTCATCTGGTCCTCCGTCGGCGCCAACTTGCACCCCGCGTCGTGCCGCCGATCTCGATGGTCCTCGCGACGAACGCCTCCGCCTATATCGCAGGTCTGACGGCGTTCCGGCGAGGCGACCCGATCGAGTGGTGTCGATCGTTCGCCTGGAGCTCCCGGCTCGCCGCGAAGGAGTCCACGCAGCTTGGGTTGCGCCTCGCCGAGTTGCTCGACGACTGGCGCGCGCGCCTCCGCCCGCGCAGCGGATCCAGCAGCTCCAAGATCCTCGAGGTGCTGCCTGCGCAACCGATCCTGAGCGTCGCGACCGCTCAGGCAGCGGTTGGCGGGTCCGATGAGGCAGTCCGACTCGCGATCGCTTCGCTCGAGCGAGCCGGCGTCCTCCGCAAGATCACGGCCGGACGGTATGCCCGCGCGTGGGCCGCCGAGGATGTCTTCGAGGTTGTGAACGAATACGAGCACGACCTCGCGACGCCGACCCGGGCGGATCAACCTCGCCGCCGGTCACCCCGATGAGAAGCGGCCCGGGCCGGGCATTGGGACGGGCAAAGGCCGCGGAGGCGGGAGGCCACCCGGTCAGATCGATCCGCGCGGGGCGATCCAGCGGGTCGCCTGACCCGTATGTCCGCAGCCTGGCTTGGCGTCGGGCGCTGATCAGCCGGGCTGATCAAATTGACGCTTGGCGCGCTCGGCCAGCAGGCCCTCCGGCCGTGAGAGTGCCGGCATCGGTGGACCGCCCAGCGTGCTCGAGGTCGAGCTGATCAACGTCCCTGATCAGCGTCCAGTGGACGCGTCCGTCTCTCCCTGGCTCCGACGCGCGCACAGACAACGGGATGCTTCCAACCACGGCCCCTGGGATGGGATGCCTCTTGACAACCGATGGCGCTGCTCTATATTCCGTCTCACGATATATCGGTCATCGTTCTAGTGGGAGCTCCATGACCAGTCCGATTCCCGAGCTCGGCCGGTTCGCCGAGCCGGCCCTCCTCATCCTCGTCAGCCTGAGCGATGGCCCGAAGCACGGCTACGCGATCATGACCGACGTGGAGAGCGGCACCGGCAGGCCGCTCGGACCCGGAACCCTGTACGCCGCCCTCGCCCGGCTCGAGGAGCGCGGCCTGATCGAAGCCCTGCCGCCGGTCGAACGTCGTCGACCCTACCGCCTGACCGCGGTCGGCGCGACGACGCTGACCGAGCAGCTCCGAGACTTGTCGGAGTTCGCCGAGCGCGGCCTGCGTCGCCTCCGACGCTCGGCCCCGGACGGGAGCCCGGACCGATGATCGGCCCGCTGCTCCGCCTCTACCCTGCCCGCTGGCGGGCCCGCTACGGCGACGAGTTCGCGATGCTTCTCCGCGAGCGTCCGCTTGGCCCGTTCGACGTCGCCGACGTCCTGCTCGGCGCGCTCGACGCCCACCTCCACCTCCGCGGCCTCGAGGCCGCGTCTCGAACTCCAGGAGGGTTCTCGATGTCTCTCAAGCTCGGTGGAACCGCCGCGGTGGCCGGCGGGATCATGTGGTTGGTGGTCTTCGGCGGCAACGCCATCAACAATGGATCCGAGTCCGGTATGCCGTGGCTCTTCCTGCTGATGGTGGTCGCAACGCTCGTGACCCTCGTCGCCCTGACCGGGCTCAGCGCCTTCCAGGCGCGGCGGGATCCGGTCCTGACCTGGCTGGCGTTCGCTGTTCCCGCCGTGTCGGGCGTGATCTCGCTCGGCGGCTTGGCCGCGATGGTGGCCCTCGGCGACTCCGATCGGCCCATCGTCGCCGGGCTCAGCAGCTGGGCCGTGTGGACGATCGGCCTCGTCGGTCTCGTCGTCGGATCTGCGCTCTTCGCGCTCGTCACGTGGCGATCACACAGCCTGTCCCGCGCATCAGCCGCGTCGCTTGGACTAGGCGCTCTGAGCATGTTCGTCGCCCTGAACGGCCTGGCCGGCGGGGTGCCCACGCCACTCAATGTGGTGCTGATCCTCGGCTCGATCCTCGCCTTCTCGGGAGGCTGGATCGGGCTCGGCCTGAGCGCGCTGCGACTCGACCGCCCGAACCTGCCGCCCGCCGCTGCAGCCTGACCACCGAGCCGCTGGCGGAATTGTTCGCCACGGTGACCGAACGATAGCGGGCGGCCTCGACACTCGGCGGGCGCGGCATGCCTCCTTGATAAGCCGCGGTGAATGCACGCCGACCATGATCGGAGGGTGGACGGTCGATCGACATGCTGGCTAGTGGACTTTGCTTGACATGGCAAGCAGACTTGCCTACGGTCGGTGAAGCGCCGGGACCTGATCCGGCGGATCGGCGAAGCGGCGCGCGATCGGGGTCTGACCTGGGAGATTGTCCGTCAGGGTGCCGACCACGAGGTATGCGCGCTCGAGAGCCATCGGATCACCATTCCGCGCCATCGCGAGATCGTGGAGCACACCGCGCGCGGGGTGATGACGGCATTCGAGGAGGAGTTCGGGACTGGATGGTGGGAGACGTGAGGCCGACCTATACCGCGATCATCGAGCCAGACCACGGCTGGTGGTCCATTCGTGTGGCGGAGCTGCCGGGCGTCTTCAGCCAGGCCAAGCGCCTCGATCGCGTGGA
>JBKJOK010000167.1:0-12686 GCA_046595595.1 Candidatus Limnocylindrales bacterium
TCGCGAGGCGCATGACCGCGACCTCGCGATCGAGAACGAGGAGGGCGTGCACTTCGCGCAGGCCTGGCTCGACCCGGTCGCGGGCAAGGTCTTCTGCCTGGCAACGGGACCGTCCAAGGAGGCGGTCATGCGGATCCACGAGCGGGCGGGCCATCCGACCGCCGAAGTCTACGAGCTCACTGTGGAGGTGGCCTGACATGCGCACGATTCGACGACTCGCCGCGACGATGACCGTGGCTGCGGTCCTGCTCGGCGCCGTCGCCCCGGCAGCCCTGGCCGGCGGTAGCACGGACCAGCAGCGCGCCGAAGCTGCCGGCTGGGGCTGCGCAGCGGCGGTCGGACTGCCCGGCGGTCACTGCATCAGCCCCGGCACTGTGACGCGCTGGCCAGCCGCCCTGATCGAGAGTGGCGGGACGTTCCAGCTGCGCGTCTTCGATGCTTCCGGCAACTTCGTAACCGCGGAGATCGCGACCTTCAAGGCCTCGTCCGACGGTCGCGCGTGCCCGCACGACCCGGCTTCGCCCGACGGCACGTACTGGGCGTTCGTTCCAGGCGTGCTGTGGGTCTGCCACCACCAGCCCGCCTAGCTCGTTCGGCGGGTCGGGCTCGGTGCCTGACCCGCCATCAGGCGGCGGCCCTCGTCTCCCCGGCGGCCCTCGTCTCCCCGAGGGTCGCCGTTCTTCGCGTGTTGACTGCCGGGCTGGTGGGGCCGGGCTGACGTCCGAATCGGCCGGGCTGACGTCCGAAGGAGCTGTGGCGCCCGATCGGGGCGTTCGGTTCAGCGCCGGCTGTCGGCGGTGAACGCAGCGGCGGTTCCCCGAACCGGCGCCGGCTCTCGTGCCGGCCCGCCGACCGTCGCGACCCAGGATGCGATCTCCGCCCGCCGGGTGACGCCGAGCTTGGCGAGAATGTGCTCGACGTGCGAACTGGCGGTCTTGGGGGCGATGTCCAGCCGATCACCGATCTCGCCGTTGGTGAGGCCTTCGGCGATGAGCCGCGCGACCTCGAACTCGCGGACCGTCAGCGGCCGCCACGGCTCCTCTTCGAGGCCGCGACCCCGGCCCGCCCGGGCGAGCTCGTCAGCGCGGGCGATGATCGGCTCGGCTGCGAGCCCATCGGCCGTTCGCCGGACGTCGCTCAGCACAGACGCCGCGTCGGCATGGCGGTTGGAACGCATCAGGCAGTGGGCCAGGTCGAGCCGTGCCCAGGACCCCTCCCAGGTGCGTCCGCGCTCGTCCCAGCCGCGGACGGCACGTTCGAGCGACTCGCGCGCGGCGGAGAGGGTCCCGCCGGCCATCCGGACCAGCCCGTCCCCGTGGGCGAGCGCGGCTCCGGCGATCGGCTCCCAGCCCGCGAGATGATCGCGGCAGCGGACCAGCCAGCGCTCGGTGTCGTCGGGTCGGCGGGCTGCGAGCAGGCTGCGCACGCCGGTCACCACGAACGGAATCAGGAGGGCTCGTTCGCCGCTGGTGACCGCGATCGCCAGAGCCTCCTCGCAGCGATCGATCGCGGTCACCGAGTCGCCCCCGAGGAGGTCGGTCTCGGCCAGCGCCCAGAGCGGCGTGAGGATGAACTGGACCTCCCCGATCCGGCGGCCGGACGAGAGGGAATCGTCCAGCCAGCGACGAGCCTCGTCGAGCCGGCCGCGACCCAGGGCAACAAGCCCGATCACGTCGAGCGAGCCGATCACGCCCCGCCGGCAGCCGCGATCGACGAGCTCGTGGCGCGCTCGCTCGTCGGCCTCGTCCCAGCGCCCGAGCGCCCAGTCGAGGAGGGCCGTGGTCGTCGACATCATCTGGCGGCAGTGGGACTGCTCGATCGCGTCGGCGTACTGGAGCCCTTCCTCGAGCGCCACCTCCGCTGCCCGTGGATCCATGATTCGGGCGGCCATGATCGCGAGGTTGCGGAAGCCGGTCACTCCGACGCCTTCGTAGCCGGCGTCGCGGGCCTCGCGGGCGGCGCGCATCCCGTCGCGCAACCCGCTCTCGTAGCGGCCGTCGCTGATGTCGATCCGGGCGAGCGTCAGGTCTGCCTCGAGGACAGTCTCCCGATCGCCGACGGCCTCGGCCACCCCGCGCGCCTCCCTGGCCCGGGTCCGAGCCGTCGTCAGCTCCGAGGCGAGGAGGTGATCGTCGGCCCGGACGTTCAGGAGGAACGCCCGGAGCTTCTCCCGATCCTCGGACACCGGCACCTCGGCGATCTCGGTGAGCGCACGGTCGGTGAACGCGCGGAGTTCGGCGTGGGGGACCCCGTTCCGGGCCGCCAGGACGGACAGCGCGATGAGGAGTCCCGCGGCCTCCAGAGGCCGTCCGGCCTCGAGGTACAGCTCGCGCGCTCGAGCGGAGGCGGTCGCGCACTCGTCGTTGTGTTCGATCGCGCCGGCCGCGTCCGCGAATCGCTCGTGCAGCGCGGCCTGCTCGTCGATCGGCAGGTTGGCGGGCATGTTGTCGATCGCCCGCCGGTACAGCTCGTACGCCTCCCGGCGGGCGGAGATCCGGCTCGCTTCGTCGGCCGCGGCCAGCGCCGCCCGGAATGCCTGCGGCCGGAGTCCGGCACGTTCATAGTGGCGCGACGCGTGGATGATACTTGCGCCCTCGAGGCTCATCCCGAACTCCGCGGCCTGGGCGTGGAACCGGCGCAGCTGGGCGGGCGGCACGGTGCTGTAGACCGCATCGCGCAGGAGTTGGTGGCGGAAGTCGTAATAGCCCTGGTCGACATAGTCGAACGGGTAGAGGATGGCGGCGTCCACGAGCTCGTCGATCGTCGGTTCAAGCTCCGCGAGCGTTCGATCGACCATCCCGGCGAGCACCTCCGGGCTGAAGCAGCGTCCGACGACCGCCCCGGCGCGGGCCACCAGGCGGGCCTCGTCCGACAGGCGGGACAGCCGGGCGAGCACGGCATCGCCGATCGTGTCGGGCACGATCGCCTCGCGGATCCGGCGACCGTCCGTCCGGGCGTCGTCGTCGAGCGCGCCGAGGAGCTCCTCGATGTGCAGGGGAATGCCGTTCGTGCGCTCATGGACCGCCGCGACGACGTCGCGTGGCGCGGGCAACTCGCCGCCCATGATCAGGGTCGTCGCGATCGCGGTCTCGTCGAGTGTCAGCGGCTGGAGGCGCGCCTCCTCGGCGTGGCGCTGGCTGAGCAGCCGGGCGCGCCACTCGCGATGGATCGAACCGGTCGGGAACTCGTCGGCCCGGTAGCCGCCGAGGAGCAGCAAGGGCAGGTCTCCGCCGAGGCGGGCCAGCTCCCCGATGACTTCGAGGCTCACCTCGTCGGACCAATGGAGGTCGTCGAAGACGAGGAGGGTCGGCCGGTCGATCGCGGCGAGGATCCGATCGGCGACGCCGCGCACGATCAGCCGGCGCGAGCCGAGAGCGTCGCCATCGTGGCGACCGTCGAAGGCGAGGAGGTCGGCAGAGAGCGTGCCGAACTCGGTGTTGGTCCGCATGCCGATCGCCATCTCGCGGATGGACGCGAGCGGGACGTGGAGGTCCTGCGGCGCCACCGAGCCGGCGTCCACCCGCAGCCCGCCGGCCACGGCCTTGCGCGCCACGGCCCGGACCAGGCGGGTCTTGCCGAGCCCGGCTGCGCCTGACAGGAAGATCGCGTGGCCATGACCCAGCACGGCCTCGGCGATCAACTGGTCGAACCGCTCGAGGACCTCGTCCCGGCCGACGATCACCGGACAGAGCACCGAACCCGCGCGCGTCATGGCCGGAGTGTACGACCGGGCCATCGCCCTGCGTCATCGGTCATTCGACCGATGCGCCGTCCACGCCCGGATCGCGTTTGACGGGCCGCCCCACCCCCAAACGGTCGTACCATCGGGCCATGCTCCGATCCGACACGATCCGCCAGGCGCCCAAGGCGCTTCTCCACGACCACCTCGATGGTGGGCTCCGGCCGGCCACGGTCATCGATCTCGCCCGCGAGTTCGGCTACGACGGCCTGCCGACGACCGACGTCGACGAGCTTGCGGCGTGGTTCCGGCGCGGCGCCGACCGCAAGTCGCTCGAGCTCTACCTCGAGACGTTCAGTCACACCGTCGGCGTCCTCCAGGAGCGCGACGCGATCATCCGCGTCGCCGCCGAGTGCGCCGAGGATCTCGCCGCCGATGGGGTGACCTACGCCGAGGTGCGCTACGCCCCGGAGCTCTCGACCGAGCGCGGGATGACCCTCGACGAGGTCGTCGAAGCGAACCTCGAGGGCTTCCGGATCGGGATGGCGCGGGCGTCCGAGGCGGGCACGCCGATCGCCATGAAGATGCTCGTCACAGCGATGCGCCAGGCGGCGCGCTCCGTCGAGGTCGCCGAGTGCGCGATCCGCTGGCGCGATGCGGGCGTCGTCGGGTTCGACGTCGCCGGCCCCGAGAAGGGCTACCCGCCGACCCGCTACCTCGACGCGTTCGATCGGATCCGGCGCGAGAACTTCCACATCACGATCCACGCTGGCGAGTCCTTCGGGCTGCCCTCGATCTGGGAGGCGCTCCAGTTCGCGGGCGCCGAGCGGCTCGGCCACGGCGTCCGGATCGTGGACGACATCACGGTCCGCGAAGACGGCTCGGTGGAGCTGGGTCGCCTGGCGGCGTTCGTCCGCGACCGGCGGGTCCCGCTCGAGATGTGCCCGACCTCGAACGTCCACACCGGCGCAGCGGCCACGATCGCGGACCACCCGATCGACCTGCTCCGCCGGCTCCGCTTCCGGGTCACGCTCAACACCGACAACCGGCTGATGAGCGGGGTCTCGATGTCGTCCGAGTTCGCGGCCCTCGACGCGGCGTTCGGGATCGGACTGGGCGAGATGGAGTGGATGACGATCAACGCGATGAAGAGCGCGTTCGCCCCGTTCGACGAGCGGCTGCGCCTGATCAACGAGGTCGTGAAGCCGGGCTACGCGCGCCTCCGTGCCGCCGAGAGCCGGGTCGTGGGCGCGATCGGGTGAGCCAGTCGGGGGAGGGCGCCGCGGCCGACGCCGCCACCGTGCCGGGCCGCCGCCGCTCGGTCCGGGCCGCGATCGACGACGGCCTGGGGCGCGGCTTCTGGACGCTGTTCTCGGCCTCGTTCCTGGCGAACCTGTCGGACGGCATCTTCCAGATCGCGCTGCCGCTCCTCGCGGTCAGCCTCACGACCGAGCCCGGGCTGGTGGCCGGCGTGGCGGTCGCGTCACGCCTGCCGTGGCTCGTGTTCGCGTTGATCGCCGGTGCGCTGGCCGACCGCCTCGACCGGCGCCGGACGATGGTCCTCGTCGATGCCGGCCGGGTGGTCCTGATCGGCGGGCTGGTCGTCGCGGTCGTCGCCGGGGTGGCCACGATCTGGCTCCTGTACCTGGCCGCTTTCGTCCTCGGCTGCTTCGAGACGATGTTCGACACCGCGGCCAACTCGATGCTCCCGAACGTCGTCGGCAAGGACAAGGTCGTGGCCGCCAACAGCCGCCTGAACGCGGTCGAGCTGACGATGAACAACTTCATCGGGCCACCGCTCGGCGGGTTCCTCGCCGGGCTCGCGATCGCGGCAGCGTTCGGGACGGCCGCGGCCGGCTACCTCGGTGCGCTGCTCTGTCTCGTGACGTTGCGGGGCTCGTTCCGGGCGGTCCGCGACGGGCCGCCGACATCGATCGCGGCGGAGATCCGCGACGGGATGTCCTACCTTGTCCAGCATCGGCTGCTGAGGACGATGGCCCTCGTCGTCGGGCCGATGAACCTGGGCTCGATGGCCGTGTTCGGGATCCTCGTCCTCTACGTCGTCGCGCCCGGGCCGCTCGGGCTCGACGGGGTCGGGTTCGGGCTGCTGACGACCGCGATCGCGGTCGGGACGGTTGTCGGGACGCTCCTCGCCGGCCGGATCGAGCGGGCGATCGGGCGGGCCAACCTGTTCGTCGCCTGCATCGGCTCGCTGCTCGTCATGGACCTGGTCTGGATCGTGGTGCCGCAGCCGCTGGTCATCGGCGCGATCCTCGCGGTCAGCAGCTCGATCGGCGGGGCGTTCAACGTCGTGTTCGGCTCGATCCGCCAACGGATCGTCCCGAACCACCTGCTCGGCCGGGTGATGGCCTCGTTCCGGGTCATCTCGTGGGGGGCGCTGCCGCTCGGCGCGCTCCTCGGCGGGATCATCGGCCAGACCTTCGGGCTGACCGCCGTGTTCATCGCCGCCGCCGTGATCCACCTGTGCCTGCTGCCGTCGCGCCTGATCCTGACGAATGAGTTCATGGCCCAGGTCGAAGCCCACGCGGCGGAGAACGTGACAGCGGAGACCGGTGCGGCCGAGACCGTGGTGGCCGAGGCGGAGCGTTGACGGCCTCGCCGCGCGCGTTCGTGCACCGAAACACGCGGCTCCGACCCGTGCCCGGGCTCGAACCGCTCCGGCTTCATCTCGGCGACGAGGCGTTGGCGCTGTGGCACGCCGTCCAGGTCGAGACCGGCGACCCCGAAGCCGCCCTGCCGTATTGGGCGTTCGCGTGGGGTGGGGGACTGGCCATCGCGCACTACCTCGCGGAGCACCCCGACGCGGTCGCCGGCCGGCGCGTGTTCGACCTGGCGTCGGGCTCCGGGTTGTGTGCGATCGCCGCGCTCCTGGCCGGCGCCTCGGAGGCAACCGCTGCCGACATCGATCGTTTCGCGACCGCCGCGATTACTCTGAACGCGCGGGCGAACGCAGTCCGGGTGGCGACCGTCGGGCGCGACGTCCTCGACGAGGCGGCGCCGGACGTCGACGTGATCCTGGCCGGCGATTGGGCGTACGAGGCGGGGCTCGCGGCGCGCGTCCTGGCGTGGCTGCGCCGGGCGCAGGAGCGCGGGATCGAGGTCCTCGTGGGTGACCCGGGCCGGCGCTACCTGCCGACGTCCGAGCTGGTCGAGCTGGCCGCGTATGAGGTCCGTACGACGACCGAGCTCGAGGATCTCGCGCTCCGCGAGGCCCGCGTCTACGGACTGGCGCCGCCGGCATCGTGAGCCCCGCACCGCCCGCCGCATGCGGGCCCGCAGGCGACCAGGCCAAACGGTCATCGGGGGAACGTTGGGCGCGGTCGAACGCCGAATCCAGGCGGCTGATCTGGGTGGAGGCGCGTCATCCACGCTCAGTCGTCGCAGCCCGGACGGCCGGGTCGGCGCCCGAAACGAGCCGAACGTTTCGTGGGCGGCAGTTTGGCCAACTCGGGCGGCGCCCGTCAGGTGCGGTTTGGTTCGATCGCGGGTGTCCCTGACGACCGCCTCGACAGGGCAGGGTCGCGCGGGCCACGACGCGCGGGCCGCGACACCCGGGCCGACCCGACGGGCCGAACGCCGCCGTGACGGCTCGCTGCTACAGTCGCTCGAATGCCGTGCGCGGACGCGGCCAGCATCCGAGGCAAACCGATGCACAGCCCGGCCCGAGCGCGGCGCATCCTCCTCTCCCTCGCGTTCGTCCTGTCGATCTCGAGCTTCGCTCCAACGGGCGTCGCCGCGGCTCCTGATCGAGGCTGCGGCGCCGCAAGCTCGGGGTTCACGACGTTCGAGGTTGACCTGCTCGGCGGCGACGGAATCGACCCGACCAACGCCTGGTGGGTGCAGACGGTTGCCGGCCTGGCGGCCGAGGGCTTCACGACGGTGGACGAGGCGGCGGCGGCCTTCGGCGTCGCCGATGCGGAGGCACTGTACGAGCTCGTCATGGCGGGACTCCGCGGCCTGGACCGGAACGGCGACGGGCTGTTCTGCGCGAAGCCCTTCCCGGCGACAAGGATCGGTCAGCCGGCTTACGCCTTCAACGCCGTGGACAACAACGCTCGCGCACAATGAGGGACGACCCACCGGCGCAATGGGCCGGACAACTGCTGATCTGCTCCAATCGTCCGACTCGGCCCGAGTCAGACGGCGGCCGGCTCCGGATCGGTAACTGACATCGCAAGGTCGGCGAGGAGTGGGTCGGTCCACGTCCAGGCCGCCCCGTAGCGCGCGCCGACCGCGCCATGCCGGGCCGCCTCGACCCGGAGCGGCAACCCGAAAATTCCGATGAACCCGACCGCCGCGGCGTGATCGAACGCGTCGCCCGTGTCGTACGTCGCGAGGTTCTTGTCGTACAGCGAGAGCGGCGAGCGTCGCCCGACCACCGCGGCGGACCCGTGATCCAGCCGGACGCGGACCTCGCCGCTGACCACCCGTTGGGACGACGCGACGTAGCCGCGCAGGTCGCGGTGGAGCGCGCTGAACCACAGCCCGTCGTAGGTCAGCTGGGCGAGCTCGTTGGCGACGGTTCGGTTGAACCGGAGCGTGTCCTTGGTCAGGGTCAGCCCCTCCAGCGCGCGGTGGGCCTCGTGCAGGATCGTGGCCGCCGGCGTCTCGTAGATCTCGCGGCTCTTGATCCCGACCAGGCGATCCTCGACGTGATCGATCCGTCCGACACCGTGGGCGCCGCCCAGCGCATGCAGCCGATCCACCAGCTCCACGGCGTCCAGCCGCTCGCCGTCGATCGCGACCGGGATCCCGCCCTCGAACTCGATCACGAGTTCAACCGGATCGGGCGCCGACGACGGCGCGACGGTCCACTCGTAGGCGTCCGGCGGCGGCGTGACCCACGGATCCTCGAGCACGCCCGTCTCGCACGACCGGCCCCACAGGTTCACGTCGATCGAATACGGCGAGGCCTTCGTGATCGGGATCTCGATCCCGCGCTCGGCGGCGTAGTCGATCTCCTGATCGCGGGTCAGGCCCATCCCGACCCGCATCGGCGCGACGACCTCCAGCCCCGGGTCCAGCGCATGGACGGCGACGTCGAAGCGGACCTGGTCATTGCCCTTGCCGGTGCAGCCGTGGGCAACCGCGTCGGCGCCCTCGACCCGCGCGACCTCGACGAGAAGCTGGGCGATCAGCGGCCGGGCCAGTGCCGTCGCCAACGGGTAGGCGCCCTGGTACAGCGCGTTCGCCTGGAGGTGCGGCCAGACGAAGTCGCGGACGAACCGCTCGCGGGCATCGACGACGTATGCCCGCGACGCACCGGCGCTGATCGCGCGCTGCTCGACGCCCTCACGGAGCGACCCGCCGCCGACATCGACGGTCAGGCACACGACCTCGCAGTCGTACTTCTCGCGGAGCCACGCGACGGCAACAGACGTATCGAGGCCGCCCGAGTAGGCGAGAACGACTTTCTTCATGGGTTCAGCGGGCCTCCGGGACATCGGCGACGGCCGAGGATCGAATGTCATCGAATCGGTCTCGCCAGGCGGCGAGGCGTTCCTCGTCGGCGAACAGGACGAGGAGCGTATTGTCGCCCGCCAGCGTGCCCTCCTGCTCCGTGAGCGAGGACTCGTCGATCGCCTGGGCGATGATGCTGGCGGTCCCCGGCGACCCGGTGACGAGCAGGATCAGCCCGCTCCGGCCGATCGTCACCGGGACGTCGGCGAGGATCCGGCGGAGGCGCTCGTCGGATGCCCGCGACGGGATCCCGCCCGGGCCGGGGCCGCCCGGGCCGACGCCGGTGAGCGTCTCGGGCAGGACGTAGGCGTGGCCGCCGAGACGCGGCGCCTTGACCAGGCCAAGCTCGGCGACGTCGCGACTGACCGTCGCCTGGGTGACCGCGAAGCCGCGCTCCGTCAGGCGCTCGACGAGGTCGAGCTGGCTGGCAATCGGCTGGCCCGACACGAGGTCGCGAATCGCCCGCTGGCGGTCGCGCTTCGAGGGGGCCAGGCCGTTTGCGCCGCCGTTCAGGAGGTCGGCGATCGCCGCCGAGCCGCGACCGGCCGCCGAGGCGCGGCTTGCGAGGACGGCGCCATCTGCGCCGGCGGCGGACATCGCGCTCGAGGCGGGGCGTCCGCGCATCACGCGGCCCCCACTACGGACCGGCTGCTCGTGATCCGGGTGCCGAACGTCGGGTCGGAGAGCGCCCGCTCCAGGGCGCCCTCGGCCGACGCGTCGGCGATGATCGCCTCCGAGCCCTCCCAGGCCAGGGCGGTGAGGGCGGCCCGGATCTTCGGGACCATGCCGCCGGCGATGACGCCGCTCGCGATCAGGTCCTCGGCCTCGCCGCTCGTGAGCGTATCGAGCCGGCGGCCGTCGGAGTCGCGAACGCCGTCCACGTCGGTCATCAGGACGAGCTGGCGGGCGCCGAGCCCCGCCGCGATTCCAGCGGCCGCGTCGTCGGCGTTGACGTTGCAGACGATCCCGTCCTCGTCGCGAGCCAGCGGTGCAACGACCGGAACCTGGCCGCCGACGAGGACGGCGTCCAGCAAATCGCGACGCAGCCCGACCACGTGGGCGACGAGGCCCATCCCGGGCACGCGCTCGCTGAGGAGGAGTCCACCATCGACGCCCGACAGCCCGACGGCATCGACGCCCAGGTCGCGCAGACCGGCGACGAGCTCGCTGTTGACGACGCCGCGCAGGACGGCGGCCGCGACCTCGAGGGCGGCCTGGTCGGTGACGCGCAGTCCGTTCTCGAACTTCGAGGCGACGCCCATCCGGTCGAGCCACTCGGTGATCCGTTTGCCACCGCCGTGGACGAGCACGACCGGCCGTTTCCGGGCGACCGCGGCGACCTCGCCGAGGACCTGGGCTTGGTCCGAGATGGTCGTCCCACCAAGTTTCACGACGAGGATTTCGCTCACGTCGTGTACTCCGAGTTCTCGATGACATAGGTTTCGGTGAGGTCGCAGCCAAAGGCCTCGCCGGTCCCGTCGCCGAGCCCGAGGTCGAGCCGGATCAGGAGCTCCGGGCCCTCCATCGCCGCCCGCGCCGCGGTTCGATCGAAGCCGACCGGCCCGCCAGCCGGACCGTCGAAGACGAGATGGCCGGCGATCGCGATCCGGAGCTGGTCCGGGTCGAGATTGGCCGCGGTGCCGGCCCGGCCGCGGGCTGCCGCCGGATTCAGACCAGCCGCCGCGAGGACTGCTTCCTCGGCGAGCGTCGCATTGCCGGCCGCGCCGGCGACTCGGCCCCAGTTCGGGTCGCGACCGTGCACGGCCGCCTTGACCAGCGACGACGAGATGACCGCTCGAGCGATCGCGCGGGCGTCGGCGTCGTCGACCGCGCCGGAGACCTGGCATGTGATCAGGGTCGTGGCGCCTTCGCCGTCGGCCGCCTGCTGCCGGGCCAGGTCGCGGGCCACCGCCTCGATCGCCCGGCCCAGCTCGACCGCATCGCGCGTCCCGGCATTGACCGGCGCGGCGCCGGCGGCCCCCGACGCGAGCAGGAAGACCGTGTCGTTCGTGCTGGTGTCGCCGTCCACGCTGAGCTGGTCCCAGGTCCGGGCCGCCGCGGGTCGGAGGAGGCCGTGGAGCGTGGCCGGGTCCACGGTCGCGTCGGTCAACACGATCGAGAGCATCGTCGCCATCCGGGGATGGATCATCCCGACACCCTTCGCGATGCCCGTCACCCGCACGGAACGAACCGCCAGACCATCGACGTCGGGCAGTGTGATCGTGACGGTCGCGGCCTTGACCGTCGAGTCGGTCGTACGGAGGGCCTCGGCCGCGGCCGCCAGGCCATCGTCGCTCGGTGCCAGGGTCGGTGCCAGGGCCGCGATTCCCGCGACGACCTTGTCGAGCGGAAGACGCGTGCCGATCACGCCCGTTGACAGCAGGAGGGTCCCGTCGACATCGACCCCGAGGGCAGCCGCGAGCTCGACGGCGACATCCACCTGGTCGGCGTAGCCCAGCGCGCCCGTCGCGGCGTTGGCACAGCCGCTCGTCGAGATCACGCCCGTCGCCCAACCAAATCGACCATCGCCCGCCGGATCGGTCGCCGCGAGGTGGCGTTTCGACAGGTCGACGGGCGCGGCCGCGAACGCGTTCGGGGTAAAGATTGCGGCCGCGGCCGCCGGGACCCGGACCCCGTCGGAGCCGGCGCTGGTCGCGACGATCGCCAGATCCGGCCGGCCGGACGCCTTGATCCCGGCCACGCCGCCGGCGGCGACGAAGCCAGCCGGGATCACGGCGTGCCGCTCGACCGGCGGGAGTGCCGTCGAGAGCGCGATGAGCGGTGTGTCGATGGCGATGGCCATGATCCCTTCGTGGGCTACGGGACGCGTCAGGGGACGAGCGGAAGCTGCTCGAGACCGGTCGTCTCGGGCAGGCCATGGACGAGGTTGAACGCCTGGATCGCCTGACCCGCGGCGCCCTTCACGAGGTTGTCGATCACGCCGATTGCGAGGATCCGGCCGGTCCGCTCGTCGTGGTGGACGAAGACCCGGACGTGGTTGCTGCCGAGGACGTGTTTCGTGGCCGGCGCCGCGGGCACGACCGTCACGAACGGCTCGTCGGTGTAGGCCGCGCCATACAGGTCATCGAGCTCGGTCTGGCTCGTGGGGCGGGTCGGGCGGACGTGACCGGCCGACAGGATGCCCCGGGTCATCGGGATCAGGTGGGGCAGGAAGTCGACGCCGGCGGCACCCGGGTTGACGGCGCCGGTCGTCGCGCCGAGCCCGGCCAGCTCCTGCTCGATCTCGGCGACGTGGCGGTGGCCGCCGATCCCGTACGCCTTCACGCTCTCGTTGACCTCGCCGAACATCATGTCGGGCTTCGGATCCCGGCCGGCGCCCGAGACACCGCTCTTGGCGTCGACGACGAGGTCGCCGATCAGGCCGGCCCGGGCGAGGGGCGCGAGGGCGAGAAGGGTCGCCGTCGGGTAGCAGCCGGGCGATCCGACGATCGCGCTCGGTGCCGTCCGGAGGTCCCGGAGCTCCGCCCGATGGAGCTCGGGCAGGCCGTAGACGGCGCGGCCGAGG
>JBKJOK010000022.1:0-6406 GCA_046595595.1 Candidatus Limnocylindrales bacterium
CGCGAGCACCGGGTAGATGGCGAGCATGGCCCACGGGGACCGGCGTGGCCGCTCCTGGATCGCCTCGACACTCACGTCCCGAGGATGGCCGCGGCCAGGCGATCGACGCCCAGGCCGTCGACGACCTCGCTGCCGCGCCGTCCCATCGCCCGCCGTCGCTGCGCATCCCCGACGAGCTGTGCAACCGCATCGGCCAGGAGCTCCGGGTCGAGATCGCGGCCGTCGCCCAGCCACTCGGCGGCTCCGGTCGCGGCGAACGCCGGCCCGACGGGCAGCTGATCGTCCGCCGCGGCGACGAGCACGGCCGGCCGGCCGAGGCAGGCGACCTCGAACTTCATCGTGCCGGCGGCGACGACCGCCAGGTCCGCTCCAGCGAGACGCTCGGGCAAGTCCGCGGGATCGCGCACCAGGGCCAGATCCGCCGGACCGACGGCGGCGTGGCCGGCGCCGACGATCACCTCGAGGGTCCACTCCGGCCGGCCGCCTCCGCCGTGCGCGCCTCCGCCGTGCGCGCCGCCGCGGTGCCCGCCTGCGCGTGCCAGCAGCGCCGGGGCGAGCCGTTCGGTCACGAGCGCGGGATCGCTCCCGCCGAAGCACAGCACGACATGCGGCAGCGCCGACGCCCCCGCACCAGCGATGGCCGGGGCCGTTCGCTCGCCACGCAGCTCGCGGTAGCGTCCGGCGAGTGGCACCCAGGCGTACCCGGCCAGCACCCGATCGGCGTGGCCCGGGCCGTCCCAGGTCGGCAGCGATGGCTGGACGACGATCGCGGCAGAGCCCGTGAACGCGTTCCGATCGTCGAAGACCACGAGGCGATTCGCCGCGGCCAGGCCGATCGCGTCGTCAGCCCGGGGCAGATCGGCGACGACCACCGCCCCCGTGGGGATCGAGCCCTCCGCCAGACCGAGGCGCGCCGCCTGGCGAGCCGCTTCCCCGCCCAGCGCCCCGCCGAGGAACGTCATCGTGACCGCGGCACCGCGCCCGATCAGCGCCTCCGCCAGGGCCAGGCTCCGGCTGACGTGGCCGCCGCCGACGGCCGGCGCGCTCGCCGCGACCAGGTGCACCCGTCGCTGCCCCGCCGGTCCCGGCGACCCCGGCGACGCCGCACCGGTCCCGATCAGAACATCTCCCAGCTCAGGGGTTCGTGCCGGCGGATCGCTCGCCGCGCCGTTCGCCCGACGACCTTGGGCAGATCGCGGACCTCGATCCCCGTTCCGGGCCGGAGGATCGCGATGTCCTCGTCCGTCACGACCGCGCCGGCCGCGATGTCCCGGCCGGCGAACAGGCTGCGCCGGGCGGTCGTGTAGAGATCCTCCTCGGCCGGGGCCATCCGCTTCACGCCGCTGCCGAGCGCGTCGTGGGTGTCGCGGATCGCCCGGACCATCGCACTCAGCTCGTCGGGCTCGATCGCGAACCGGTGGTCCGGACCGGGCAGGTCGCGGCTGAGCGTGTAGTGCTTCTCGATGACCGCCGCGCCGAGGGCCGTGGCGACGATCGGGGCCGTGATCCCGGTGCTGTGGTCGCTGTAGCCGACCGGGACCTGGAACGCGGTCCGCAGGGTCTGGATCGCGCGCAGGTTCAGGTCGCGGAACGGCGGCGGATAGTTGACGACGCAGTGCATCAGGATCAGCTGCTCGTTGCCGGTGGCCGCGACCGTGTCGACCGCGTCCTGGACGTCGGCCAGGTCGGCCATCCCGGTCGAGCAGATGATCGGCTTGCCGCGTGACGCGACCTCGCGGATCAGGGGCAGGTGCCACAGTTCGTACGAGGCGACCTTGAACGCCTTGACCCCGAGATCGTCGAGGAGGTCGATGGCCTCGAAGTCGAACGGAGTCGAGAGGAAGTCAATGCCGGCGTCGGTCGCGTGCCGGAACAGCTCGGCGTGCCACTCACGGGGGAGCTCCAGCTCGCGGAACAGGTCGGCCATCGTCTTGTCGGGCGGCAGCAGGTCATCGAGGTACTTCGCCCGGGTCGTCGTCTCGGCCACGATCCGATCGGCCGCGAACGTCTGGAACTTCACCGCGTCGGCGCCGGCCGCGGCCGCCACGTCGATCAGGCGCTTGGCCTGATCGAGATCGCGATCGTGGTTCGAGCCGGCTTCCGCGATCACGTAGACGGGCGCCCCGCCGCCGACCTCCCGATCTCCGATCCGAACGACGTCCATCAGTCCTCCAGCAGCTCGAGCCCCGCCTTGGCGTTCGAAGACGTCGGCGTCCCGGGCTCGCCCGACGGAGCGATCGTGCCACGCATCGCCAGTAGCGTGGGGTCGGCCGCGACGATCGCCTCGAGCTCGGCCAGGCCGGCCGGCCGGCTCGGGTCGGCGAGGCGGGTCGCGAGCGCCCGGGCGAAGGCCAGGTCGTTCGGCGTGTCGACGGTATAGCGCCGCTGACGGGCGGCCGGCGGATCGGCCAGCACCCCGATCGCGAACCGCTCGGGCCGGCGGTGGACGAACGTCAGGACGTGCTCGCGATCGGCGGCCTCGGTCGCTTCGCGGTCGGCCGACCAGAGGGCCGCGGCGCGGACCGCCTCGCCGCCGATGCCGAGCGGCAGGCCGGTGATGCCGACGTAGTCGAACCCGTCGCCGAGGCGGGCGAGCTGGGCCGTCATCACGTCGGGATCCGGGTACGGGTTGTCGGCGGTCTGGCGCAGGACGACGTCCGGCTCGAGGGGTCCGACCGCGTCGGCGACCCGGCGCAGGACGTCCTGGGCGGACCCGCGGTGGACGCGCAGCCGCTGCCGCTCGAGGACGGCGACCAGCTCGTCGTCCTCGAGCCGGTCGGTCGTCGCGACGACGAGGGCATCGATCCCGGCGACGGCCTCGACCGCAGCGACGGTCCACAGGATCAGCGGTCGGCCCGCAATGTCGGCGAGGACTTTGCCCGGCAGCCGGGTCGAGCCCATCCGGGCCTGGATGACCGCGACGGTTCGCATGGCCTGGCCTCAGCCGATCCGGTAGGCGGCGGTCACCTTGTCGAGCGCGGCGACCACGTCGTCGGCATCGGCGTCGGTCATCGACGGGAACAGCGGAATCGTCAGCAGCCGCTCGTATGCCGCCTCGGCGACGGGCATCGAGATGCCGGGAAAGCGCTCCCGGTAGTAGCTGTGGCGATGAACGGGGATGTAGTGGACGTTGACCCCGATGCCCTCGGCGCGGAGCGCCCGGAAGATCGCGCCGCGGTCCACCGCCAGGCGGTCCAGGCGGAGCTGCACGAACGCGAAATGCCAGGCCGGATCGGCGCCCGGCACGACCACCGGCGGATCGAGCAGCTCGTGGCCGGCCAATCGCTCGAGGTAGCGGGCGGCCAGGCGCCGGCGCGACGCGAGGAAGCTGTCGATCCGCTCGAGCTGGCTCGAGCCGAGGGCCGCGCCGATGTCGGTCAGGCGGTAGTTGTAGCCGAGCTCGACCATGTCGTAGGTCCAGTCGCGCCGGGCCGCGAGCTCCGTCCCGATCCCGTGGTTGCGGAATCGCCGCAGCCGGTCCGCCAGGTCGTCGCGATCGGTCAGGACGGCGCCGCCCTCGCCGGTCGTCAGGATCTTGGCCGGGTGGAGGCTCAGCACGGTCATGTCGGCGAGGGTCCCGACGGACCGGCCCGCGAGCGTCGCCCCGAGCGAATGGGACGCGTCGGCGATGATCGTGAGGGGCCCGCCGGGCGCCGCGTCGGCGATCGCCCGGAGGGCCGGGTAGTCGGCCGGCTGGCCCGCGTAGTCGACGGGCAGGAGCGCCTTCGTCCGGGGCGTGATCGCGACGGCGACGGCGGCCGGATCGATGAGCAGCGTGCCCGGGTCGATGTCGGCGAAGCGCGGTTCGGCCCCGACGTACAGGACGCAGTTGGCGGTCGCGGCGAAGGTCATCGGCGTGGTCACCGCCTCGTCGCCCGGCCCGAGTCCGGCTGCCGCCGCGGCGCCGTGCAGGGCGGCCGTGCCCGACGAGAACGCGATCGCATGGCGGGCGCCCGCGAATGAGGCCAGCTCGGCCTCGAACGCCGGGACGCGCGGCCCGGTCGTCAACCAGTCTGAGCGGAGGGCCGCGGTCACCGCCTCGACGTCCCGGTCGATGATCGACTGGCGGGCGTACGGCAGGAGCGTCGCGCGGACGGGCTCGCCGCCGTCGATCGCGAGTCGCGCGCCGGCCGGCCCGCTCACGAGCTCCGGTCCGTCATCGGATCGGAATCCCGGCCGCGATCCGCTCGTTCATCCAGGCCCGGACCCGGCCGAGGCCGTCCTCGAGTGAGACCTCCGGTCGCCAGCCCAGGGTCCGCTCGGCCTCGCGCGCGTCGCAGCGCAGGACCGCGATCTCGCTCTGGGGATGGATGTGCTCGACGTGAACGATCCGGGACCCGTCCGGCTCGACTGCAGCCGCGAGCTCGTTGACGCTGACGTCGTGGCCCGTCCCGGCGTTCAGGATCAGGCCCGTGGCCGCATCGGCCAGGAGCGCGTCGCACACGAACCGGGCGCAATCGGTGGCGTACAGGAGGTCCCGGGTCTGCGTCCCGTCGCCGTAGATCCGGAGCGGCTCGCCGGCGAGTGACAGGCGACTGAAGATCGCCACAACGCCGCCCTCGCCGACGGAGCGCTGGAATGGCCCGTAGGTATTGAACGGCCGGACGACGGTCGTCGGCAGGCCGTAGGCGTGGAAATACGACAGGGTCAGGGCCTCGCCGCTCAGCTTGGATGCGGCGTACGGGGAGGCCGGCTTGACCGGATGGCCCTCGGCGATTCCCTCGGGCGTCGTGGCCCGGTCGTAGACCATGCACGTGCTCATGAACAGGAACCGCGCCGCGGCCGCCCGGCTGGCCTCGAGCAGGTTGAACGTCCCGACCACATCGTTCTCGAACGTGGTCGCCGGGTCGTCGATCGAGTCCTGGACGGAGATCGAGGCCGCCAGGTGGGCGACCGCAGCCATCCCGTCCAGCCAGCGCCGGCAGGCGGCCGGATCGCGGACGTCACCCTGCTCGAACGGCAGCAGGCCGGGCGCCCCGGCGAACTCGTCGAGGTTGGTCACGTCGCCCGCGACCAGGTTGTCGATCGGGAGGACCGTGTGCCCGCGCGCGAGCAGCTCGCCGACGACCCAGCGCCCGATGAACCCGGCCGCGCCCGTGACGAGGACCCTCATCCGGCGGACCACTCGTCCCCGAACGTCTCGGCGACGAGCGCCCGGACCGCGTCGGCGGTCATCGGGGACACGCCGTCCGACCGGTAGGACCCGACCGGCGCCCGGGCCACGTCGGCGTAGGCGGCCACCACGGCGGGCAGCGGCTCGATCGAGGGCAGCACGGCGAACATCTCGCCGACGTCGCGGGCGCGGAGCGACTCGTCCTCGGTCATCAGCTCCTCGTAGGCCTTCTCGCCAGGTCGAGACTCGATCGTCTCGGTGGCGATCCGGGCCGGATCGTGACCGTGGGCGGGGGCCGCGACCGCGATCGCCGCGTCGACGAGATCGGACAGGCGGGCGGCCGGCATCTTGAACACGAACACCTCGCCGCCCTGGACGACCTCGGCCGCCCGGATCGCGAGCTGGACCGCCCGATCGGTGGTCATCACGAAGCGGGTCATCGTCGGGTCGGTGACCGTGACCGGGCCGCCGGCCGCGATCTGCCGGAAGAACAGCTCGAGGGCCGACCCGCGCGAACCGAGGACGTTGCCGAAGCGGACGCTCGCGAAACGCGTCGGGCGCGAGCCGCGGTAGTTGGTCGCGGCGCTGACGAGCTTCTCGGCGAGGAGCTTGGACGCGCCCATCACCGAGGTCGGGTTGGCGGCCTTGTCGGACGAGGTCAGGATCATCCGGGCTACCCCGGCGGCGAGGCAGGCGTCGATCACGTTCTGGGTTCCGACGACGTTCGTCTGGGTCGCCTCGAACGGGTTGTACTCGCCGGACTCCACGTGCTTCAGCGCAGCACAGTGGAAGACCGTGTCGATTCCGTCCATCGCCCGCACCAGGCGGTCGCGATCGCGGATGTCACCGATGAGGAAGCGCACGTCGCGCCGGTCGCGCAGCCGGCGGCGCTGGTAGAACTGCTTGGTCTCGTCGCGGCCGAGGACCCGGACGACCTCCGGCTCGAACCCGAGGAGGTGGTCCACGAGGCGCTCCCCAATCGTCCCCGAGCCGCCGGTGACCAGGATCCGCTGGCCGCGGAACGATGAGGTCGCCGTGATGGAATGCCTCCTGGAGTCGTGGCCCGGGTGGTGTTCCGGAGCATCGCGGAATCGAGGTAGATGCGCGTCGAGCGCGACTGGCGGCGAGGATCCGGCGGGGACATAGAGTACGATACCGGCCCGTCCGGCGGCCTCGCCGCCCCAACCCTTCACGCTCAGGACCGCATCACCCCATGACCATCCGAGTCAGGCCCGTCGACCGTGGCCGCAGTGGCCGCGACCCGAACCGCCGCACGTTCTACACGAACCTCGC
>JBKJOK010000344.1:0-3395 GCA_046595595.1 Candidatus Limnocylindrales bacterium
GTCGTCGATGACATCGAGGGAATGGCCGAGGCGATCGGCCGGATCGGAACGCTCGATCGAGGCGCCTGCCGGGCGGCGGCCGAGGAACGGTTCACGGTCAGCCGGATGGTCGACGACATCGAGGCGATGTACCGGGCCGTGCTCAATGAGGTCGCCGCCGGCGCCTTCTGACGACACGCCGGGATCTGCCGTCCGGCTCAGGCAGTCGCCTCGCTGGGCTGTCCGCGGCTGCGATGGTAGACCGCGACATTCCAGGTCAACCTTGGCCGCTTCAGGCCGGCGCCCAGCGTCTCACCCTCGGCGCCGAACGCCTCGACCAGGAATGCCTGCGCCTCGTCGATCGTGTCGAACGTCCAGAAGCAATGAAGGACCCGCATCCGGAAGCCGTTCGTGAGGTAGGGGCCGTTGCGGCGGCTCCACGCTCCGTACTCGGGCAGGTCGCCGCGGAGGCGCGACACGTCATCGCGCCCATAGTCGTGGACGACGAGCAGACGCCCGCCCGGTTTGAGGATCCGATCAGCCTCGGCCAGGGCTGCCGGGTCGACGCCGCGGAACCCCGACCATGCGCTGATGATCGCGTCGGCTGAACCGTCGGCCACGGCTCGGGCAGCCTTGCCCGGAATCGAGTCGACACCAATCAGCCGCGCGCCGGCCGTCGTCAGTCGCTCGAGCTCCGCGGGCCCACCGCCCAGGACGACGACATCCCGATCCGCGATCGGTCCAAGGGCCTCGAGGGCGCGCAGGATCTTGCCTTCGCGGTCGAGCGCGGCCGCGAGCAGGCCGGACGTCGTGACCGGAAGACTGAGGGGAAGGTCCGCCATCCGACCGAGCATACGACGCCGGACGGCCGCGATCCGCGTGCGGCGCGCTTCGTCCCATGTCACGATCCGGTCGTGCTCCAGCAGATCGTGGCAATGCCCGGCGGCATCCGCCTGTTCCTCGTCTACGCCCTTGCGATCCTGGCCGGGATCGGGATCTCGCTGCGCTATGTGATCGACATTGCGATCGGGGCACCGGTCAGCGGGCCGGGGGTCGTCGTGATGGTCCTGCTCGCCTACACGATCTTCACGACGACGCTCGTGTGGCAACGGAAGCAGGCGGCGAGGGGGCTTGCCCTCGGTCTGGCCAGCCTGACCCTGCCGCTGATCCCGTACCTGCTGGCCCTCGGCCTGATCCCGCACACGATCTTCGTCGCGGCGCTCGCGGCCCTCCTCTTCCGTGGATTGCTTCGGCCGGAGATCCGGGCCTGGCTCGTCGAGGAGTGACCGGTCGCTGGGCAAGCGGCCCGATCTCCGGGCGCGCCCGTGACGGCTCGGGACGGTTGACGGTACCCTGTGGCGGATCGTGCGGTCCCACCCGCGCACACGTGCACGCCCCGGCGTCGCGCGACCTCCCCACCGAACCGAGACGAGGCACGACCGAACCGTGAGCAAGGAGTCACGCCACGCGGCCCGACTGGCCCGCGAGAGCCGCCAGGCAGGCCTCGGCCGGCCGGCAGCCGGATCCGACGTCCAGCCCGAAGGCGACGGCGCACCGATCGGCACGACCCCCGGCCGGACGGGCGCCGGGGCCTCCGCCGTCCCGAGCTCTCCCGCCGAGCGGGCCCGGGCCGGCCGGCGCACCACGGCCCGCCTCGCTCCGCGCCAGACGTTCCTGGAACGCTACCGCTCGGCGATCGTGACGGTCGCTGCGGTCGCCGTCGTGGCCGTCGCGGTCGGCTTCGTCTTCATCGGCTCGACCTCGCCCGCCTACGCCTGCACGAACGTCTTCAGCCCGTCGCCGACGCCGCCGCTGACACCCGGCTCGAGCGATCGACTCGGGTTCTTCCAGGAGGACATGGCCAACAGCCACGTCGTCAACCCGCCCCAGAGCTACCTGTACTGCCCGCCCGCCTCCGGCAACCATTACAACGGCTCGGGCATCGGCCCGGTCCAGGCCCGGGTCTACAAGCCCGAGGACAAGGTCGGTCCGGCGAACTGGATCCACAACCTCGAGCACGGCGGGATGGTCGTCCTCTACCGGAACGACTCGCCGGGGGCCACGGCGGCCGGGCTGCAGGCGTTCCGCGACTTTTCGACTGCCCTGCCACCGAGCCCGATCTGCAAGGTCGCGACCGGCCAGGTCTCGCCGGTCGTCGCCCGCTTCGACGACATGCCTCATGCGTATGCCGCCCTGGTGTGGGATCGGGTCTTCTACCTCGACACCTGGGACCCTGCCCTCGTCAACCAGTTCTACCTGACGGAGGTCGAACGGCTCGACTCGGATGGTGCGCTCGTGTCGCCGCCGGAGAAGGTGTACTGCAGCGGCAGTCCGGCACCGAGCGTCGCGCCGGGCGCGTCGGAGTCGCCGGCGGCGTCCGCGCCCGCGGCATCCGCCCCGGCATCGGTGACGCCATCCGTCGCACCGTCGGCCGTGCCGAGCGCCAGTCCGGAGCCGTCCGCGGCACCGAGCTGATCGATCGGCCGTCGTGGCTCCCAGCCGTCCGGCCGTCCCGACGCCGGGCAAGATCGTGTGCGTCGGGCTGAATTACCGGGATCATGTCGCGGAGGGCGCCGGTCGCGAGGTGCCCGCCTGGCCGCTGCTGTTCTCGAAATTCGCCAATGCCGTCATCGGTGACGGCGACGCCATCGTCCGTCCTGAGGGCACGCGAGCGCTCGACCTTGAGGTCGAGCTCGGCGTCGTGATCGGGCTTCAGGCGCGGCGGGTGGCCCCGACCGATGCGCTGAGCCACGTCGCGGGCTACGTCGTGGTGAACGATGTCTCGGCCCGCGACTGGCAGGGCAGCAAGCCGGCCCTGGCCGCGGGCCAGAGAGGCGACGGCCAGTGGCTTCGGGCCAAGAGCAGCGACACCTTCCTGCCGATGGGCTCGGTCCTGGTCCCGGTCGGCCAGCTCGATCCGGCTGCCGGGCTGCGCCTCCGCAGCTGGCGGATTCCAGGCCCTGACCGCCCAGGCGCCGGCGAGGCGCACCTGATGCAGGACGGCTCGACGGCCGACCTGATCTTCGGGATCCCCGAGCTGATCGCGTTCATCAGCCGCTCGATCACGCTGGATCCCGGCGACGTCATCGCGACGGGCACGCCGTCGGGGGTGGGCGTGTTCCGCGATCCACCGGTGTTCCTCGAGCCCGGCGATCGGGTCCGCTGCGAGATCGAGGGCATCGGGTCGGTGGAGAACCCGATCGTCGACTGGACGGACGACCCGCGCGATTGCTGAGGCAACTCGTCTTTCCGGCGCGCGTCCGAATTCACGCCGGAACGAAGCATGACGTCTCTGAGGAGCAACTTCGCAACAGATCCCTCGTGGAGGTCGAACCAGATGGTGCTTGCTGTCCGAATCCGCCTCGCTCCACGAGGGATTCAATGACAGATTGCGCCTCACAGACGCGCGGGTCCGG
>JBKJOK010000077.1:0-1990 GCA_046595595.1 Candidatus Limnocylindrales bacterium
CCCCGACGTGCCGCTCATCACCCTCGATCGCATCCCGGTCGAGCCGATCGTGCTCGTGCTCGCGATCCCGGCCGGCCTGATCGCGGCCTTCGTCGCGACCGCTCGCGACGCCCGCCGCTTCGTGACGGGGGCGATGGTCGCGATCGTCGGCTGGTTTATCGTCGTCTACCCGAACCTCAGCGCCCTGCCCCTGCCGACCGCGATCGCCAACGTCTACCAGGGCGTCCTGCCGACCTACCTGTACGCGTTCCAGTTCCCGGTGAACAACGTGGCCGCGACGGTCCCGGCGACGCTCCTCGGGCCGGTACCGCTGCTCCTCGCGGCGTCGATGGTGTTCCTGGCGGTGGTCGTGGGCTACGCCGCGTGGATCTGGCGCCTGTCGCTGGCCGAGCGGCTGGCGGAGGGCCAGGACGCGCTCGAGCTGTCGCACGGTGCGGGTCGGGACACGGGCTAGCTAGGGCGCGGCGGGCACGGGCGCGGCGGGCGCGGGCTCGGCTGGACCGGCCGCCGGCCGGGGTGACGGCGGGATCGCGGCGTGGAAGCCGTCGGGCAGCTCGCCACGGGCGGCCAGGCGGCGGATCACGAGGCCGTAGTAGTCGTCGACCTTGGCCGTGACCCGTTCCCAGCTGAACTCCTGGGCGCGCTCCTGGCCGGCGGCGCCCATGGCCGATCGGAGCTCGTCGTCGTTGAACAGGCGGGCGATGGCCGCCGCGATGTGCTTGGGTTCGTTGGGCGGGACGAGGAGGCCCTCGCGGCCGCGCCGGACGACGCCCTTGTAGCCGTGGATGTCGGACGCGACGATCGCGGTCCCGGCGGCCATCGCCTCCAGCAGGACGATCCCGAACGACTCTCCGCCGGTCGCGGGCGAGACGTACACGTCGGCGGTCCGGAAGAGCTGGGCCTTCTCCTCGTCGCTCACCCGGCCGAGGAATTCGACGCCCTTCAACCGGCGGGTGGCGATGTAGCGGCGGGCCTCCTTGCCGAGCGGCCCGGTCCCGACGACGAGGAGCCGGCACTCGCAGCCGGTCTTGCGCAGGATCCGGAAGCCCTTGAGGAGCTCGAGGAGACCCTTGCGCGGCTCGAACCGGCCGACGAACAGGATGTTCCGGGTCCCGTCCTGCCAGCGCGCGAGCGGGACCGCCCGCCGAAACCGGTCGACGTCGACGCCGTTGGGGATGACCTTGTACTCGCCCGGGAAGTAGCGGTCGATGAAGTGCTTCGCGGCGCCGCTGACCGCGATCCGGCCGTGGAGCCGGGCCGCCTCGCCCTTCATGACCTTGCTCCCGAACTCGTACGACGGCGAGAAGCCGCCGTAGGCATGGAACGTCGCGATGTTCACGCTGGTCGAGAGGCGGAGGATGATCGGCGACAGGAACGGCACGAACGGCTCGTGGAAGTGGAGCAGGTCGAACTGCTCGCGCTCGAGCATCGCCCGGACCTGCGAGACGAACCGGGGCGACAGGGTGATCGTCCCAACCGAACCGTTGACCGGCATGGAGAAGCCCTTGCCGATCCGGATGATGTCGCCCTCGGACGCTCGCTGGAGGCCGTGCGACGAGGTCAGGATCCGGACGTCGTGGCCGCGCAGTCGGAGGTTCTCGTACAGGTACCGGACGTGCTGGGTGACACCGCCCGGGACGGGGTAGACGTACGGGGAGACGAGGCCGATCTTCATCGATCGCGATTCTGCGCTTCGCCGGAGTCCCGTGACCGCTCCGTCGCGGCCGGCTCAGGGCGGGCGCGCCACTCCTCGTCGAATCGGGGGGGACGATGGCGCCCGCCGGGATAGCCGAGGTCGCGCCCGGTGCCGTCGCGGTACACGGTCGCCCGGATCGCCGCCCGGGCATCGCGGCTGTATTTCCGGAGCTGGCCGCCGAACGTCGCGAATTGGCGCCCGGTCCCGTGGAACGACCCGTGCTGGTGGGTCGTGCCCGCCTCGATCGCCGCCCGCAGGTCGTCGGCGGTCCGGCCCGGGAACGTCGACCAGCCG
>JBKJOK010000084.1:0-2004 GCA_046595595.1 Candidatus Limnocylindrales bacterium
CCGAACGTTCGTTCCGGACTCGGCCGGGCGGTTCTCGTGGTGGGACTACCGGGCCGGGATGTTCCACCGCAACGAGGGGATGCGGATCGACCTGCTCTACGTGACGAAGCCGGTCGCGGAGCGGATCGTCTGGGCCGAGATCGATCGCGAGGCACGCAAGGGGCCGCCGATCCCGTCCGACCACGCCCCCGTCGTCGTCGACCTCGACGAGACCGGACTGGCGTTCGAGGCCGGTTGGGGCGGCGCACTGTCGCGGATCGCGGCCCGGACCAAGCCGCGGCACACGCCGGCGCGCTCTTGACGGCTCGGCCGCGCGCCAGGACCCCGATCTCGACGGCCGGGGTCCTCCTCGCCGCCGCCGCCATCGCCATCGGCATCGCGGGCTGTCGGACCTCGGCCACCACGAGCCCGACGCCGTCCGCCGCTTCGAGCCCGGCCTCTGCCTCGGAGCCCGCCTCACCGCCCGCGTCCAGTCCGACCGTCGGGCCCGGTGGGCCGGTGGCCGAGGCCGTGATCCGGACGCTCCGCGCGGACCCGTTCATCGCCCACGTCGAGGAGACCACCGTCGCCCGGACCACGACCCGCGCCCTGGCCATCAACGTCACGGCGAAGGCGGTCGGCGATGTGTCCGGCAAGGACGTCGCGCTCCACGTGACCGGCACGGGCAATGGCCCCGCGGTCGACCAGGAGCTCGTCTCGGTCGGCGACGCCGTGTGGATCCGGCGTGGCGGGTCGACGACCTGGGAGGTCCATCCGCGCTCGGCCGCGGCGTCGGCGATCGACGGCATCCTCGCCACGATCCGCTTGATCGATGATCCGAACCAGCTCGTCGACGTCGGCGTCGAGGAGGTCGATGGCCGCCAGCTTCACCACCTGACCGCCGCGGGTTCGATCGCCTACAGCTCTGCTGACGGCGCCGCCGGCGCGTACGACCGGTTCGAGGTCTGGGCCACGGCCGACGGCGTTCCCGTCCTCGCCAAGGGCGCGTTCTCGGCAGCGCTCGGGACGGATTCGGTCGTCGGCAACGTGGATGTCCGGTACAGCCAGGTCGGAGGCCCGATCACGATCGCCCCGCCGTCCGGCGCCCCAACGCTCGCCCCCTAGCTTCAGCCCGCGCTCACGAGTTCCTCGGCAGGCGGCGCGTCTCGGTCCCCTGCCCGGTCATCAGGGCGTGGGCCTTGATGTCGAAGGTGAAGTCCGGCGGGGTGCGCTCGGCCCAGAGCTGGGCGGTCCGCTCGGCGGGCAGCGCGTAGTACGTGGCGTCCACCTCGACGACCGGGAACGACGACGCGCAATAGGCGAGGCGCTCCTCGGCGTTGTCGGCGCCCTTCGGGTAGAAGACACCGGCCGCGGTCATGGTGGGATCGGTCCATGACGCCGTGCCGACGAGCACGCGCGAGCCGGCGGTCTCGATCGGCACCGCGGCGACCTGCTCGAGGGCCGCGACGCGGGCTGAGGCGGCGTCGGGTCCGGGATCGTGGTCGTGATCGTGGTCGTGATCGTGGTCGATCTGGGTCGTCGTCATGATCGGAATCGTACGCCTGGATAACGTCGGAACCCGTCAACATCGCCGGATCGGCATCGCGATCGTCCGAAAGCGAACGCCGTCGGAAGTCACCCCCGTCCGCGCGGCTGCGCCGAAATCGGAGTCCGAAATCGGAGTCCGGTTTCGGAGGAGTGCCCGCAGTGGGGCGTCACTCCCGCGGCGTACGATCTCGGACGACCGGACCGCCCGGGCCCGCCGGACCGCCCGGGCCCGCCGGACCGCCCGGGCCCGCCGACTATCCCGGTTGCGCGATCCGGGACGTTGCGGACCGCGTTCCCGAATCGGCGTCTAGGCTCCGCGCCGATGATGGACCGCCCCGACGGGACCTCCGGCACGCCCGAGATCCGCCTGACCGACCTGACGAAGCACTTCCGCGACGTTCGCGCGGTCGATCGGGTCTCGATGGACATCCGGCCCGGCGAGTTCTTCTCGATGCTCGGCCCGAGCGGCTGCGGCAA
>JBKJOK010000029.1:0-16313 GCA_046595595.1 Candidatus Limnocylindrales bacterium
TTCGCCCACGACGTCTCGCACATCGCCGAGTTGAACGAGACGCTCGGCCGCGCCGGATTGGCGCCGGTGAACCTCTGGGATTGAGCCGGGCTGACCAGATCCAGCGTCGACTCAGCCGGGCAGGACCCGAACGTCGGCGCTCGGCAGCGTCGCCCACCAGTGCCCGTAGCGACGGTAGACGTTCGGGTCGCGATCGGCGAGGAACGCGACGAGCCGGGCGGCCTCGGCCGCCAGCCCGCGCCACGCGTCGGCGGTCAGCGAGTGGAACGCCGTGGCCTCGATGCCGGCGGCCATCGGGCGCCAGACGCCCGCGACGACACCATCGACGAGCAACGTCGGCAACACGTCGCCGTTCTGCCGGATGACCAGCCGGCGGAGGTCTGGCGGGATCACCCGGCTGCGATCGGCATAGGCGAGCAGGACGCTGTCCCACATCGGCATGAGCCGCGGTGGAGCAGGGGCGTCCTCCGGCGGCAGGACACCGCCAAGCACGTCGTACAGCTCCGATCCCGACGGACCTTCGAGCGCGACCAGGTCGTCGCCCGACTCCGCGATCGCCTGCCGGATGACGGGCACCCGGATCAACGTGAACTGCGCGACGTCCCGGATCGAGGCCGGTCCGAACCCTTCGAGGTAGCGCCGGACGAGATGCCGGACCGATTCGTCCGGAGACGGGACCGGCCGCTGCCCGCGAGCCGCAACGAACGACGGCCGGGGACCGAACGACCATGGGCCGCCCGTCGGGGCGTGGTGCAGCGGGGCGAACGTCCGAAGCGCCCACCACGCCCACGGATTGGGCGCTCCGAGCCGCGACCCGAGGCGGACCTCGATCTCGGCCTTCGAGCGCGGTTCGGCAACGAAATCCAGGAGATCCTGGACGAGCCCGTCCGCGTCGGCTGCGGCCAGGCCCGACCCCACGAAGCGGCGGTCGCCGAGCCGGGAGGCTCGCAGGCTGGACGCCATCGCGTCCTGGAACGGCGGGTAGTCCTCGGCGCCGACGGCGTGGAGCGTGATCCGCATCAGCGACGCCTTGACGATCGATCGGTCGGCGAAGGCGGCGTCGAGGTCGGCCGGATCGAACCGGGCAATCCGATTCCAGAGCGCGAGGTACGGCGAGGCGGCCTCCTGGGCCTGGAGCGCGACGACCCGCCGGACCCCATCGACCACCGATAGCGGCGCGCGGTCCAGGAGGAGCTGCCGGCCGAGCATGGATCGGTTGAGCTGCCGGGCGGTCAGGGGCATCCGGGCATTCTGCACGGATGCGCGCGGTTCCGTGGCGTCCTGTCCGGGCTACAGGGTCCGGCGTGCCGCGACGTCCGCAGGCGGCGCGGGATCGGGTGCGGTCGCTCGTGCGTTTCGGCCGACGCCGCCCGGATCCGGGGCCACCCAGCCCGGCGGCGGCGTCGTGACCCGTCGCCGGAGCATGCGCCAGCGCCCGACCGCCCGACGATCCTCGCGGGCGGGCAGCTCGACCCCGCCGTAGCGAGCCAGGGCGTAGTCGGCGGCGAGAAGGTGGAGGGACAGATCGGACCGGCCGATCGAGCGCAGACGTGCGGCGTGCTCGGCCGGCGTCTCGGCGGGAGCGCGCCGCACGTCGGGGTGGCGGTCGAGGTCGTCGACGAGGGCCACGTAGGCCGCCGCGGCAGTCGTGGGATCGGCTCTTCGGCCGAACCGGTTCCGTCGCCGGCGCGGAACGCCGGGGTCGCCGTCGGGCTCGATGGATCGCTCCTCGGCGACGAGATCGTCGATCGGCCGGACGCGTCGCATCCAGAGCGCGATCAGGATGAACATCCCGACGACGACCGCCAGGAGCAGGAGGCCGCCGAGGCTGGCCGTGACCATCTGTTCGACCGGCGACGGCGGGCCCTGGCCGGCAGCCCCCGGCGCGCTCGGGTCGGGCAGGGCGACCTCGATCGGCCCGCGGGTGAGCAGCCAGGCCACGATCCCGACGGCGATGAAGAACACGAGAACCCGCCGGGCGGTGCGATCGAGGCCGGTCGCGAGGCCGAGCAGGAACAGCGGCCCAAGCGCGACCGAGACGAGGACCGACAGGGCCGTCCCGGCCACCGCGGACAGGGGGATGGCCGCGAGGATCGCGAGGCTGAGCAGGAGCATCGTCAGGCCGAGCCAGATGGGGTTGCCGCGCCAGTCGAAGCCGCCGTCCACGCCGATCGCGCCGAGCCGCGCGAACGCGAGGGCGAGGACGGTGGCTGCCACGAAGACGATCGAGCCGCCGAGGGCGTCGGCCAGGAACCGGGCCCGGAACGGGTCGCCGATGGCTCCGCCGAGGAGAGCCGCCATGGCCAGCCCGGGAACGCCGATCGAGAGCAGGCGGGTCACCGTTCCCTCGGCCAGCGGCAGCCGGGCGTGGGCGAACCCGCGCAGGATCGCGAGCCCGGCCACGATCCCGCCGGGGTGGGCCGCCAGCGCCGGGCCGAGGCCGCTCGCGAGCGCCGCTCGCGATTCGGCCGCCAGGAGACAGCCGGCCAGACCGCCGAGCGCGACGAGACCGAGCGCGACGATCGGCCAGCGGGCATCTAGGCGCCGCCCGAGGAGACGCGCGGCCACGATTCCGCCGACGACGAACCCGGCGAGGCCCGGGATGCCGAGGACCGGGTCGTGCTGGCTGAACTCCTGGATCAGGCCGCCGAGCACCGAGATCCAGGCGGCCTCGGCGAGGACCACGAACGCGACCGGGACGAGCTCAACCAACGCCCCGATGGCTGCGCCCGTGCGGTCCCCGGTGGGGGCGGGCCTGGTCACGAGCTGACCGCCAGGTGAGCGGCCGTCCGCCACGGGCCGTCGAGCCGGGCGGTCCGGGCGACCAGCCCGGCCTGGCGCGCCCGGCCGGCATCGGCGGGCCCGTTCGGGCCGCAGGCGATGACGACGACCCGGCAGCCGGCCCGCTCGAGCCGGCGCAACCAGGCGAGGTACGACGACGGGTCGCGGGCGGTCAGGACGACGACGGTGGTCCCGGGCCGGACGACCCGGAGGATCATCCCGAGCAGGCGGTCGAACGGCGCCGACGGATGGGCTGACAGGCGGGCGAGGAGGTCGAGGACGCGCCCCAGCTGGCCGGGTGCCTCCGACACGGGGAGATGGGCGAACCGGCTTTCCGCCCTGTGGTAGCCGGCTGCGGCCAGCCCGAACGCCGCCCGCTCGAGGGCCAATGAGTGGGCGACCGACGCCGCCACGACGAACAGCGACTCAACCTCGTCCGAGTCGGCGGTCGTCTCCCAGGCGGGCCCGGTCGCGGTCTGGACGTCGATCGCCAGAAGGACCTCGCGGTCGCGCGACGGCTCGAAGCGCTTGACGACTGGCCGGCCGAGCCGGGCGCTGGCCCGCGGGTGGATCCGCCGGATCGGGTCGCCCGGGACGTACTCGCGGACACCGGCGAAGCGCGACGGATCCTCGGTCAGGCCGGCCCGGGCGCGATCCTGGCCGCCCCACGTGTCGCGCCGGTGGAGCGCGGTCGCGGGCACGGTTCTGGGCCGGACGAGGAACCGATCCACCCCGACCCGGTCCGCGCTGGCGGCCTCGCGGGCGAACAGGTCGCCAACGGTCAACCCGACCGGCCCGAGCTCGTAGACACCGCGCCGCTCGGCCGACACGTGGAAGTGACGGGCAACCCGCTCGTATGGCGCAAGCGTCCAGGCGTTGCGCAGGACCCGACCGCCGCGGCCGCCGATCACGAGCAGCCGCTCCCGGACCGTGACGCCCGGGCTGGCCTCGTCCTCGGCCCGCAGCCACGCGAGCGGCAGGCCCTTGCGGTTCCAGACCTCGATCGTCGTCGCGATCTCCTCCCCCCACGTGATCCGGTCGCGCTCGAGACGGCGGCGATAGACGACACGCTCGAGGCCGTAGCGGGCCCAGACCGCCCGAACGATCTCGAGCAGGAGAACGACGATCGCAAGGATGACCGCGACCGGAACGTCCAGGAACGTCCCGGCGAGGAGCAGGAGGATCGCGAGGAACGCGGTTCCGGTCATCGAGCGGTCATCGAGCGATATCGGTCGCGCCCGTCCGGCGTCAGGCGGCGACGATCGGCGGGACCGGGACGCTCGCCAGGATCGCCGACAGGGCCGCGTCGCTCGACGCGCCGCGCAGGCTCTGGTCGAGGTCGACGACGAGCCGATGAGCGAGGACCGGACGGGCCATGGCCTTCACGTCGTCGGGCAGGACGAACCGGCGGCCGTCGAGGAGGGCCGTCGCCTGGGCCGCGCGGTACAGGGCGACGGTTGCCCGCGGGCTCGCCCCGAGCTGGAGGTCCGGATGGCTGCGGGTCGCCCGGACGAGGGCGACGGCGTAAGCCTCGACCTCGTCGGCGACGCGGATCCGGCGGACCTGGTCGCGGATGGCCAACAGGCGCGGCCCGTCGAGGACCGGCTCGATCGCGTCGAGCGGCTCGGCGGCGGCCTGGTGGCGGCGGGCGATCGAGCGCTCGCCGGCCTCGTCGGGATACCCGATCGTGACCCGGAGCAGGAACCGGTCGAGCTGGGCCTGGGGCAGGGCGAAGGTCCCCTCGAACTCGATCGGGTTCTGGGTGGCGAGGACGATGAACGGGTCGGGCAGGGGACGGGTGGTGCCCTCGACCGTGACCTGACGTTCCTGCATCGCCTCGAGGAGGGCGGACTGCGTTCGCGGCGTGGCCCGGTTGATCTCGTCGACGAGGAGGATGTTCGTGAACACCGGGCCGGGCGCGAAGCGGAGCGTCCCGCCCTCGAACAGGCTCGAGCCGGTGATGTCGACCGGGAGGAGATCGGGCGTGCCCTGGACCCGGTTCGTGTCGAGGGCGAGCGCCCGCCCGACGGCCCGGGCGAGGAGCGTCTTGCCGGTCCCGGGCACATCCTCGATCAGGACGTGGCCGTCGGCGAGGAGGGCGGTCGCGATCAGGCGGAGCGGTTCCTCGCCACCGACGACGGCCTCGCCGACCGCGCGTCGGAGGTCGTCCCAGAGCCGGCGCGCGGCCTGCTCGATCGACAGGTCGGCGGTCGGCGCCGGGGGCGCGATCTCGGTGTCCGTGGCGGGCTCCTCGGCGGTCGGTCATCTCGAGTCGAGCCTCGAGTCGGGTCTCGAACTGGGATACGCGCGGACGGCGCGGCCAGTTCAGCCTACCCGACGTCGGGCACGGGTCGGGCCCGGGTGAAACGTCCGGCGAGGGTCCCGCGTCTCATGACCGACGCTCGATCGGCAGATGACCCCCGGCGTCAGAAGAAAGAGATGGTCGCAACCATGATCCGCTGGTGGAACGAGTTCACCGGCCTCCTCGAACGCCGGCGCCAGGGCCGGATCGTCGCCCGCCGGCTCCGGACCTACGTCGAGGCCCCGGCCAGCCTCTGACCCAGATCCTCACAGAACCGAAGCCCCCGCACCACGCGGGGGCTTCGTCATGTCCGGCGCTGCGGCGTGGCCGGCGGTCAGCCGCCGGCGGCGAGGCGGCGCAGAACGGCCGGCAGGATTCCGCCCTGCTGGTAGTAGCCGACGTCGATCGGGCCGTCGAGCCGGGCGATCGCCTCGAACCGGCGCTCCCCGCCACCGTCAGGGTCGTCCGCCCGGGCGACGACCGTCAGCCGCTTCCGAGGGGAGAGATCTTCGGCCAGGCCATGGATCGTGTAGCTCTCCCGCCCGGTCAGGCCGAGCGACGACGCGCTGTCGCCGGGCAGGAACTGGAGCGGCAGGACGCCCATCCCGACGAGGTTGGAGCGGTGGATCCGCTCGTAGCTCTCGGCCAGGACCGCCCGGACGCCGAGGAGCATCGTGCCCTTGGCCGCCCAGTCGCGCGACGAGCCCGAGCCGTACTCGCGGCCGGCAAGGACGAGCAGCGGGGTGCCCTCGCGGCGGTACTGCATCGCCGCGTCGTAGATGAATTGCTGCTCGCCGTCGGGGAGGTGGGCGGTGTACGGCCCCTCCTTGCCCGGGACCAGCAGGTTGCGCAGCCGGATGTTGCCGAACGTGCCGCGCATCATCACCTCGTGGTGGCCGCGCCGCGCCCCGTACGAATTGAAGTCGAGCGGCTCGACGTTCCGTTCCTGGAGCCAGTCGCCGGCCGGCGACCAGGCCGCGATCGAGCCGGCCGGGCTGATGTGGTCGGTCGTGACCGAGTCGCCGAGGACCGCCAGGACGCGCGCGCTGTCGATGTCGAGGACCGGCGCCGGCTCGACGGTCAGCCCGTTGAAGAACGGCGGCTTGGCGATGTACGTCGAGTGCGGATCCCATTCGTAGCGATCGCCCGCGGGGATCGGCAGGGCCTGCCAGCGCTCGTCGCCGTCGAAGACGACCGCGTAGGTCCGGCGGAACAGCTCGGGGTCGATCGACGTGCCGATGACCCGCCGGATCTCGTCCGGCGCCGGCCAGATGTCGGAGAGCATGACCGGCCGCCCGTCGCTGCCCGTCCCGAGCGGCTCGAGCGTCAGGTCGATGTCGACTCGACCGGCCAGGGCGAACGCGACGACGAGGGGAGGGGAGGCGAGGTACGAGGCCCGGGCGAGCGGGTGGATGCGGCCCTCGAAATTGCGATTGCCCGACAGGACCGCGGCGACGACGAGGTCGTTGTCCTCGACCGCCTGCGCGATCGACGCGTCGAGCGGCCCCGAGTTGCCGATGCAGGTCGTGCAGCCGTAGCCGGCGAGGGCGAACCCGAGCGCCGCGAGCGGGGCCATGAGCCCGGCCGCTTCGAGGTAACCGGTCACCGCCTTCGAGCCCGGGGCGAGCGACGTCTTGACGGTCGGCGGGACCGTCAACCCGAGCGCGACCGCGTTGCGGGCCAGCAGCCCGGCCCCGACCATCACGGTCGGGTTCGACGTGTTCGTGCACGAGGTGATTGCGGCGATCGCGACCGAGCCGGTCCGGATCGTGGCCCGCCGGCCGTCCATGTCGATCGTGACCGGGCGGTACGCATCGTGGTCCGCGGCGGATCGGCCGGCGCCGGGCCGCGTCTCGATCGGCGGTGCCTCGTCGCGCGCGTCGGCGGCCGCAAACGACGGCGGATCGCTGGCCGGGAACGACTCGGCCGACGACGCCTCGACCTCGCCCCCGACCGGTGTCTGGGCCTCGACCGCCGCCTCGTCGAGCGCGACCAGTCCGTCGGGGAAGTTCGTCCGGAAGTTGTCGCGCAACGCGGTGAGCGGCACGCGGTCCTGCGGCCGGCGCGGCCCGGCCACCGACGGGTCCACGGTCGCGAGATCGAGCTCGAGAACCTCGTCGAAGTCCGGCCCGGTGCCGGGCCTGCGCCACAGGCCCTGGGCTTTCGCGTAGGCCTCGACGAGGGCGATCCGCTCGGCCGGTCGGCCGGTCAGGCGGAGGTACGCGATCGTCTCGTCGTCGATCGGGAAGATCGTGGCGGTCGCCCCGAACTCGGGGCTCATGTTGCTGATCGTCGCCCGGTCGGCGAGGGCCAGCCCTGCCAGGCCGTCGCCGGCGAACTCGACGAACGCACCGACGACGCCGTGGGCGCGCAGGAGCTGGGTGACGACGAGGACGAGGTCGGTCGCGGTCGAGCCGTGGGGCAACTCGCCGTGGAGCCGGACGCCGACGATCCGGGGCATCGGCTGGTAGAGCGGCTGGCCGAGCAGGACGGCCTCCGCCTCGATCCCGCCGACGCCGTAGCCGAGGACGCCGAGGGCGTTGATCATCGTGGTGTGGGAGTCGGTCCCGACGAGGGTGTCGGGATAGGCAATCCGGCCGCCGCCGCCGTCGGGGACGTCGGTCACGACGGTCGCCAGGAACTCGAGGTTGACCTGGTGGACGATGCCGGTCCCGGGTGGCACGACGCGCAGGTCGCGGAACGCGGTCTGGGCCCAGCGCAGGAGCTGGTAGCGCTCGCCGTTGCGCTCGTACTCGCGCTCGACGTTGAAGGCGAAGGCGGCCGGCGTCCCGAACTGGTCGACCTGGACGGAGTGGTCGATCACGAGGTCGGCGGGGACGAGCGGGTTGACCCGGGCCGGGTCGCCGCCGAGGTCTGCCATCGCGTCGCGCATGACCGCGAGGTCCACGATCGCGGGCACCCCGGTGAAGTCCTGGAGGACTACCCGGGCGGGCATGAACGGGACCTCGGCCTCGGCCGCGGCGCCTGCCCGCCACGAGGCGAGCATCTCGACATCCGCTCGCTCGACGATGCCGCCGCCGGCGTGGCGCAGGACGTTCTCGAGAAGGATCTTGAGCGTGACCGGGGCCCGATCCAGATCGATTCGGTCGGCGATCGCCGCAAGGCGGAAGTAGTCGGGCAAGCCGCCGCCGAGGCTGGTCCGGGCTCCGAACGGATCGGGCTGGGTCACGCGTCCTCCGTGTGGTCGTCGCTACACTCGCTCGAATGGAAGAGTACCGCGACTCCGGTCCGCAACCCGCCCGCCGGGTTACCCGGTGAAGGCCTGGGGCGACAGCCGCAACGATCGCCCCCGAGACGGACCGCGCGAGGACACCCTGCGGGCCATCGAGGACGCCGGGATCGACCTCGACCCGGCATCACCGGCAGACCTGGCCCGCGGCCGCGACCACGGCGACGGCGCGGGCGGCGACCACGGCCGCGATCATGGCGACGGCCATCCCCACGAGCACCCCCATGTCCAGAGGGCGCCCGGCCAGCCGCCGATCATCGGGATCGTCGGGGCGGGCGCGGTCGGGACGGCCCTCGGGGTCGCGCTCGATCGAGCCGGCTGGCCGATTCATGCCGTCGCCAGCCGCAACGACGCCCGCCGGGAGCGCTTCCGGAGCCTCGTCCCGGGTGTTCGCGCGTTCATCGATGCCCAACCCCTCGTCGAGGAGGTCGAGCTGATCGTCCTGGCCGTGCCGGACGATGCCCTGCCCAGCCTCGCGGGCGAGCTCAACATGTACAGCGGCCAGGCGATGATCCACACGAGCGGCCTGCTCGGCGCCGAGGTCCTTGCCGCGGCGATGGCCGCCGGCACTCAGGTCGGGTCGTTCCATCCGCTCGTCGCCTTCGCCGACATGGAGCGGGCGGTCGCCGCGCTCCACGGGGCCACGGTCGCGATCGAAGGTGACGACCAGCTGACGGACCTGCTGGCCCGGATGGCGGAGGCGATCGGCGCGACCCCGGTCCGCCTCGCGCCAGGCGCCAAGCCCGCCTACCACGCGGCCGCGGTCCTGGCCGCCGGCGGATTCGACGCCCTGCTCGACGCGATCGCCGAGCTCGGCCGGGTCGCGGGCCTGGACGAGGCCGGCAGCCTGGCGATCTACGGCGGCCTGATCGAGCAGACCCTGGGCAACGCCCGGAGCCTGGGCATCGCCGCAGCGTTGACCGGTCCGATGACTCGCGGCGACCGGGGCACAGTCCACAGCCACTTGTCCGCCCTCGCGGCCCACGCGCCAGCCGTGATCCCGGTCTACCTCGCCCTTGCCGAGCGCGAGGTGGCGATCGCCGCCGAGCGTGGCGCCCTGACACCGGAAGCGGCGGCTGACCTTCGCCGAACGCTCGCGGAGCCGCTTGCAACGCCTTCCTGAGGCAGTACCATTGCCGGCAATGGAGCGCAGCATCGCCGCCCGTCTCGCGGCTCGGTCGTCGGCACGATTCGTTCACCCCTCCGCGAAGGCCCGTGAGCGTCGCCTCGGGTTGCGCGGCGCCGGCTCGTTCCAGCCCGCCTCGGCCAAGCTCACCGTGCTCCGCCGCCCGGGCGACAGCATCCTCGCCCAGCTCCGCGGCGATTGGCGGGCGATCCGCCCGGCGCCGTCCCGGACGGAGGCCGGCGGCCGCCCCCGACCCGCCGTCCGGATGAACTGGACCGGCTCGGCGTTGACCGGCGCGGCCCGCCGGTCGAGCGCCGCCACGGCGCCGTGGCGCGGCTGAGGACCGCGACCGCCACTTCGGCCGGCGGCATCGTCGTCCGCTTCGACGACGGCATCCCATCGCTCGTCGTCGGCGCCCGCCGGCGGGATCGCGACCTCCTCACCTGGACCCTGCCGAAGGGCACGCCGAACGCCGGCGAGACACGCGAGCAGACGGCTGTCCGCGAGGTTGCCGAAGAGACCGGCCTCGAGGTCCGGATCACCGACGTCCTCGACTCCATCGAGTACTGGTTCGTCCAGCGCGGCACCCGGATCCACAAGACCGTCCACTACTTCCTGATGGAGCCGATCGGCGGCGACCTCGATCGCCACGATCACGAGTTCGACCAGGTCCGCTGGGTCCGTTTCGACGAAGCCGGCGAACTGCTCGCATTCGAGACCGAGCGGGCGCTGGTGGGCCGGGCCGCCGAGATCGTCGAGCCGCCGTCCGGACGCGCGCCCGCGGATCGCAACGCGGACCGCCGTGCCGCTCTGCATCCGGTCGCCGGCGCCGGCCTCGGCGGCGCGTGACCGCGATGACCGACGCCGTCGAGACGCCCCTTCATCACACGCCGCTCGAAGCTCGCCATCGCGACCTCGGGGCGCGCCTGATCGACTTCGCGGGCTGGCTGATGCCGGTCCAGTACGCGGGCATCCTCGAGGAGCATCGGGCCGTCCGCGAGCGGGCCGGGCTGTTCGACCTGTCGCATATGGGCGAGCTGTTCGTCGAGGGGCCCGAGGCCGGGGCCGCCCTCGCCTATGCCCTGGTCAGCGATCCGCCGTCGCTCGCCGACGGGCGGGCCCACTACTCGATGATCGTCGGGCCGGACGGCGGAATCATCGACGACCTGATCGTCTACCGGCTGGCGGCCGAGCGTTTCCTCGTCGTGGCCAACGCGAGCAACGCCCACGTTGTGAGCGACGCCCTGGCCGAGCGGCTGACCCGTTTCAAGGCGGTCCTCGACGATCGATCGCTCATCACCGCCCTCGTCGCGATCCAGGGCCCGCGCTCGGTCGAGATCGTCCGGCCGCTGACCGAGGTGGACCTCGATGGCCTGCGCTATTACGCGATCGCCGAAGGCTCGGTCGCCGGGATCCCGGCCCTCGTCGCCCGGACCGGGTACACCGGCGAGGACGGCTTCGAGGTCTTCGTCGAGACGACCCGAGCCGACGAGCTGTGGGACGCGCTGTCCGAGGCCGGCGCCGAGCACGGCGTCGCCCCGATCGGGCTGGGCGCCCGCGACACGCTCCGGCTCGAGGCCGGCATGCCGCTCTACGGCAACGAGCTGGACCGGGCGACGAACCCGTATGAGGCGAACCTCGGGCGGGTCGTGAAGCTGGCCAGGACCGGCGACTTCGTGGGTCGTGCCGCGCTCGAGAAGGTGGCCGCGGCCGGCGTCGCCCGGCGTCTCGTCGGGCTGGTCATGCGCGGCCGCGGGATCGCTCGTCACGGCTACCCGATCCTCGTCGGCCCGCGGACGACCGGTGTCGTGACCAGCGGCACCCAGTCGCCGTCGCTCGGCGAGGCGGTCGCGATGGGCTACGTGGCCACGGCCGACGCCGAGCCGGGTACGATGGTCGACGTCGAGATCCGCGGTCAGCGGGTCCCCGCGGAGGTCGTCGCCCTGCCGTTCTATCGCCGGGCGCGCTGACCCGGGGGCGCCGGATCGCCCCCTCGCCGCGACCGTGTCTCGCGACCGTGTTCCGAGGCCGGTCACTCGCGCCAGACGGGCGGGGTCGTCCTCGCCACCACCTCGCACCGTCGTCCGGCGGTTCATCGGATCGGCCCCAGGAGGAGAGAGCACGCGATGGTCCCCTCGGAGCTCCGCTATACCAAGGATCACGAGTGGGTCCGCTTGGACGGCGACGTGGCAACGGTCGGCATCACCGAGTACGCCGCCAGCCAGCTCGGCGACATCGTGTTCGTCGAGCTGCCCGACGCCGGACGCAGCCTCGACCAGTTCGCGACGTTCGGCGTCGTCGAGTCGGTGAAGGCGGTCAGCGACCTGTTCGCGCCACTGAGCGGGACCGTCGCCGAGTCCAACGGCGCCTTGGCCGCGTCGCCGGAGCTCGTGAACAGCGAGCCGTACGAGGGCGGCTGGATGATCCGCCTCACGCTCACCGCCCCGGCAGAGGTCGATGAGCTCCTCGACGCCGCCGCCTACGACGCCCTGATCGCGGCAGGCTGACCGGCGATGCCCTATGGACCACATACCGCAGGCGATCGCGAGCGGATGCTGGCGGCGCTCGGGATCGACAGCGTCGACGCCCTCTTCGCCGACATCCCCGAGGGTCTCCGGGCGAGCCGCCTGGACCTTCCGGGGCCCGAGCCGGAGCTGGAGCTGGCGGCCCGCCTGACCGGTCTGGCTGCCCGCAACCGGACGGACCTCGCGTCCTTCCTCGGGGCCGGCGTGTATCGCCACTGGTCGCCACCGAACGTCGACCAGCTGCTCCTTCGCGGCGAGTGGTACACGGCGTACACCCCGTACCAGCCGGAGATCAGCCAGGGAACGCTCCAGAGCATTTACGAATACGAGTCGCTCCTCGCCGAGCTGGTCGACCTCGACGTGGTCTCGGCCTCGCACTACGACGGCGCCGCGGCCACGGCCGAGGCTGGCCTGATGACCTGCCGCGCGACGAGGCGCGATCGGGTCCTCGTCTCGAAGGCGGTCCATCCCCACTACCGCCAGACGCTCGCCGCCTACTTCGGGGCGGGCCTCGAGCTCGACGACATCCCGCTCGTGGCCGATGGCGAGGCGGCGGGCACCACCGACCTCGCCGCGCTCGAGCGACTGCTGGCCGACGGTCGGCCGGTCGCCGGGGTGATCGCCGGCCAACCGAACTTCCTCGGCCTCCTCGAGCCGATGGCCGAGATCGGCCGGCTGGCACACGCGGCCGGGGCGCTGTTCGTGAGCGTGATCGAGCCGGTCTCGCTGGCCGTCCTCGCCCCCCCGGGCGCATACGGCGCGGACATCGCCGCGGGCGAAGGGCAGCCGCTCGGGATCCCGGCCCAGTACGGCGGGCCGTACCTCGGGATCCTCGCCTCGACCGACGCCCTCGTTCGCCAGATCCCCGGCCGGCTCGTCGGGATGACCTCGGACGTGAAGGGCCGGCGGGCCTACGTGATGACCCTTCGGGCGCGCGAACAGGACATCCGGCGCGACAAGGCGGCCAGCAACATCTGCACGAACCAGGCCCTCCTGGCCCTGGCAGCCAGCATCTACCTCGCCACGATCGGGCCGCACGGCCTGCGCGACGTCGCCGCCCAGGGCGCTGCCCGGGCGGCCCGGCTCGAGACCGCCCTCGGCGCAGTCGGCGCCCACCGGGTCCACCCCGGCCCGTACCTCAACGAGTTCGCCGTTCACGTTCCCGATGCGCGCGCCGTCCATCGCCGGCTGATCGATCGTGGGGTCCTCGCGGGCCTCGTCCTCGGCGACATCCTGCCCGACGAGCCGTCGCTGGCCGACGCCCTCCTCGTTTGCGCCACGGAGGTCACGACGGACACGGAGATCGAGGCGTTCGCGGCCGCCCTCGCCGCCGAGCTTGGGAGCCACGACGTCGGTGCGACCGGCACGAGTGGTTCGACCGAGGCGGGGAGCGCCGCCGCCGCAAGCCCGGTTGAGGCAGCCCGATGACCATCGTCGGCGAGAAGCTCCAGCCGACCCTGTTCGAGCGCTCGCGGCCGGGCCGCGGCGGCGACAAGATCCCGCATCCGCCCAAGGACGCCCTCGACCGGATTCCGGACGCCGCCCGCCGCGCGAAGCCGCCTGCCCTGCCCGAGATGAACGAGCCCGACGTCGTCCGGCACTACACGAACCTGTCCCAGCTGAACTACTCGATCGACACGGGCTTCTACCCGCTCGGCTCGTGCACGATGAAGTTCAACCCGAAGCTCAATGAGTGGGCGGCCCGCCTGCCGGGCTTCGCGAATCTGCACCCACTCGCGCCCGACTCGGTCGCCCAGGGCACGCTCCAGCTCCTCTGGGAGCTCGAGGGGATCCTGGCCGAGGTCAGCGGGATGAAGGCGGTCACCCTCCAGCCGGCTGCCGGCGCCCAGGGCGAGCTGTGCGGAATCCTGATGATCCGGGCCTACCACCGGAGCCACGGCGACACCGACCGTGACGAGGTCCTCGTCCCGGACAGCTCGCACGGGACGAACCCGGCGACCGCGTCGATGGCCGGGTTCAAGACGATCACGGTCCCGTCGGCCGCCGACGGCGGCGTGGATCTCGATGCGTTCCGGGCGGCGCTCGGGCCGCGGACGGCGGCGGTGATGATCACGAATCCGTCGACGCTCGGACTGTTCGAGGCCCGGATCGGCGACCTGCTCGAGCTCGTCCACGGGGCCGGCGCCCTGGCCTACATGGACGGCGCGAACCTGAACGCGATCCTCGGCCGGTTCAAGCCCGGCGAGGCCGGGTTCGACGTCATGCACTTCAACGTCCACAAGACGTTCTCGACGCCGCACGGCGGCGGGGGCCCGGGTGCCGGACCGGTTGGAGTGGGCGAGACGCTCCTCCCGTTCCTCCCGTCGCCGCGCGTCCTGCGGGCCGACGACGGGACGTTCCGGCTCGAGGCGGCCGGCGAGCGCCCGACCTCGATCGGCCGGCTGCGCAGCTTCGTCGGCAATACCGGCGTCCTCGTCCGGGCGTATGCGTACCTGCGAGCCCACGGCGGAACCGGGCTGAAGCAGGTCAGCGACGACGCGGTCCTCGCGGCCAACTACCTGCGCAAGCGCGTCGGTGAGGCCTACGACATCCCGTTCGACCGGCCGTGCAAGCACGAGTTCGTCGCGTCGGCCGCCGGGATCAAGAAGCGGACCGGAGTCCGGACGCTCGACATCGCGAAGCGCCTGATCGACCACGGCTACCACCCGCCCACGATCTACTTCCCGCTCACCGTCGAGGAGGGGATGCTGATCGAGCCGACCGAGACGGAGTCGGTCGAGACGCTCGACGCCTTCGCCGACGCCCTGATCGCCATCGCCCGCGAGTGCGAGACGGATCCGGATCTGGTGAAGTCGGCTCCGCACGACGCCCCGGTCGGGCGGCTCGACGAGGCGACCGCCGCCCGCCAGCCGAATCTTCGCTGGCGGCCCATGGCCGGCGCCGAGATGCCCTGCCCCGACTGAGCCGGTCCCATTCTCGGTCCTGCTCCGGTCCGGTTGCCCTGGATCCCCAGCCCGGTCCGGCGGCCCTGATCCACCACGGCCATCAATCCCGCACGAACGAGCGTGGCCCAATTCACTAGATCGACCGCCCACCGCTTCTTGGGCAAATCGGGCGTGCTCACTCGTGCGGAATTGATCCATGGCCGGCATCACGGGCCGGCATCACGGTCCGGCATCACGGGCCGGCACCACAAGCTGGGACCCGGGCCGGCACCACACGACGAGACCCGGGCTCCATTCCGCGGCTGGTTCGGACGGCCGGATGACCGAATGTCGCCGAACGTGATCGTCCGGCACCGAACCGATCTGAACCTTTCGGCGAGGAAGTCGGTATCTTGTGAGCAGAAGCGGCCCACGGGGCCTGTACGCCTGCACGAGGACCGGACGACGAACGACGCTGCGGGAGGCGCCACGTCGAGGACCAATCAGGCCATGGATGCGGAGCTGTTGCGCCGTGTCCAGGCGGACGACCTGGACGCCTTCGAAGAGTTCTTCGCTCGCTATCGCGCCTCGATCTATCGGACCGCCTACGGGCTGACCGGTGATCGACAGGCCGCCGAAGAGGTCCTCCAGGACACCTTCGCCCGAGCCTACCAGCGACGGCACACGCTCCACGCCGACGTGTCGCCGCTGCCCTGGCTCCACCGCGTCTCGCTCAACCTCTGCTACTCGCGCCTGTCGCGACGCCGAGTGCGGACGAATCCGATCGACGAGGCGACCGAAGCGAGCCGGGCCGACGACCGACCGCTCCCGGCCGACGAAGCCGAGCAGGCCGAGCTCCGCCTGATCGTCCGCGACGGGATCGCCGCCCTGCCCGAGAAGCATCGCAGCGTGGTCGTCCTCTACTACCTGCAACGCTTCTCGCTCCAGGAGACGGCCGAGACCCTCGACATCCAGCTCGGGACGGTCAAGTCGCGGCTCCATTACGCCCTCCGCAACCTGCGCACCCATCTCGAAGGCGATCGGCGCTTTGGCGGCGCCTATCTGGCTCCGCGGGCCGACGAGGTCGAGGCCAACGCCTCGTGATCGACCTCGCCCGCGGCTGCGCCCGCTTCCGCCCGCTCCTGGTGGACTTCGTCGATCGCGGCGAGGTCTCCCCGGCGACGGGCGCGGCGCTCGCCCACCTCGATCGCTGCGCCCCGTGTACGGAGGCGATCGAGTCGACGATGTTGACGATCACCGCGCTGCGTCGGATCGGCGACGATGCCGAGGCCGCGGCCGCCGAGCCCGGCAGCGACGCGTGGCCGCGCCTGCGCGTCCGGATCGAGAGCTGGCACCGCCGGCCGGTCGTGATGTCGCCGCTGACCGGGATCGCGATGAGCTTCGCGCTCGTCGCGGTGCTTGTCCTGCCGGTCCGCCTCGGCGG
>JBKJOK010000111.1:0-4470 GCA_046595595.1 Candidatus Limnocylindrales bacterium
AACGTGGCATCGAGGTGGAGCGACGGCGCGCCGGGCCGGACGACCAGGACGTCGGCCTCGTAGGTGTTGCCGGTGTCGCGGACGCCGCCGGGGATCATCCGCAGGCCGGACTCGCCGCGCAGGAACCAGCCCCCGACCCGTTCCACCCCGCGCAGCGTCTGGGCGCTGTCGCCGACATGGATCCGCATCTCGGCGTTCTCGGCCATCAGCCCGACCGCCGCCTCGCGATCGCCCGCGTTCAGCAGCTCGAAGAACGTATCCATCGTGTCCACGGCACCCATGGCCCGAGTGTACCCGTTCCCGATCGAGCGGCTCGTCGCCGCGTTCGCCGAGCGTGGCATCGAAACCCTCGTCGACGGCGCCCACGCGCCCGGGATGGTCGCCCTCGATCTCGAGCGGATCGGAGCTGCCTGGTCCACGGGCAACTCCGCACGTGGGTCAGCGCCCCGAAGGGCTCCGCGTTTCTCCAACCGGACGACGTCGACCGGCTCGCGGCCGCGCTCGGCACGCGGCTGGTGCATCCGGGGAGTATGCCGTCCACCGCCCGCTTCGCGCGATGCCGTCGCGCCGCGTTCGACGAGACGTCGCCGCTAGAAGCCGCCGCCCGACCCGCCCCCGCCGCCGCCCGATCCGCCGCCGCTGAACCCGCCGCCCCCGCCCCCGCCGCCGCCGCCCGACGATGCCGGCGAGTTGCCGATCGTTCCGAGTGCCGACATCATCCCGCCGAAGTCCAGGATCGCGCCACTCGACATCAGCCCGCCGCTGCCGGCTCGTGCGCCGGCGAAGTCGCCGTCGCCGAAGCCGGCCGACCCGCCGCCGCCGCCGGTCCCGTACCAGATCGGCATCCAGGCAGACCCCGCGGCGACCCGCCCGTCGCGCTCGTCATCCATGGTCCGCTCGAGGACGCCCTCGATCTCGTGGTGGAGGCCCAGCGCCATCCCCCAGACGACGGCCTGGTCGGGCGTCTCGAGCCAGGCGAGCCCGGACTCGGCGACGACCTGGTCCATCGAGCGCGCCTGGTCCATCGTCTTCTTCAGCGTCCGGCGGTAGGCCGCGAGCATCGCCCGGATCATCGCCCCGGGAAGGGTGACCGCCGGCATGGAGCCTGCCAGGAGCAGGACCGCCACCCCGCCCACGATCGCCCCGACGCCGATCAGCACGACGCCGCTGCTCGGCAGGTTGAAGCCTGCGACGAGCGCCACGATCCCGAGCGCGAGCGCGCCGCCGCCGCGCAGTCGCCAGCGGGTGACCGCCGCCGACGGCCGCTCCGAGTACCAGCGGCGGGCGACGACCTCGCCCTCGAGCGCGCGATCGAATGCGGGCACCGAAGCCCCCAGCTCCAACAGTTTGTCCGGCTCGATGTAGCCGTCGCCATGCCCGCCGAGCGCGATGAGCTGGGCCTCGATCAGGCGTTCCGCCGGCCCGAGCTTCCGGGCGTCGTTGCGGAGCTGGCGCGCTCGCGTCTGGGGATCGACCTCGCCCGGCGCCGTCACGATCCCGACCTTCTTCTTCAGCCCGAGCAGGTGCGATTCCTCGCGGAACGTGATCGCGCCGCGGCTGGCGATGTCGAGGAGAGCCGTGGTCAGCGCGCGGCGGGACGAGGCACCGGCGAGGACGAACACAGCCGCGGCCGGGGTCAGCGCTTCAGGCGGGCCGGCCATGTGGATCGAGGGGTCGTCGAGGTAGACCGGGTCGCGCCCGAACCGGAGCCACGACCACAGCGCGGCGCCGATCAGGCCGAGCCCGACGAGGGGCGCCCCGATCAGGCCGATCACGGCGTTGACCTGGCGCGCCCGCTCGAGCGTCGCCGCGTGCTCGGGCGTGGCCGCCGCGTCGACCCGCTCCATCGCCACGAGGAGCGCACCATCGAAGTCGCCGGCCCGCAGGCGGGGCAGCATGTCGTCGTCGAAGATCCGCTGCTTCGCCTCGTTGTCGAGGAACGTCGCGCGGAACCCGGGACCGCCATACAGGATCACCTGGCCGTGCTCGAGGCCGGGGTACATGTCGAACAGGATCACGAGGCCGTCGTCGAAGCCCTTCCTGCCGACACCCCACTGGTCCATCAGGGCGCGCGCGTCGCCGTCGGCCTCCTCCGTCGAGCGGCCGTCCTCGACGACCTGGGTGTAGATCGCGATCTCGGCGCCCGTTCGCTCCTCGATCGCGTCGATCTGCGTCTCGACCCCGGCGATCGTGGCCGGTCGGAAGATCCCGGCGTGGTCGTAGACGGCCACGCCGTCGACCGGGTTCGGGAACGGGGAACCGGCGTCGGCACCCGGGATCGGCGTGGGGACGCCGCCACCACCCGGTACGACGACCCCGCCGCCGAGCGCGGCCGTGGCGATCCGGCCCATCCCGACGAGGAGGGCGTTGTCGAGGTCGCACGACGCGACAAGGGGATCGATGTCGCGGCTGACGATCGCGGCGGCCTGCTCGTTCGACAGGGTCTCGCGACTGAACGTGTCGTCAGCCGACAGGTGGACGCGGGCCGCGCAGCCGTCGGGAGCGACGCCGAAGTAGGCGAGGAGCCCGCCGGCCGTGAAGTCGCTGCCGACCTCCATCGTCACCCGCAGGGCCGTCGCCCGGACGAGCGCGTCCTCGGCCGTGAAACCGTCGCCGACCGTCTCGCTGACAACGACCACGTCGGCGTCGCCGGTGGTCCGGATGGCGTCGGCGAGGCTCTCGGCGGTCCGCTCGGCGTGCAGGTCGAACGCCGGGGCCAGGTCGTAGACCGCCTGATCGGGAATCCGGATCGGGGTCTCGCCCGCCGCGCCGGCGGTGACCGGGGAGGCGATCCCGAGGAGCACCGCGGCGAGGACGGCGGCGAGTCGGAGGACGATCGCGGCGGGCTTCACGGCCGAAGCGTAGCGCGGCGCCTGGCGGGGATCAGGCGGCCGTCCTCGGCGAGGATCACCTGGGGCGGACGCGGCCGGCCGTTGTAGGTCGAGGACAGCGAGGCGGCGTAGGCACCGGCGTCGCGGATCGCGACGAGGTCGCCGCGCCGGAGCGGCGGCAGGTCATGGTCGCCGAGCTCGTCGGTCGATTCGCAGATCGGGCCGTGGACGGCGGTGCGGTCCGAGCGCTCGGGGGCGACGGCGAGCGGCCGGCCGTCGATCGTCCGCAGCGGCTCGAGGGTGGGGGAGACGGCCGGGGTCGCCGCGACTCCGTGGCGAGGCTCCTGTGCCGAAGTCGCCGCGCGGTGCTCCACCGGCCGGCCGAGCGAGGTGAGGGCGACGATCGGGTGCCGGCCGCCGTACAGCGCCGGGCGGATCAGCTCGGTCATGCCGGTGTCGAGGACGATCTGGACGCCGCCCCGCTCGCGCACGTGCAACACCCGCCCGACGAGCCAGCCGGACCGGGCGACAAGGAACCGGCCGGGCTCGATCGCGAGGCGGACGGGCCGCCGATCGGCCGGGATCGCGTCGATGAGGGCGGGCAGCTCACGGGCGAAGCGCCCCGGCCGAGGACCGGCCTCACCAAGTGGCGGGACGGCGAACCCGCCACCGACGTCGAGCGTGTCCACGTCAGGCAGGCCGCCCCGGAGCAGCCCGAGGAGGGCGAGGCCGCGCCGGACCGCGTCGCGCCAGGCGTCCACGGCACCGAGCTGCGACCCGACGTGGAGGTGGATGCCGCGCGGTCGGACCGCGCCGCCGGCCGAGGCGAGCCGCTCGACGACCGCGGTCAGCTCGGTCTCGGTCATCCCGAACTTCGATCCGCCGGCACCGACCGCGAGCGCCGCCTGGGTCTCCGGCGTGACGTCCGGGTTGAGCCTGACGAGCACGTCGAGCGCCGGCCGGCCTGCCCGACCGAAGCCCGCTCGCCGAGCCCGGTCGAGGAGCGCCGCGGCCTCGTCAGCCGACTCGATCGCGGTCCATGCCAGGGGATCGCCGGTTGCGGCGGCGCGCACGGCCGCGGCCAGGTCGGCGTCGGTCTTGCCGACCCCCTCGAGCGTGATCCGTTCGTTGGGCACGCCGGCCGCCCGGGCAACGGCCCACTCGCCGCGGGAGACCACGTTCGCGCCGAATGCAGCTGACCCATCGCCAGGATCGGCGGTCACCAGGGCCACGACCGCGGCGACATCGTTGGCCTTGACCGAGTACTGGCGGATCCACGGCTCGGCGAAGGCGGCCGCCAGTTCGGCGCGCGCCGCCCGGACCGTCGCCTCGTCTGTCAGGTAGAGCGGGGTCCCGAACCTGCCTGCCGCCTCACGCAGCGCGCCGGCGATGGCCGGCAGGCGATCGGCCTCGGCACTGGTCGCGCCGGCGGTGGTCGGCCGCGGCACCGCCTAGACGAGCCTCCGGGGCGAGAGGGCGATGCTCGCGACCGTCGAGGCCACACTGATGATCAGCGCCGCGACGATCGCTCCGACGATCGTGTCTGACGAGAGCAGGTCGGGCGGGAAGTCGCCGACCTTGAAGCCGAGCTTCAACTGGCCCGACACGAACGCGACGACCAGGAGCATCGCAGCGTTGA
>JBKJOK010000146.1:0-11288 GCA_046595595.1 Candidatus Limnocylindrales bacterium
TTCACCTCGAACGTCGACATGCAGTCGGGCGCGCCCGCGTTCGGGACGCCGGAGTACATGCGGACGGCGATGATCGGCGGCCAGCTCGCCCGCCGCTACAAGGTTCCCTACCGGTCATCCAACGTCTCGGCCGCGAACTCGGTCGACGCCCAGGCCGCCTACGAGTCGGTGTTCTCGCTGTGGGGCGCGATCATGGGCGGGGTGAACCTGCTGATGCATGGCGCGGGCTGGATGGAGGGCGGGCTCCACGCCGGCTACGAGAAGATGATCCTCGACGCCGAGCTGCTCGGGATGGTCGAAGCCTTCCTCGAGCCCGTCGTCGTCGACGAGGACACGCTCGCGTTCGAGGCGATGGTCGACGTCGGGCCGGGCGGCCACTTCTTCGGCACTGCCCACACCCAGGCCCGCTTCAAGACCGCGTTCCACAAGCCGCTGCTCTCCGACTGGCGCAACTACGAATCGTGGGAGGAGGCGGGCTCGCCGACTGCGCCCGAGAAGGCGAACAAGGTCTGGAAGCAGCTCCTCGCCGCCTACGAGCCGCCGCCGATGGACCCCGCGATCCGCGAGGAGATCGACGCGTTCGTGGCGCGCCGGGTGGCCGAGGGCGGCGTCCCGACCGACTTTTGACCGAAGGAACTCCGGCCAGCTCTCGGCCGTCTCCCGCCCGACATCCCTCGGAGACACGATGCGGCGAATGACGTTGCTTGTCCTCGCGGCAGGCCTCTTGCTCTCGATCGTCAGGTGCGGGCCTCTTACGGTCGGCCCGGTCGGCCCGGTTGGGTCGCAGCCGAATCCGAAGGAGCCGTTGATGGCCGAGTTCGATCGCAACGTCGCGACGTGGATGGCATCCGGCATCACGCGCTACGCATTCACGTACCAGCCGTCCTGCTTCTGCCCGAATGACCCGCATCTCGTCGTCAGCGACGGCACGGAGGTCCGGATCGACGGAGTCGCGGCCGGCGGGACGGTGTCGCCGGTCGGAGCGCCGGTCGGGGTGGACGGCCTGTTCGAGCTCGCGCGCCGGGCGATCAATGGGGACCACGCCTCGTTCGTCTACGATCCGAAGACCGGCGTCCCCATATCGATGCGTTCCGACCCGATCCTCAACGCCATCGACGACGAGCTGTCCTTCGAGGTCATCGGTTGGACGCTCGATCCGCCGAACGATCGGCTACTCGGGGAGGTCTCGGCCGCGAGGCAGCTCTGGCAGCAGCAGAACATCCTGAGCTACACCTGGTCGATCGCGATCGCGTGTGACTGCGTGTACGACGGTCGGACCTTCGATGTGACGGTTCGCGATGGCGACCCAACCGTTCGGTCCGGCGGCAAGCGCATCGCGACCGACAGGCTGGAAGGGGTCCCGCTCACGGTCACGGCGCTCTTCGACTTCGCGGTCGCCGGCGCGACGATGAAGGGATCGACTGCCGAGTTCACCGCGAATCTCGGATATCCGACGCACGTTGAGCTGCACGACGATCGGCCGGACGCGGTTCAATCCCAGTCAATCGACGTCGTCGCGTTCTCCATGCCCTGACTGGCTGCGACCTGCCGTTCACGCGCTCCGTACTCGAACGTTGACGTCAGGTGCGTTGTCTTATAGCATCACGCATCATGCGTACCACGATCGACCTGGACCAGTCCGTCCTCCGCGATTTGCGTGAACGGGCAAAGCGCGAGAAGAAGAGCATGGGTCAGGTCGCCTCGGAGGTGCTCCGGCGTGGCCTCATCGAAGAGCCAATGGCTCGTCCGGTGTTCAAGTGGCAAACGCACAAGATGGGGCTGCCCTTGATCGATCTCGAGGACAAGGACGAGCTGTACCGCGTCCTCGACGAAGACGAATGAGTCTGTCGATCGACGCGAACATCCTCGTCTACGCCGACAACGACGAGGATCCCGTCCACGAAGTGGCGCGCGACCTCCTGGGTCGACTTGCTGCGGGACCCGACCTCATCTATCTCTTCTGGCCGACGATCCAGGCCTATCTCAGGATCTCGACGAATTCGCGTGTTCTCCGGTCGCCGATCACCCCCGCCGACGCGGTCGCCAACATCGATGGCCTGTTGGCGCTTCCGCATGTCATCGCGCCGGGTGAGAAGCCAACCTTCTGGCGCACGTACATCGAGTCCGGCGGGGCGACGGTCAGGGCCAACGCGGTTCCGGACCTGCACCTCGCGACCCTGATGCGCGAGAACGGCGTCCGGATCCTGTACACCCGTGATCGCGGCTTCCGCCGGTTCGACTTCCTCGACGTGCGCGACCCGTTCACTCATCGCGTCAACGAGTCGAACCGCTGACCGGGATGTCGGACGTCGCGACGGCAGGGGCATCGATCAAGCGGAGAACCGACGGTGACGTCCAGATGCGTGATCGTGCCGCGCTCGTGCGCTCTGCGTCTGGATCCCTGACCGGACGCTACCCGCACGCCTGACGAACACATCGATCGTCTCGGGCTCGCTCACGACTACGATGTTGCCATGCGATCGATCGGCGTTGGTGTCGCCCGAACCCAGTTCTATCGGCTCCTCGACGAGGTTGCCGTCGGCGAGACCGTGACGATCACTCGTCGTGGCGCTCCGGTTGCCCGGCTCGTCCCCATCGATTCGACGAGTTCGGACGTGGAAGCCGTGCTCGATCGCATGCGCGAATTCCGAAAAGGCATCTCGCTGGGCGGCATCACGATTCGCGAGCTGATCGACGAGGGCAGGCGCTGACCGTTCTCGCGTAGGCTTCGCGCGTCGAAGTTCGAGGAGGGTCGTGTGAAGTCGTCAACCCAGGTCGTCGTCATCGGTGGAGGCGTCGTCGGCGCCAGCGTCCTGTACCACCTGACGAAAGCGGGCTGGACTGACGTCATGCTCCTCGAGCGACGCGAGCTGACGGCCGGCTCGACCTGGCACGCCGCCGGCGGGATGCACACCCTCAACGGCGACCCGAACGTTGCCCGCCTCCAGCAGTACACGATCCAGCTCTACGACGAGATCCAGCGGGTCAGCGGCCAGGACTGCTCGATCCACCTGCCGGGCGGCCTGATGCTCGCCGACACGGAGGTCCGGATGGACTTCCTGCGGATGGCCCAGGCGCGCGGCCGCTACCTCGGGATGGAGCTCGACCTGATCACGCCCAACGAGGCGGCCGAGATCTTCCCGCTGATGGACCCGCAGTACTTCGTCGGGGCGCTGTACGACCCGATCGAGGGCCACGTCGATCCCAGCGGCGTCACGCGGGCATTCGTGAAGTGCGCCCAGATGCTCGGCGCCGAGGTCCACCAGCACACGCCGGTGGTCGGGCTGACGCAGCGCCCGGACGAGACGTGGGATGTCCGGCTCGAGAACGGCGACTCGATCCACACCGAGCACGTCGTCAACGCCGGCGGACTATGGGCCCGCGAGGTCGGCCGGATGGTCGGGATCGAGCTGCCCGTCCTGGCGATGGAGCACATGTACCTCCTGACCGTCGACATGCCCGAGGTCCAGGCGAACGTCGAGAAGACCGGCAAGGAGATGCCGATGGCCCTCGACTTCGCCGGCGAGATCTACATCCGCCAGGAGGGGCGGGGGATGCTCCTCGGCACGTACGAGCAGGCGGCGGTCCCGTGGTCCCCGAAGGAGACGCCCTGGGACTTCGGGTCGCAGCTCCTGAAGCCCGACCTCGACCGGATCACGCCCGAGCTCCAGGTCGCGTTCAAGCACTACCCGGCGATGGGCACGACCGGCATCCGCAAGGTGATCAACGGGCCGTTCACGTTCGCGCCGGATGGGAACCCGCTGGTCGGGCCGGTCCGTGGCCTGCGCGGCTACTGGGTCGCCTGCGGCGTCATGGCGGGCCTCAGCCAGGGTGGTGGCGTCGGGCTGGCGCTGGCGGCCTGGATGACCGCAGGCGACGCGGGCGATTCGGGGATGGATATCTGGGCGATGGACGTCGCCCGCTACGGCGATTACGCCACCCTCGCCTATACGAACGCGAAGGTCCAGGAGAACTACCGCCGGCGCTTCCGGATCACGTTCCCGAACGAGGAGCTCCCGGCCGGCCGGCCACTCCTGACGACGCCGATCCACGACCGGCTCACCGCCGCCAACGCGGTCTGGGGCGCGACCGCCGGCCTCGAGCACGCCCTGTGGTTCCAGAAGGAAGGTCTCGAGCCGAAGGAGGACGTCACCTTCCGGCGCTCGAACGCCTGGGAGTGCGTCGCCGAGGAGGTCGCGGCCGTCCGCGAACGGGTCGGCATGACCGAGATCTCGAACTACGCCAAGTACCGGGTCACGGGTTCCGGGGCAGAGGCGTGGCTGTCGACGCTGCTCACCGCCCGGATGCCGGCGCCGGGCCGGATCACGTTGACCGCGATGCTCAACGACCAGGGCCGGATCGTCGGCGAGTTCACGGTCGCCCGGGCGTCCGAGGCCGACGAGTTCCACCTCTTCGGGTCGCTCCCGGCCGAGACCCACCACTCGCGCTGGTTCCGCCACCACCTTCCGCGCGACGGCTCGGTGACCTTCGAGGTGCTGGGTCTCGGTCTGGTCGGCCTGTCGCTGACCGGGCCGCGCTCGCGCGACGTCCTCGCTGCCGTCGCGCCGGATCTCGACCTGTCGACCGAGGCGTTCCCGTTCATGACGTTTCGCCGGGTCGACCTCGGGATGGCCCCGGCGCTCGTCGCCCGGATCAACTACTCGGGCGATCTCGGCTATGAGCTGTGGGTCGCACCCGAGCACCAGCGGGCGCTGTTCGACCGGATCGTTGCCGAGGGCGAGCCCCACGGCCTCCGTCTGTTCGGGATGCGGGCGCTGATGTCGCTCCGGCTCGAGAAGAGCTACGGCACGTGGTTCCGCGAGTACCGCCCGATCTACACCCCGGCCGAAGGCGGGATCACCCGCTATATCAAGCTCGACCATGAGTTCATCGGGCGGGCCGCGCACGAGGCGGAGATGGCAGGCGGCGGGCCCAGGCGGCGACTCGTGGCGTTCGTCGTGGACCCGGAGCCGGACGACCCGGCCGACGTGATCGGGGACGAGCCGGTCTGGCACGACGGTCTGGTCGTGGGCTGGATCACGTCGGGCGGCTACGGCCATCACGTCGGACAGTCGATCGCGCTGGGCTACGTGCCGACGGAACTTTCGACGCCGGGCGGCCCCGGCGGTGCGGGGTTCGAGATCGAGATCATCGGCCGACGGCGCCCGGCCCGGCTCCAGCCCGAGCCGCTGTTCGACCCGCAGGGTCTCCGGATGCGCCAGTGACTTCGGTGATGGTATGATGGCGCCATCATGACGACACGGCTGCAGGTGACGTTCGCCCCCGACGAGCATCGCCGCGCAAAGCGACGTGCGGCCGAGCTGGGGATCTCGCTCTCCGAGTTCGTCCGGCGATCCGTCGATCGAGCGCTGGACGAGCCGGCCCGATCGCGGCCGGACATCAGCGCGATCTTTGCCCTCGGCAACTCGGGCGGTTCGAATGTTGCCGTACGCAAGCATGAGTACCTGGGTGAATCGGTCGAGGCCGACTACCTGAAGACGAAGCGCCAGCGGTAGCGAGGTGATGGTCTTCGTCGACACCTCGATGTTCTATGCCGCCGTGGACGCAGGGGACGTCGACCACGAGCGAGCAAAGCGGACGCTCTCCGACGCCGGGGCCGATCTCCTGACCTCGGATCACGTTCTGTTCGAAGCGTGGCGCCTGGTTCGCCAGCGCATCGGTCGACCGGCCGCCGAGCGCTTCTTCGAGACGGTCCGCGGCGGCCTCTCGGAGCTCGAGTACATCGTGCCGCGCGATGTCGAAGCCGCGTGGGCAATCGGCGCGGCCTTTCCAGACCAGGACTTCTCGATCGTCGATCGCACGAGCTTCGCGGTGATGGAGCGGCTCGGCGTGGCGCGGGTCGCGACATTCGACAGCGACTTCGCGATCTATCGGTTCGGGCCTCGGCGCGATCGTGCCTTCGAGATCGTGGCATGACGGACGCCGAGGCTCGGCCGAGCGCGCGCATCGTCATCGATGGGCGGCCGATCGAGTTCACCGCCGGGGACACGCTGGCAACGGCGATCGTTCGCGCGCGTGAGTGGCCGACAGCGGGCGGGACGCTGTGCCTCGCCGGTGACTGCGGCAACTGCCTCGCCCAGGTCGATGGTGTCGCGTACGTCCGAACATGTCAGGTGCCGGCCAGCTTCGGCACCGTGGTGACCCGACACCCCCGCGAGGGCAAGCCGCCCCTGCCGATCGTGGACGCGCGCGACCTGACGAAGACGCCGCTCGCTCCGGTCATCCCGCTCCGGCGCGCCTCAGTCGACGTCGTCGTCGCCGGCACGGGCCGCTCGGGAGCCGTCGCCGGCAACGTCGAACGGGACGCGGGTCGCTCCGTGGCGTTCCTCGATGCCAAGGCGGGCGAGGAGGTCGTCGGGATCTATCCGGGCCCGGCCGTCATCGTTCGGGAACGAGATCGGATGGTCCATCTCGAGGCGGACGAGGTCATCGTCGCCACAGGCTCCGCTGAGCTCCATCCTGTGTGTCCGGGCAGCGACCTGGCGGGGATCGTGACCGCTGGCGCCGCCGAGCAGCTCCTTGCCGCAGGGGTGGACCTCGGACGTGTCGCGCGGATTGGTCGAGATGATGGCCTTGTGCGGTTCGACGGCAACGCCGCGGGTCGTGTCGTGGCCGTCGTGACGACCGGCCTCGACGGTAGCGAGATCGCGACCCCCTGCGATACTGCCGTGGTCGATCTCGGTCGGGCGCCGCGCGACGTCCTGGCTCGGATGATCTCGGGTGGTCCGATCTCGGTCGTGGGATCCGCGGCGATCCACCACGAGCTTCCGTCGGCTCCGACGTCGGGCGTCGTGTGCCCCTGCATGGGGACGACGGTTGACGACCTCATCGAGGCCTGGAATGACGGCTATACGGAGCTCGAGCTGCTGAAGCGGGCATCGTGGGCCGGACTCGGGCCTTGCCAGGGTGGGGCATGCCTGCCGCATGTCCGAGCGTTCATCGAGAAGCGCACTGGGACAGTTCCCGATCCCTTCACCGCCCGCCCCGCCGCCCGCCAGATCACGCTGGCGGAGGCCGCCGCCGACACCCACATCGATGCCTTTCGGCGGACGCCGCTCCACGACGAGCACCTGAAGCTCGGTGCCCGGATGGACCGCTTCGGTGGCTGGTTCCGGCCGTGGCACTACGGCGACGTCGTCGGCGAGTACTGGGCGGTCCGCGAGGGCGTCTCGATCGGCGACGTGTCGACCCTCGGCAAGCTCGTCGTTTCGGGGCCGGACGTCGTCGAGGCCCTCGAGCGGCTCTATCCGTGCCACGTCGCGGACATCAAGGTCGGTCGCTCGCGCTACGCGCTGCTCCTCAACGAGCGCGGCCACGTGATGGACGACGGGATGATCCTGCGTGACGCGGAGACGCGGTTCACCCTCACGTTCACGTCCGGCGGCGCCGCCAACGCGGAAATGTGGATCCGAGACTGGATCGAGACGTGGGGTCTCCGCGTTCACGTCCTGGACCGGACGATGTCGCTCGCCGCGATCAACGTCACGGGTCCGCGCGCAAAGGAGCTGCTGGCGCGGCTCGGGCTGGCCGAGGCGCCGCGGTTCCTCGGGCATGTGCAGGCGGACATCGGCGGCGTGCCCTGTCACGTGATGCGGCTGTCGTTCACCGGCGAGGCGGCGTTCGAACTCCACCACCCGGTCGACCGGTCGGTTGAGCTCTGGCGGGCGCTGCTCGACGCCGGCAACGACCTCGGGATCCGGCCGCACGGGCTCCAGGCGCTGTTCGGGCTGCGGCTCGAGAAGGGTCACGTGATCGTCGGGATGGACACGGAGCTGGACACGACGCCGCGCCGCCTCGGGATGGACTGGGCGCTCCGGATGGAGAAGCCGGCGTTCATCGGCCGCGCCGCCCTGGAGCGGACAGCGAAGCTGCCGGAGTCGCGGCGCTGGTTCGGATTTGCGATGGACGGGGAGGCGCCGCCCGAGGGGATGCCGATCTTCGCGGTGACTGGCGACGACATCATCGGCAACGTCACCGGGTCGTGGACGTCGCCACTCCTTGGCAAGGCGCTGTTGCTGGGCTGGCAGAAGCGCGCGCCCTTCGCCGACCGCGTCTTGATCGACGGCCGCGAAGCGGTCGTGACCGCGACCCCGTTCTACGACCCGGAGGGCCTCCGTGCCCGCGCTTGAGCCCGTCGCCGGGGTCCGAGTCGTCGCCGCGCCGGCAGCCCTCGACGGCGCTCGCTGGTCGGGCGACGACGTCGACGTCATCCGGATCGCGCCCGATGAGGCGCTCGGGCTGGGTGCGAGCGCCGTGGAGGTCGACGATCCCGACGCGATCGTCGAGACGGAGTCGGGATTCGTCGTGGCGCTTCTCGATGACTCGGAGCTCCATGCGGTGGCGGCCCACACCGAGTGGCAGATCCCCACCGCGACCGGCGAGCTCGCCCAGGGCAAGATCGCGGGCGTCCCGGCGAAGGTCGTCGGCGGGCGGCCGGCCCTTCTCGTCGTCCAGTCGGCCTACGCCGCCGAGCTGCGTGAGCGCCTCGGTTGGTGAGCCAGCACGTCGAGTCCCTCCAGCCGATCGTCTGGCACGAGCCGCGCACGTCTTACGACGTGGTCATCGTCGGCGGCGGTGGTCACGGCCTGGCCACGGCCTACTACCTCGCGACCCGCCACGGGATCACGAACGTCGCCGTCGTCGAGGCCGACTACATCGCCTCGGGCAACACCGGCCGGAACACGACGATCATCCGGGCCAACTACGCGATCCCCGAAGGGATCCGGTTCTACGACCACTCGATGAAGCTGTACGAGGGCCTCGAGGCCGAGACCGGCGGCGCGATCTTCCACCGCAGGAAGGGCCACGTCTGGATCGCCCACAGCGAGATGGGCATGCGGACCGAGCGCGGGCGGGTCCTGATGAACCAGGCGATGGGCGTGGACACGGAGTTGCTCGACCCGGCCGGCGTGAAGGCCCTCATCCCCCAGATCGACCTCACCGGCGGCGGTCGCTACCCGGTCTTCGGGGCGTCGCATCATGTCGAGGCGGCCACGGCTCGCCACGATCGGGTCGCGTGGGCGTATGCGTCCGGGGCGACCAACCGGGGCGTCCACGTGATCCAGCACCGAGCGGTCACCGGGCTGCTCCGCGATGGCGCGGGACCGGGCGCGAAGGTCGTCGGGGTCGAGACCGACGCCGGGCCGATCCGCGCCGGGATCGTCCTGTCGGCTGTCGGCGGGCGCGTGTCGCAGCTCGCGGCAATGGCCCGCGTCCGGCTGCCCGTCCGGACCCACCCGCTCCACGCCTTCGTGACCAACGACTTCGCACAGGGCCTCGACAAGATCGTCGCCTCGACCGAGCTCGCCTGCTACGTCTCCCAGACCGAGCGTGGCCAGATGCTCATCGGCGCCGAGTTCGACAGCCAGCCCTCGTTCTCGCGGGTCTCGTCGTTCGACGCGCTCCGGAGCTACGCCTACAAGATCACCGCGCTCCTGCCGTTCCTGCGCGACATGCGGATCCTCCGGACGTGGGCCGGGCTGTGCGACATCTCGGCCGACTTCAGCCCGATCATGGGCGACACCGGCGTCGACGGCTTCCTGATCACGACCGGCTGGGGGACGTGGGGCTTCAAGGCGATTCCGGCCGGTGGCGAGGCCCTGGCCGGGCGGATCGCGACCGGCCGAACGCCCGACCTGATTGCGCCGTTCGGGCTCGACCGGTTCCGGAACGAGCTGGCGATGGCCGACCAGGCATCGGCCGGGACGCGCTGATGCACACGCTCGACTGCGCGCGCTGCGGGCGCCGGCCGCTCGACGAGTTCACATTTGGCGGCGAGCGCCGCCCGACGGCCGACTGGCTGACCGATCCCGCCGATCGCGATTTCGATGACGTGTGGGTGTTCGAGAACCCGGCCGGGATCGCGACCGAGCGCTGGTTCCATGCGGCGGGCTGCCGGCGCTGGCTGACGGTCCGACGCGACACGTCGCTCGATCGCGTCCTGGCGGTCCGATGACGTTCAAGGGCTATGCCGGTCGCCGCATCGACATCGGCGTTCGGGACCGGGCTCGATTCGGCGCCGGCATCGTGGCCGAGCTGCCATCGGTCCTGGCCGAGCTCGGTGCCGGTTCGGCGTTCATCGTCACGGACGCGGGAGTGGTTGGGTCGGGCGTGGCCGGTCGGGTGGTGGACCTGCTTCGTGCCGCCGGCGTCGTAGTCGAGCTCTACGACGGCGTCGAGCCGAACCCTGGAACGGCATCGATCGAGCGTGGCAGTGAGGTCCTCCGTCGGTTTCGCGGGGCCGAGGGCGACGCAACGATCGTCATTGGGCTCGGCGGTGGCTCCGCCATGGACTCGGCGAAGGCGATCGCCCTCCACGCACCCAATCAGCGTGCTGTCATGTCACTTGGCTACCACGATGAAACGCTCTCGGCCGGGGTGCCCGTCATCGCCATCCCGACGACGGCAGGAACCGGCGCCGAGACGAATACGTACGGCGTGATCACCGACGAGTCGATCGGGCGGAAGGGCTACGTCGGCCACGAGAGCGTCCTGCCCCGGGTCGCGATCCTCGATCCGGAGCTCACGATCGGCCTGCCGCCCGGCTCGACCGCCGCGACCGGCGTCGACGCCCTGACGCACTCGCTCGAGTCGCTGCTCTCCGCGCATCCCAACCCGTTCGCGGAGGCGATCGCGCTCGGGACGGTCCGGACGATCGCGGGGTTCCTGCCGCGGGCCGTCGACGGTGGCACGGACCTCGAGGCGCGCAGCCGAATGCTCCTCGCCGCCCACTACGCCGGGGTCGGCCAGCAGAGCGGAACCGGCGTCGGCGCCGTGCATGCCATCGGGCACGCGATCGGGACCCGCGGGCGGCTGCCGCATGGCACCGCCTTGGCCACAGTCATGCCCGAGGTCTTCGCGACCTACCTCGGCGTCCGCGAACGCGAGCTGGCCCTCGTCGCCGTCGCTCTCGGCCTCGCCGACCCGCGCGACCCGGCCGACGACGCCGCCCGCGTCGCGATCGACGGCATCGAGGCGCTCCTCCGGCGGGTCGGCCAGCGCCGGACGCTGGCGGCGCAGGGCCTCGGCCCCGAGACCCACGACACCATCGCCCAGGACGCGATCGAGGACGCCGCGATCAACAACAGCCCACGGTTGCCCGACAAGACCGACGTCCTCCGCATCCTCCATAAGGTGAGATGACGCCGAGGGACGGTGGAGTGATCACGCCTGACGCCCAACCTCAGCGAAGCATGCCGCGTTCTGCCGCAATGCCCAGGACGATGACTCCGACGAGAGCCAACAAGGGCAAGACGAGGGCGAGCACG
>JBKJOK010000273.1:0-7164 GCA_046595595.1 Candidatus Limnocylindrales bacterium
TCGGTTCGGACGAGCGCGAGGACGATCACGGCGATGATCGGTCCGAGGACTCCGCCGCGGCCGCCGGCCAGGCTGACCCCGCCGAGCACGATCGCGGCCACGCTCTGGAGGGTGTACGACCCCGGCACGGGCGCCCCGACCCCGCCGGTGGCGGTGAGGGCCAACCCGCCGAGGGCCGAGAAGAACCCGGTCAGGGCATAGGCGACGATCTTCGTCGGCGCGACGGCGACGCCGCTCCGGAAGGCCGCCAACCGGTGGCTCCCGACGGCATACAGCGACAGTCCGACGGTCGATCGCCGGAGGGGCAGCCAGACGACGGCGACGATGACGGCAAGCACGATCAGGGATTTCGGCAACCATGGGCTCCCGAGGGGTCCCGAGATGATCTCCATCAGCCACGGGGCCGCGCCACCGCCCGGGGTGCTCAGGATGAGCAGCGCCGCGCCGGCCCAGACGAAGGACATCGCGAGCGTGACGACGATGTCGGGGACCTTCGTGACGACGACGAGCGCGCCGTTGATCGCCCCGACCAGGAGTCCGAGCGCGAGGACGAAGATGACGACCCCGACGCCGAACGCGTCGCCCTGGTCCTTCATCATCACGGCTGACGTCACGCTGGCGAGGGCCATCATCGACCCGACCGACAGGTCGATGCCGCCGGAGATGACCACGATCGCCTGGGCGACCGCGGCGAACGCGATCGGCAGGATATTGATCGAGAGGGCCACGATGCCGCCCGCGCCGTAGTTCGGGTTGAGCAGCTTCGTGAGCGCCAGAAACCCGATCAGCAGGCCCATGAGGCCGAAGGTCCAGGCGTTGCGACGGGCCAGGCTGACGACCGCTGCGGCGAGTCCTCCGCGGGTCGGGCCGCGTGCGTCCAGTGCCGCGCTCAACGGGGCCCTCCGACCTGGAGGTCCGCGCCATCGACGACGGCATCGGCCTCGGCGATCTCGGCAGCCACCGTCTCCGCGGCGGCGTCCTCGGGCATCGGGGCGTCGGGCTTGAGGTCGTAGGCCGCCCGGAGGAGGGTCGGTTCGTCGGCCTCGGCAACCGGGATCTCGGCCACCACCCGGCCACGGAAGATCACGATCGCCCGATCGCACGCGAGCTGGATCTCCTTCAGCTCGGAGGTGTAGAGGAGGACCGCCGCGCCGGCGTTGGCCAGGTCGCGGAGGAGCGCATAGATCTGCTGCTTGGTGCCGATGTCGATGCCTCGGGTCGGGTCGAAGCAGAGCATCGTCCGGACGCCCCCGGCGACCCACCGGGCGATTGTCACCTTCTGCTGGTTGCCGCCGGACAGGCGTCGGACCTCGGCCGCGGCACGGGTGTCGATCTGGAGCGTCGCGATCGCCGCGTCGACCTTGTGGCGCTCGCTCCGGACAGGAATCGGGCCCCAGGTGCCGAAGCGCGTCGTGAACGGCAGGGCGATGTTCTCGCGGACCGAACGCTGCATGAGGAGGGCCTCGGCGCGGTCGGCCGGGACGTAGACGAGGCCGGCCCGGATCGCATCGGCCGGATGCCGGAACGAGACCGAAGTCCCGTCCACGAGGAGCTCGCCGCCGCCCTGCCGCTCCGATCCGGCCAGGATGTCGAAGAGCTCGTCCTGGCCCTGGCCCTCGAGCGCGACGACGCCGAGGACCTCGCCCGGATACAGGTCGAACGAGACGTCCGAGAGCTTCGTCCCGGAGCTGAGATTGCGTGCGCTGATCCGCGGGACCGCATCGGCGGGCCGGCCGGCGGTCGCCACGACATCGGCCACGCGAGCGGGAAGGTCGCGGACCATGTCGCCGAGCATCAGGGCCACGATCCGGTGCTCGGATCCAGCGGTGACATCGACGACACCGACGGTCTGGCCCTCGCGGAGCACCGTCGCCCGGTCGCAGACGGCGGCGATCTCGATCATCCGGTGGGAGATGAAGATCACCGATCGGTCCGTGCCGCGCTGGCGGGCGACGACCTCGAGGACGCGCTCGGTGAGGTTCGCGGGCAGGGCCGCGGTCATCTCGTCGAGGAGGAGGACGTCCGGCTCGATGGCCAGGGCGCGGGCCAGGTCGATGATCCGGAGCGAGGCGAGGGGCAGGTCGCGGATGAGCGCGGCCAGGTCGAGGTCCGGGAGGCCCAGCTCGGCCAGCCAGTGACGGGTGGCCTCGACCGGCGACTGCGTCAGGCGCAGGTTCGAGCGGACGTCGAGGTCCGGGATGAGAGCCGGCTCCTGGTACACCGACACGATGCCGCCGCGACGGGCCTCGGCCGGCGAGTGCGCCTGGAAGGGCTTGCCGCGGACGAGGATCGTGCCGTGATCCGGCCGGACGCCGCCGGTGAGGATCTTGACGACGGTGCTCTTGCCGGCACCATTCGCGCCCATCAGGGCGTGGACCTCGCCGGGGCGGACCGCCAGCGAGGCGGATCGCAGGGCAACGACCGCGCCGTAATGCTTGGCGACATCGGTCGCCTCCAGCAGGAGCGCGGGAGTGGCGATGGCGGATGGGCCGGTGTCAGGTGCGCCGTCGATCACGTTCAAGTCGTCCTGACGGGAAATGAGGGTCGATGCGGGGGCGCCGGCGGAGCCGGCACCCCCACTGTTCAGTCGCGTTCGGGACTCGGGCTACGCGTCGCCCGGGCCCTTGCAGGCGATCAGCTCGGGCTTGGTGTAGGTAGTCCAGTCCTTGATCGTGAGGCCAAGGGGCCAGGTCTTCGGGAGGGTGGCATCGGCGGCCGCCGTCAGGCTGGCCTTGCCCGCGTCGTTGTCGTTGCTCCACAGCTCGGGGGTGACGTGGACGGTGTTGGAAGCGGGCTTCTTGCCGCTCAGGATCTGGAGGGCGAGCGTCACGCCGGCGCCGCCGATGGAAGCGGGATTCGTGACCGCAGCGCCCTTCGGCCCATCGGCCGCGAGGAGCTGCGTGACGAACCCGGCGTTGTCCGCGCCGACAATCGGCACGTAGGGATGGTTGGCTGCCTTGAGCGCATCGACGATGTTCGAGTCGACGCCCGACGTCCAGATGCCGTCGAACTTCGTGCCGGCGCTCATGATGTCGTTGATCTGCTGGGTCGCCGTGACCGGATCCCACTTGGTGACCGCGGTGCTGGCGATGGTGATGCCCGGCGCTTCCTTGAGGGCGCGCTGGAAGCCGGTGTCGCGGTCGGTGTCGGCCGGATGGCCGGCGATGCCGCGCATGTAGACGACTGCGCCCTTGCCGCCCATGGCCTTGAACAGCCATGTGGCGCCGAGGTAGGCGTACTGCTCCTGGTCGTTCGACAGGTTGTAGGCGCCCGGTGCGGTGACCGAGGCGTCGACGGCGATGACGGTGATGCCGGCGGCGGCGGCCTCGGCGATCGCCGGGTTCAGCGCGTCGGGCCCGGACGGGTTGATGATGATCGCGTTGACGCCCTGGGCGATCAGGGTCCGGATGTCGGACAGCTGACCCGGCGCGTCGGTGTCGCGATGGATGATCGTGACCTTCGAGACGTTGCCGGACTTGACGGCCTGCGCCTTGGCCGAGCAGAGCATGGCCTCGCGCCAGCCGTTGCCGACGCCGCCGGCGTTCGAGAACCCGATCGTGTACTTGGCGTTCGCGCCACCGGACGCCGCGGGCGTCCCGCTGCTGCAGGCGCCGGCGATGATCGCCATCGCCGCCACGGCCACCAGGCCGCGCGCCATTCCGAGTCGTTTCATTCCTGTGATCTCCTCCTTGTGCCGACCACGAATCCCCTCTGGGTCGTCGGTCGGACCATCATCGCTGCAAAGCTGCGCGGGCGTCGCTCCGTCACCCACCTCCTTGTTGGCCGATCGCACGGGCGAGTCGCCGAGCATGCTCTCGATAGGCTGCGTCGAACAGGACCCGCGACCGGTCGACCCCCACCACGCTTCCGCGGGTGAGGACCGGCGGCATGACCCCCTGCTCGACGAGCAGCTGGGCGGTCCGGACCTTGATGGAATTGACGATGGCGACGGCGGTGATCGTCGAGCCGGGTCCGACCGGTGTGTCGAGCCCGTCGATGTCGATCAGCGCGTCGGCGTGAGGCGTGCACAGGTCGATGACCAGGTCCGCCTCGTCGAGGAGGCGGCTGCCGACGACCGGATCGATCGCCGACGACATCGACTGCTGGACCGACGTGACCGCGATGACCTTCAGCCCTCTGGCGCGCGAGCCCCGGGCGAACTCGACCGGGACCGCGGTGGTCCCGCCGGCCGAGAAGACCATCATCACGTCGCGTTCGCCGAAAGTGAAGTTGTTGAGGATGACCTCGGCCAGGCCGGGCATCCGCTCGATGAACATCGCCTGGCGCTGGCCGTTGGCGCCCACGACCTGGGTGTGGAATGTCATCGACAGCTCGACGATCGGGTTGAAGCCGGGGTACGAGCCGTAGCGTGGGAACATCTCCTCGACCGGGATTCGCGAGTGTCCCGTTCCAAAGAGGTGGACGAGGCCGTCGGCGGCGATCGCCTCGGCCGACCATTGGCTGGCGGTCTCGATTGCCTCGGCCTGGGTCGCGGCGACCTGCTCGAGGAGCGCGGAAGCGGCCGCGATCCAGGGCAGCGCAGGCTTCGCGATCGACGTCGTCACGAAGCGCCTGCGGGGCGCGTTGGTCGTCACACGGTCACCGCGGCTTCAGTCGTGACGGCTTCCCAGCGACCGCTCCCGATCGAGCGGTACGCGGCGTCGAGGATGCGGTTGACGATCAGGCCGTCCTCGAACGTCTCCTGCGGTGGGCGACCGTCGCGGAACGCCCCGACGACGTCGGCCATCATCGCGTCGTGACCGTGGGCATAGGTCTCGTTCGGGACCGGGTAGACCCAGCCGGTGTCGGCATCGACCTTCTCGCCGAGATAGCCCGCGGGCTTCTCGATGAATGCCCGGAGCGGGCTCGAGATGATGTCCTGGACGATCCGGCCGCCCTCGCCGTACGCCTCGAAGCGGCTCTCGAGGCCGCCCTTCGATGACCACGACACGTCCATCGTGGCGACCCGGCCGTCCTCGAACCGGATGAGCATCACGGCGTTGTCCTCGAGCCGGGTCCGGCCGCCGTGGACGAGCGTGTCGCCCCACGCGAACACGTCGCGAACGGCGACGTCCTTGCCGAACATCGCGCGGGCCGCCTCGGCTCCGTGCGAGGCCATGTCGAGGAGGGCGCCGCCGCCGGCCAGCTCGGCGTCCCAGAAGTGGGCCGCATGCGGACCGCTGTGGCCCTCGCGCGCGCGAAATGTCGTGAGCCGGCCGATCGCGCCGGATTCGATCATCTCGCGCATCCGGATCATCTCGGCGTTGAAGATCACGTTCTCGAGATAGGCGTGGAAGACCCCGGCGTCCGTGACGAGCCGGAGCATCTCCGCGGCCTCGTCACCGTTCCGGCCGAGGGGCTTCGTGCAGGCCACGCCCTTGCCGTGCGCGGCGGCCGACCGGACGGCCTCGAGGTGGAGGTGGTTTGGAAGCGACACGACGACGAGGTCGACGTCGGGATCGGCACAGACGGCCTCGATCGACTCGAGCGGGCGACTGCCGAAGCGCTGGGCGAAGGCCGTGCGCCGTTCCGTGCCGGCGCCCCAGTTCGCGACCACCCGGGCATCCGGGACGTAGCGCAGGCCCTGCGTGTGGAACTCGCCGATGAACCCCGAGCCGAGCATCCCGATCCGGACCTCGCCCATCAGTAGCCGCCCTCCGCGGGGGCGCCCGCGTCGGCCGCGACGGGCGCGGCTCCAGCCTTGCGCGCCCGGAAGTCGTCGATGATCGCCTTCGTCGCGGTCGCCCCGACCCGGGTCGTGCCCAGGTTCATCACGTCGATCAGCGCGTCGAGCGTCCGGACGCCGCCGGCGGCCTTGACCTGGACGTGATCGGACACGGTCCGGCGCATCAGGGCGAGGTCCTCGTGGGTGGCGCCGCCGGGAGCGAAACCGGTCGAGGTCTTGACGAACTCGGCGCCGGCGGCCTCGGTGACGCGCGATCCGCGGACCTTTTCGTCGTCGGTCAGGTAGGCGTTCTCGAGGATGACCTTGACGATCGCCCCGCCCGCGTGGGCGGCCTCGACGACGGCGGCGATGTCGGCCTGGACGTCGCCATCGCGGCCGGACTTCAGGGCGCCGATATCGATGACCATGTCGAGCTCCAGCGCGCCGTCCTCGAGGGCACGATGGGCCTCGAAGATCTTCGTGGCGGTTGTCGAACTGCCGTGCGGAAAGCCGATGACGGTCCCGACCTTGACGTCGCTGCCGGCCAGGATCGCGGCTGCGCGGCGGACATCCACCGGCCGGACGCAGACTGAGGCCACGTCGTACTCGGCGGCCAGCCGGCAACCGGCCGCGACGAACTCGTCGTCGAGATCCGGACGGAGCAAGGAGTGATCGATCGCCTTGGCGATCTGGCGCTCGGTCAGGTTCTCAACGGTGAACACATGAACTCCGGTGGTGGATGGCCGAACTGGCGCGTTCTCTCCGAGGTCGAAGGCTGAGCTCCGCGAAGCCATTCGCCCGAGGATCGATCGCCTTGGCGATCTGCTTCTCGGTCAGGTTCTCGACGGTGAAGGACATCGTGCTCACTTGATGTACGGGCGAAGGACGTCGCGGGCAAGGAGGAACCCGCGCTTGATCAGCTCGTCGGTCTTCTCGAAGTCGCGATCCTCGTGCTCGATGATCACGTCGCCGTCGTAGCCGGTCCGCCAGAGCGCCCCGAAGAGCGTGTCCCACTCGACGTCGCCGAGACCGGGCAGGCGCGGCACCTGCCAGCCGATGCCCATCGAGAAAACTCCCCGCTCGTACAGCGCGTCGCGGTCGATCCAGAGGTCCTTGGCCTGGACGTGGAGGATGTGCGGCCCGAACTCGCGGATGAAGCGCGGGATGTCGATCATCTGGAGGATCAGGTGGCTCGGGTCGAAGTTCAGCCCGATCGTGCCGCCCCACTCCTCCAGGATCCGGCGCCAGATCCGGGGCGTCGTCGCGAGGTTGTGGCCACCGGGCCACTCGTCGCGGCCGAACAGCATCGGGCAGTTCTCGATCGTGATCTTCCGGCCGTGGTCCGCGGCGAACCGGACGATGTCCGGCCAGACCCGGAGCGCCTCGTCCCAGTTCTCGTCGTGGGTCTTGCCCTTGTCGGCGCCCATGAACGTGTTCACGAGGGGAACGTCCATCTTCTCGGCGGCCGTGATCACGTGCTTGAGGTGGCCGATGACCGC
>JBKJOK010000172.1:0-9331 GCA_046595595.1 Candidatus Limnocylindrales bacterium
CGGCGATTGTGGGCGGGAGCGCCAAGGAGTTCCTCGGTCTGGTCCGATGGGATCGCGATCGGGATCGATGACGGCCCCGCGCGAGCGGAGCGATGCCGCACTGTGCCGCTCGGTTCGGGCGCGTGTCAAGACCGGTCGAGGCGCGTCGCGCGGAGCGGGCGCGGTTCGACCGGTCCTCGGAGCCGAGGCCACGGCAATCCGCGCCTCCTAGAATGATCCGATGCGGCTCGCTCCGATCCTGGTCGGCCTTGTCTGCCTCGTCCTCGGCGCCGCCTGTGATGCCGGGCCTGCGCCGGCGACCCCGCCGATCGTCGCCGGTTCGTCCAGCGCGCCGCGCGAGGTCAACGTCGTGCTCAAGGACTGGGTCTTCCTGCCCGATCCGGTCGACGTCGTGCCCGGCGAGACGGTCCTCCTCCACGTCGTCAACGGCGGCCTGGAGGTTCACGAGCTGGTGATCGGGGATCAGCTCGTCCAGGACGCCTGGGAGGCAGCCGAGGGCGCTGCCGCGAATCCGCCTCCTGGCCCAACGCCGGTCATCAGCGTGGCCCCGGCCGTGACCGGCGTGCGCGTGGTCGTCCCGTCGGGGCAGCGCGTGGACGTCGCGTGGACGGTTCCGACGGACCCGGCGGCGGTCGCCAGGCTCCTCCTCGGCTGTCACATTCCGGGCCACTGGGCGAAGGGCATGCGGGGCACGCTCCGGATCGCGCCGATGGACGGCTGAGAGATGAACGGCTGAGCGCGGCCGCACGGTGCTAGGATTCAGGCCCGCCGCTGCGGCGGATCGACGAGTCTTTGAGCGGTTCGAGGAGAACCAATTCCATGACCTATGTGATCGCCGAGCCGTGCATCGACGTCCTCGACATCTCGTGCGTCTCGGTTTGCCCGGTCGACTGCATCCACTACGAGGAAGGCTCGGACCGGAAGCTGTACATCGACCCGGACGAGTGCATCGACTGCGGCGCCTGTGAGCCCGAGTGCCCGGTCAACGCGATCTTCCCCGAGGAGTCGCTGCCGGCCGAGTGGTCGAACTACGCCAAGATCGACGTGGTCTGGTACACCGACAAGGCGGCCGCCCGAGCCGCGGTCGACGAGGCGAAACCGGCCACGTGACGAGCCGCCCGCCCCGCGACTGAGCGGAGCGCCCGTCCGCCCTACACTCGATCCTGATGAGGATCGTGTCCCTGCTCCCGTCTGCGACCGAGATCGTGTGCGCCCTCGGCCTGCGTGACGAGCTCGTCGGCGTGACCCACGAATGCGACTGGCCGCCCGAGGTCGTCGGCCTGCCGGTCATGACGAGCAACGCCCTCGACCTCGCCGGGGCGACGAGCCGCGAGATCCACCGGCGGGTGGGCGACGCGGTCCATGGTGGATCGGCGATCTACCACCTCGACGAGGACGCGCTCGAGGCGGCCGGCGCAGACCTGATCCTGACCCAGGAGCTGTGCGCGGTCTGCGCCGTCGGCTATCGCCAGGTCAACGACACGGTCCGTGCCCTCGAGCTCGGCTCGACCGTGATCTCGCTCGAGCCGACCTCGGTCGAGGGGATCCTCAACACGATCGCGACCGTCGGGGCCATGGCCGACGCCGAGGATGCGGCGGTCGAGCTGGTCGAAGGCCTGCGCGCACGGCTGGGCGCCGTCGAGGCGAAGGCCCAGGAGCGACGCGAAGGCGGGTTCAGCGGGCCGAGGGTCGTGGGGCTCGAGTGGCTCGATCCGCCGTTCGCGGTCGGTCACTGGGTGCCCGACCAGATCCGGCGGGCCGGTGGCTGGGACGTCCTGGGCCAGGACGGCAGCCCGGCCCGACCGACGACCTGGGACGCCGTCGCCGAGGTCGATCCGGACCTGCTCCTGGTGATGCCCTGCGGCTACCACCTCGCCGACACGGTCGCCGAGTGGCGGCGGACGCCACGCCCCGACTGGATGGGCGAGCTGACGGCGATCGCGCGCGGCCACCTGATCGCGCTCGACGGTTCGTCGTACTTCTCGCGACCCGGCCCACGCGTCGTGGACGGGATCGAGATGCTCGCCGAGATCTTCGATCCGGAGGCGTTCCGGGACATCTCGCCGCCCGACGGCTGGACGCCGATCTACTGAGCGTGGCCCGGCCGACCGCGACGACGCCCCAGCCGACCTTCGCCTGCCTGTGGTGCGGTCGATCGTGGACGGTCCGCGGGCCCGACGACCTCGAGGGCTGGGCGAAGCTCTGTCCGGACTGCCTCGGCAAGGCCGGCGACAACGAGTTCCTGCGCTTCCGGCTGCGGGCGGCGCTCGAGGCGCGGGCAGCCGGGTCCACGGCTGCCGCCCCAACGCCCGTCGCGGCGCGTGCCGCCCCAACGCCCGTCGCGGCGCGACCCGCTGTCCACGCGTCGCCCCTCACCGCGAACCCCGCGCCGAGGCCCGCGTCCTTGTCGCTTGCCGGGCCGTCCGATCCCGATCTCATCGCCTACTACCAGGCTCGCGCCCCGGAATACGACGACTGGTACCTGCGTCGCGGCCGCTATGAGCACGGCCCCATCCACGACACCGCCTGGAACGCGGAGCTGGACGCGGCCGGCCGCTGGCTCGATGGGCTGCCTCTCCGGGGCCGGATCGTCGAGCTCGCCGCGGGCACGGGCTGGTGGTCGCCCCTGCTCGCGTCGAAGGCGTCGGAGCTATGGCTGTATGACGCTGCCGAGGCCCCCTTGGAGCGAGCCCGCGAACGGCTCGTCGCGCACGGGCTGCGCGCCCACATCCACGTTCGCGATGCGTGGGCGCCGCCCGAGGGCGATCCTGCGGACGCCGTGTTCGCAGGGTTCTGGCTGAGCCACGTCGAGCGGGCGCGGACCGCGGCGTTCCTGGGTGTCGCGGGCCGCTGGCTCGGGCCGGGCGGGCAGATCGTCCTGATCGACTCGCTGCCGGATCCTCGCTCCGGCGCCGTCGATCACCCGGTACCCGCCGCCGACCGTTCGGTCCGCCGCGTCGCCGACGGCCGCGAGTTCACGATCACGAAGGTCTACCGGACACCCGACGAGATCGGGGCGGCGCTGACCGAGGCCGGGTTCGGCGACGTCACGGTCACGACGACCGGCCGCTTCTTCGTCCTGGCGACCGCGGTCCGCGGCTGACGTCATCCGTCGTCTGGGACTTCGCCTGACAATCGCCAGGGGACTGCTACAGCGGGAATCGGATGGTCGGGGGAGTCGCTTCGACGCCGATTGCGCGCGTGTCGCGCACGGCCGGCACTCATGAGGGGGCGGTTGACGGCCGCTATCCCGCCGTACGAGTCCTCCGACGACTGGTTGACGAAGTTGCGGGGCCTCGGCCCCCGCCCCGCTCGGCCCCTGCCCGACCCGGGCCGTCCCACGCCATGCCCCCGACCCACGGCTGCGGCCCGAATCGCGTGCGATACTCGCCCCGATGACGACCCCACTCAGCGCCAGGACGATCGCGACCGTCGGTTCCGGGGTGATGGCCGAGGCGATGATCGCCGGCCTCCTCCGGGGCGAGCTCGTCGCGCCCGACCAGATCGTGGCCAGCCATCCCCGACCCGAGCGCCGTGACCACCTCCGATCCGAATACGGGATCCGCGTCGTGGCCGACAACCTCGAGGCCATCGACGGCGCGGATGTCGTCCTGCTCGGGATCAAGCCCCAGATGCTCGGCAAGGTCGGCCGCGAGATCGGGCCGCACCTGAAGCGCGGCCAGGTCGTGCTGTCGGTCCTCGCCGGCGCGACGGCGGCGGCGCTGACCGGGACCCTCGGCCACGATCAGGTGATCCGGGCGATGCCCAACACGCCGGCCCGACTCGGCAAGGGCGTGACCGTCTGGTATGCGACGCCCGAGACCACCGAGGACCAGCGCGAGCAGGCGGCGGCGCTCCTCGGAGCGCTCGGCACCCAGATCGAGGTCGACGACGAGAAGATGGTCGCGATGGCGACCGCCGTGTCCGGCACCGGTCCGACGTACGTGTTCCTGTTCATGGAGGCACTGATCGACGCCGCAGTCCATCTCGGCTTCCCGCGCCACGTCGCTCACGATCTCGTCGTCGAGACGATCGAGGGCAGCACGCTCTTCGCGAAGCAATCGCAGATGCACCCGGCCGAGCTCCGGAACATGGTCACCTCGCCCGGCGGCACGTCGGCCGCGGCACTCCACGAGCTCGAATCCGGCCGCATGCGAACAGTCCTGTCCGAGGCGGTCTGGGCAGCCTTCCGACGGACGATCGAGCTCGGCGATCAGCTCGAGGCCAGCGTCGCCAAGCCGAACGAGACGCCGAAACAGCCGTGACGGCGTCCGTCGCGGATCGTCCCGTCGACCTCCGGCGGGACCCCCTGGGCGTTGTGCGGGCGATCGATTTTCGGAACCCGGCCCGCGACTACTGGGCCGACGAGGCGGCGATCCACGACCGGTTCGTCGCGGTCTGGGCCGGTCTCGACGACGCCGCGTGGCGGCTGCCCGGTGCCGCACCGTCCGATGCCGGCGGCCCGGACTGGTCGCTCCTCGATCACGTTGCCCACGTCATCGACTGGTGGGAGCTCGCGACCGACTACATCGCCGACGTCCTGCGCGGCTCGACCTGGCCGGCCGACGACGACGACGACGTCGGCGGCGACTTCGACCAGCTGAACGAGCGGCGTCGGACCCGGTTCGCAGACGTCGAGGCAGGCCGCCTGCGGGAGCGGGGCCGGGACGCCCACGAGCGGGTGCTGGACGTCGCGCGGCGCCTGCCGCCCGAGACCATCCGGAGCGACGCCGCGTGGGGCTGGGTCCACCAGGTCCTGCACGGTCACGAGCTCGACCACCTGACGGTCCTCGAGCCGTGGGCCGACGCGCTCCGCACCCGCCAGGTCGGGAACGATCCGTTCGGGCTCGATCCACAGCCCACCAGGGCCCGACTGGCCGCCGATCGGGACCGTTTCTGGGCCGCCGAGGCGCTGATCATGGAGGCGTTCCAGGCCATGATGCAGGCCGTCCCCGACGCCGCCTGGGCCCAGCCCACCGACGGCGACTGGACGTTCGCCGACCACGTCGCCCACCTCGCCGGCTGGTTCGACGAGGGCGCAGCGGCCATCGAGGGTCATCAAGCGGGCCGGCTCTGGGCCGACATCCCGACCGAGGGGATCGACGCCTTCAATGCCCGCCAGGTCAAGGCCGCCCGGGGCACGTCCGCGGCGGTCCTCCGCGAACGATTCGCGATCGGGCTCGAGCGCCTCCGTGCCGCGACGGCGGCGATGTCCGACGCCGAGTGGCTCGATCCCGACGGCTTCAGCTGGGCCTACGAGGACCTCCACGGCCACGTCCGAGCGCATCACGCGATGGTTGGATCGTGGGCAGCCCGCGTCGGCTGGCCCGCCATGATGGCTCCGATGGCCATCGGCCCGGCCCGATGACCACCACGACGAACCAGGCACGCCGCGCCGAACCGGCGCCGGGGGAGGATCCACGATGAGCCAGGCGATCAGGGCCGACGACGGCGCGGCGGCGGCCGCCAAGGGAACCGGCGCAGCAACCGGCGGCCTGTCGATCGAGCGTCTCGTGGCCGTCGACACGAAGCGCGAGTTCCGAGTCCATCCGCGCGACCGGGCGGTCGTCTACACCGAGGAGGCGGCCGGCGCCCGACAGCTCTTCGTCCTCTCGCTGCGAACCGGCGCCACAACCCAGGTGACCGCCTCGGAGAAGGATGTCGCCGATCCTCAGTGGTCGCCCGACGGGAAGCGCCTGGCGTTCACGCGGGGCGACGAGATCCGGGTGGTGGACATCGACGGCGGGCGGGACGTCCTCGTCGCCGGTCATCCGGCCGGCGTGTCGATGCCGCGCTGGTCACCGGATGGACAGCGGATCGCCTTCCTGTCGCGACGCCGCGGCTGGGGCCAGGTCCATCTCGTCGATGCCCCGATCCCGCGGCGCGGCCGGCCGGCCCGCGACCCGCGACCGCCCGAGCCGCGGATCCTGACCGCGGTCGGCTACGACGTCGAGGATCTCGAGTGGTCCGCGGACGGCACCGAGATCGCGGTGGCGACATTCCGGGCGCCCGACTTCGCGGTCGGCGAGATCCACGTGGTCAACGTCAGCGACGGCACCGAGCGCCCGATCGCCGGCGGCGGCACGGAATACGCGGCCGGGCCGCGGGCCGTGCCGGGCGGCGGATTCCTCTACCTGACCGACGCCGACGGATGGTTCCAGGTGGTCCGAATCGGCGCCGACGGGAAGGATCGGACTGTCCTGACGACCGGCAAGCGCGAGCACGGGGAGCCGACCGGGAGCTTCGGCTACGCGGCCCTGGCCGCGCCCGACGCGAGCCGCTTCGTCCACGGCGACCACCACGACGCCCTGATCGATCTCGTCGTGGCCCCGATCGGTGGCGCGAGTCCGGTCAAGCGCGGGCGCGGCCGGCCGCCGAAGAACCCGCCACCGGTCGTCGCCGGCGCGGCCGGTTCGGGGGCGGTCGTCAATCCGTGGCCGGGCGTCTGGCGCTCGGTCGGGTTCCTGGCCGACGGTGCCTGGCTGGCAGCGATCGGGGAGAGCCAGGACCGGCCGCAGGACCTGTGGCTGTTGCCCGTCCCCGGCGTCGCGCCCGAGGGCTCCCGCGCCCGCCAGGTCACGAACTCGATGCCGGCCGTGCTCGCGGCCGCGTTCCGTCCGGGCCGCACGATCGCAGGCGAGCGGATCTCGTTCCGGGCCCGCGACGGGCTCCGGATCGAGGGCACGCTGTGGCGCCCGACCGGCGCGACGGGCAAGCGCGGCGGCTCGAAGGTCCCGACGATCGTGTATCCCCACGGCGGCCCGACCTGGCAGGCCTACCGGGCGTGGGTCCCGTTCAAGCAGCTCCTCGTCCGCGAGGGGTTCGCGTTCCTCGACGTCGACTTCCGGGGCTCGACCGGGTACGGCCGGGCGTTCCGCGACGGCAACAATGGCGAGTGGGGCCATGCCGACGCGTTCGACATGGTCGATGCCGGCCGCTGGGCCGCCGCCCAGCCGTGGTCGAACGGCAAGCTCGGGATCTACGGCGGCTCGTACGGCGGCTATCTCGTCCTGTGCGCCCTCGTCGAGGAGCCGTCGCTGTGGCAGGCCGGGGTGGACCTGTACGGCGATTCGGAGATCGCCGAGAGCTTCCGTCACGGCGATCGGCCCGGCCGGCTCGACCTTGGGCGGATGATGGGCTCGCCCGACGACCCCACGCGGGCCGAGCTGTTCCGGCGCGGCTCGCCGCTCTACAAGGCGGAGCGGATCGAGGCCCCGCTCCTGATCCTCCATGGCCGGAAGGACAAGCGGGTGGTGCCGCTGATGACCGAGAAGATGGTCGAGGCGCTCGCGATCGAGGGCAAGTTCCACGAGGTCCACTGGTACGACGACGAGGGCCACGGCTGGGAGAAGCGCGAGAACCGGCGCGACGGGTTCCAGCGCGTCCGGGCCTTCCTGCGGCGCCATGTGATGGATGACCTCGGGGCGACCCCCGACGAAGGTGGCGCGCTCGACAAGGGCGGCGGTCGCCGCTGACGTTGGTCGCCTGTGACGTCCGGCAGGTCCCGGATCGTCAGCCGCCGGCGCGCGGCTTCTGGCCGGGGCCGTCCGGCCCGTCGTCGCGGTACGGGATCACGCTGATCGCGCCGGTCGTCTCGAGGAAGACATAGCGCGCCTCCTCGGCCCGCAGCAATCCGTTCTGGCGGAGAGCCATCCCGAGCTCGTCGGACGTGATCCCCTCCTTGCCCATCCGCTCCTCGTCGACCCGGCCGTTCTCGACCAGGATCGTCGGCTCGCCCTCGAGTACGAGCCGCGCCCGCTTCGAGCGCTCGATCAGGAAGTGCAGGCCACGGTCCAGAATGAGGATGACCGCCGCCGCCAGGAGTCCGCCGATCAGGGTCACGTTCTCACCGACCATCGCGTTCTGGACCGCGTTCGCGATCACGAGCAGGACGATCAGATCCATCGTCGAGAGCTGGCCGGTGCTGGACTTGCCGAGGACGCGGAACGCGACCACGAGGGCGACGTAGACGATCGCGGTCCGGGCGACGACGCCGAACAGGTCGGAGCCGAGATCGGGGATGTCCACCGACCGATCCTAGCGGACCCGGGCTGCCGACCCCGCCGCTCCCCGGCCCGGGTCCGCCGGGCCGGTCGTCCCGAGCGAGCCTGCCGAGCCGCTACCATCGAGCCGTGGCCGTCCCGTCCGTCGTGAGCTCCGCCGCCGAGCGCGCCATGCGCACGTCGTTGCTCTGGCTCTCCCGGCGCCGCTCGCTCGGCCGGCTCGCGACCCGCCTGCCGGTCACGCGCGGGATGGTCGCCCGGTTCGTCGCCGGCGAGACGCTCGACGAGGCGCTCGGCGCGCTCGAGGCCCTCCGCTCAGCCGGCCTGCGGACCACGGTCGACGTCCTCGGCGAAGCGGTCACGTCGGCCGATGCCGCGACCGCCGCCGCCGACGAGTACCTCGCCGCACTCGACGCCCTGGCCGCCCGCGGCCTGGATCGGAACGTCAGCGTCAAGCTCAGCCAGATGGGCCTCGGTCTCGAGGGCGACACCTGCCGGGCGAACGTGCGCCGGATCATGGAGCGGGCCGCCCAGCACGACGCGTTCGTCCGGATCGACATGGAGGACCACGCCACCACCGACGCGACCCTCGCCCTGTGGCGCGAGCTGCGGCCGATCAACGCCGGACGGGGCGACTCCGGGGTCGTGATCCAGGCGGCGCTTCGACGGAGTCCAGCCGACGTGGACCGGCTCGTTGGTGAGCAGGCCCGGATCCGGCTGTGCAAGGGCGCCTACGTCGAGCCGGCCGCGGTCGCCCATCCCGACAAGACCGACGTCGATGCGGCCTACGCGAGCCTGATGGAGCGCCTCATGCGCAACGGCACGTTCCCCGGCATCGCGACCCACGACGAACGCCTGATCGCCCGGGCCGTGGCCTTCGTCCGGGAACAGGGCATCGCCCCCGACCGGTTCGAGTTCCAGATGCTGTACGGCGTTCGGCGCGACCTCCAGGAGCGTCTCGTCCGGGCCGGCTTCGGCGTCCGCGTCTACGTGCCGTTCGGGACCCAGTGGTATCCGTACTTCATGCGTCGCCTGGCCGAGCGGCCGGCCAACGTCGCGTTCGTCCTCCGCAGCGTCCTGCGCGAGAAGCGCGATCCGGGCCCGGAATCGAAGAGCCGTCCGTAGGAGGACGGACGGCTCATCGGGAGCGAGAGGGTGGCGGTCGGAGGCCCGCCGGATGAGTGCGGTGTCGACAGGACGGTGTGGGTTCTACGACCAGCGCTGGGCAAGTCCGGTGAAGAGACCGGAGCTGACAACGACAGCCAGGACCATGACGATCCTGAACCCCTGCGACGAGAACTTCTGCAACGGACGATCCCTTCCCTCTC